>NZ_AP022587.1:2173787-2484328 GCF_010731715.1 Mycobacterium stomatepiae
CGAGGGTGACGAGCTGGTCGTCAGCGGTCAGAAGGTATGGACGTCCAAAGCGCATTACGCGAACCGCATCTACCTGCTCGCTCGAACCGATCCGAATGCCGATCCCCGCAAGGGAATCAGTTACATCCTTGCCGACCTCGCCTCGGCGGGCATCGACGTCAGGCCCATCCGCCAAATCTCCGGAGACTCCGAGTTCAGCGAGGTCTTCTTCGACGATGTCCGCGTGCCCCTGAGCAACGTGCTGGGTCCACTGCACGACGGCTGGCGGGTGGCGAAGTCGACATTGGGCTACGAGCGGGTCGGTCAGAGCCGCACCCATCGCATCGAGCGTCGGCTCGACATCCTGATCGAGATGGCAAAAGACAGTGGTGCGCTGAACGACAGTGGTCGAGCCGACGACTACATCACCGACCACCTGGTGCGTTTCGCGGCCCAGGTGGAGGCGTTGCGCCAGATCTCGTCCCAGGCGACCGCCGCCGGCATTCGCGGGGTCAGCCCGGGACCGGAAGCATCGGTTGCCAAATTGCTGACTTCCGAGGTCGATCAGGCGATGGCGAACTTCGGCCTCGACCTGGCCGGCCCCGCGGGGATCCTGGAGCCTGGTTCACCGTCCGCCGCCAAGCACGGCAATGTCGCCAAGAGCTACCTGCTGATGCGGGCCGCGACGTTCGGGGCGGGCACCTCGGAAATCCAGCGAAACGTCATCGCCGAGAGACTGCTGGGGCTTCCCCGTGACCCGTGATCCCGAGCCATCGCTGCACGACATTGCCGACACCGCAGCCCAGCTCGCGCAACTGCGAACAACCGCTGACGAACTGCTGGGCCGGATCTGGAGCGTCGAGCGCACCCGCGGACTGCTCGACGGGCCGGGGCCGTCCTTCGACGAAGACCTCTGGAAGGTCGTCGCCGAAATGGGGTGGCCGGATGTTCTGGTCGCCGAATCGCAGGGCGGCGGAGGTGGCGGCCTGCGCGAGCTGTGTGTGCTCGTCGAGGCCGCCGGTGCCGCGGCACTGCCCGTGCCGCTTGCCGCGGTGGCGGCCGCGAAGTGGTGCGAGCAGCGTTGCTCCGACGGTGTCACTCTGGCCCTCGACGACACCGACGCGAAGGTGAACGCCGACAGCGTCAGCGGAGGTTGGCCGGCGGTGCCGTTCGGCGGTGCCGCCGACAGGCTGCTCGTCCTGGGGAGACAAGACGGAGACTCCATCCTGGGCGTGGTGGACGCCAACGGACCGGGCGTGCAGCGGGAATCCGAGCGACCTTTGGATCACAATCCTGCGGCGAGCATCGCCCTCGTTGACGCTCCACTCCGTGCGGTCGCCACGGGCGCAACCGCTATCCGCCGGTATCACGACGCGGTCAACAGGATGCGGCTCGCCACGGTGGCGGAGTTGGTCGGGATCGCCTCGGCGGCCAATGACGCCGCGGTCGAGTATGCGAAGATGCGGGTCACGTTCGGGCGCCCGATTGGGACGCGACAAGCGATCAAACACCGCCTGGTGGACCAACGTACGGTGATCGAGATTGCCCGAGCTCTGGTGAATCGCGCCGCCGACGCCTGCGAACTGCAACACCCCGACGCCGACCCGCTGCTGTCGTTGGCGGTCTTCTGGGCGGTCGACTCGTTGCGACGAGTACCGGAAGGAGCCATTCAAGTGTTCGGCGGAATCGCGTACACCTGGGAGCACGACGCCCACGTGCACCTGCGCCAGGCGGCGACCCGGGTGGCGTTGCTGGGTCCCCGCGACCGGCATCGTGCCGTCGTCGCGGCGTGGCTCCGGACCCGCTGAGTCTCAGCGGTAGTCGAGTACGACCGGAAGACGGTCGTAGGTGTGCACCAGCGCCGACGGCCGAAGCACACCCTCGCCGGTGACGCGTAAACCTTTGGCACGCTTGATCATCTCGTCGAGGACGAAGCGTGCTTCGCGCCGGGCAAGGGCGGCTCCCATGCAGAAATGCTCTCCCACACCGAAACCGAGATGACTGGCTGCATCGGCCCGGTGCACATCGAAGGATTCAGCGGTCGAACCCCAGTGGTCGGCGTCCCGATTGGCCGACGCGTAGGCCAGCAGCAGACCGTCGCCTTCGCGGATGGTGACGCCTCGGACCTCGACGTCGTGAGCCGCCTGGCGCGCCATACTCATCACCGGCGTCCACCACCGCAGGACTTCCTCGACGGCGTTGTCGCCCACTTTCGGTTCGGCGAAGGCCTGCGCGGCCTGGTCCGGGTGCATAGCGAAACACGCGGCGATGCCGGCGATCACGCTCTGCGTCGTCTCGCTGCCCGCGGCCAGCAGTGTCAGCGCATACGTCATCACCTGAATCTCGTTGAACGGCTCGCCATCGATGCGCACCTGCGACAGCATCGACAGCAGATCGTCGGTGGGGTCCTTGGAGCGCTCGGCAACCAGCGCCATCAGATAGGGTGCCACCTCACCAAAGATGGTCTCCATGTCACCGTCGTCGGCGACGCCGCTACCCACCTTGGCGATCGTGGTGGCCCACGCCGCCACCTTCGGCCAGTCCGCCTCCGGAACACCGAGCAGGTAGGCGAAAACGTAGACGGGAAAGGGCTCCGCGACGCGCTCGATCCAGTCGAACTCGCCGTCGGGGAGCCCGTCGAAGATCGACGCGATCACCTCGCGTACCCGTGCTTCGAGCTTTGCGACGGCCGCCGGTGTGAACCGCACGCCAATCACCTTGCGATGAGCACGATGTTCCGGTGGGTCCATGAAAAGGATGCCTCTACCCCCGTAATTCTGGGGGTCCCGGCCCTCGCGATGGGCGATCAGATCCATCATGATCGCGATGCGTTCGGACCTGAATTTCTCCGGCCGCGCCGAGATCGTCTTGATGTCCTCGTATTTGGTGATCACCCAGAATCTTCCCTGCTCGTACCAGTGCACGGGATCGGTCTCGCGCAGCTGCCGGAACGTCGCGTTGGGGTCGCCGAGGTAGAAAGAGGCATCCTCGAAACGCGCGTCAGACCGCGCTGTGGTCATCGCCATAGGATAGACAATAGAACAGATTGTGTGAATCTGTGAACCCTTTGCCGTGGCATGCGGGATGGACATCAATGTAACGATTACTGTTCAATTGTCCTATCGCTGACAACCTCACGACCGCAGGAGCTGACGAAGGGTGACCGACGCCGCACTTCCATCGGGCTTCCTGTCCGGATTGCGGGTCCTGCACATCGGCGACGGTATCGCAGGTTCGGCCGCGGCGACCCTACTCGCCACCCTCGGCGCCGATGTGGCCCGGCCCCCGTCGACCCAGCCGCGCCGCGCGGGCCCGCTCGTCGATACGCCCACCGGACCGGTCGCGGCGGTCGAACTCGTCCTCGACCGGCCGAAGCGCGTACTGGCATCCGATCCGAACCTCGGTGACTACGACATCGTCATCGCCGATGGCGCGTACCCACCTCCCGACCCGACGGCAGACGGCGTATTCGTCTCTGTTTCACCGTTCGGCGCCGACGGACCGCACCACCATCGTCCGGGAGGCGAGATCACTGCGCAGGCGAGCGGCGGCCTGTTGGCCACCATCGAGGACGCACACGGAACCCCGGTGCCCGCACCGGGTTACGTCGCCTCGAAAGCCGTCGGAGCGGTGGCAGCACTCGCAGCTTTGCATGGATTGGATCGACACAATCGCGAGGGCGGCGCGGTGACTATCGATGTCTCGGCCCAGGAAGCGGTGATCTTCACCGCGGCGCTGCCCGAGTGCGCGCATCTGCTGTACCGATGCCCCGGGCGCGCAGGCAGCGGGCGGTATCTGGCCCCGTCGGGCGCCTTCGCCTGCCGCGACGGCCTGGTACGAATCACCGCGGTGGAAAACCATCAGTGGAAGGGGCTGCGTGCCGCGCTCGGCGACCCCGACTGGGCCACGGGACTCGACGAACGTGGCGCCCGCATCGAGCACGCGGAACTGATCAATTCTCGCGTCACTGATTGGACCGCAAGCAGATTGAAGGCGGACTGCGCGTCTGTGTTGCAGGCCAACGGCGTGCCGTCTACTCCGGTGAACCACCCCGCTGAACTGTTGACATCGCCGCAACTCGCACATCGTGGCTCCCTGCAGAAAACACAGCTGGCCGGTTACGACGCGGTGGTGCTGGGTCCGCCGTGGTCGGTCAGCCCCGGTGCGTCCGGTGCGCCGTCGCGACCGGGTCTTGCCGGCCTGCGGATCGCCGAACTCACCCATGTGCTCGCGGGGCCCATCGTCGGCGCGCTGCTCGGGGCGATGGGCGCCCTTGTCACCCGGGTCGAGGATCCGCAGCGTCTCGATATCTACCGCCGCAGCGGACCCTTCGCGGACGGGGTCGCGGGGCTTGAGCGCGGAGCTTACTTTGCCGTCGCGAATCACTCCAAGCACAGCGTGCTACTCGACCCGTCCCACGCGAGCCAAGATGTGGCCGCGGTCGTCGCCGAGTCCGATGTGCTGATCGAGAATGTCGGGAATTCGCGGCTGCACCGCCTGGCGGTCGATCCGGAGCTGCTCGCCGGCTCCGGCCGACTGGCGCTGAGGGTTTCCGGCTTCGGGTCCGACGGCCCGCCCGCGGGATACCGCTTGTACGCCAACAACGTTCAGGCCTATGGCGGCCTCGCCGGACTCTGCACGTCGGCAGACGGCACAGCCGCCCGCCTGGGCACGGTCCTCGCCGACCCCTTGTCGTCGGTAGTAGGCGCCGTGGTCGTCGCCGCATGGGCACTCGGGCCGCGCCGTTCGACCGGCGCGGTGGTCGATCTGTCGATGGCCGAAGTCGTCGCCTCGACGGTGTCGGAATTCCTCGCGGCCGCGTCCACCGGCCGACCAACCGTCGACGAGCAGGTGCGGCGCGTGGTACACCGCGCCACGGACGTTCGTTGGGTTGTCGCCGAATTGTGCGGCGAGCAATGCGAACAGGATTCGGTTGATTTCGTAGCCGCTATGGTCGCCACCAACCGCGCCGAGGACGCCACCCACAAATTGCGGACCGCCGGCATCGAGGCGGCTGTGGTGCGCCGAGCCGAGGAACTCATCACCGATGCCCACCTCAACGCGCGGGGGTTCTTCCCCGAAATCGACCATCCGGATCCGGATCTCGGCACCGCACGTCTGGTCGGGCTGCCATGGCGTTTCACCGGCGAAGGCCCCGTGGCGCTTGCACCGCCTCCTGCTTTGGGAAGTTCCAACACCGATCACTCGAGGATCAAGCATGCCGACATCGCCACCTGATCGGGCCGCCACGGTGTGGTCCTCGACTTTCATACCGTCAAAGTCGCCGTTCTCCGAGTACGGGGCGGAGGGCTTCAGTGTGGCCTGGGTCGACACCGCCGACGGGCGGCTCCAGGTGCTCGTCGACGGTGCCCGCCCCGCGCCGGGCACCGTCGGACGCTTGGTGACGCGCACGCTCGATGGTGAACCCGTCGAGATGTTCTCGAAGAGTGCCTCGTGACAGGTGTCCACCTCAGCGGCGTCGGGGTGACCGAGTTCGGACGGCACGGCGACACGCCGCTGGCCGAACTCGGTGTAGCGGCGGCTCGAAAGGCATTGGCAGATGCGGATTTCAGCTACGAAGACGTCGGCGAGGTGTTCACGGCCTCGGCGTTGGCGCCACCGCAGACCGGAACGAGGGTGGCTCTTGAGTTGGGCCGCACCGGTGTTCCCGTCACCGCGATCGAAAGCGCCTCGGCCGGCGGGCTCGTTGCACTACGGCACGCCGTCTGGGCGGTGGCATCGCGGCGATGCAACGTCGCGTTGGCGATCGGTTACGAGAAGACCACCGCTTTGGAGCCGGGCGGCGTGGTGCCGGCCCCGGTCGGATTCTGGGACCGCTTCCCGCCGCAGACCCATTACGCGATCGAAGCGGCGCGGTGGCTCCACGACTCCGGCTGCGGCCCCGAGGTGATTGCCGCCGTTGCGGCCAAGTCCCACAACCAGGCCCGGCTGAACCCGCTCGCGGCGCGGCGCAGTGCCGACCCGGTGACCGTCGAGCAGGTCCTCGGCGCCCGCATGGTGGCGGAACCTCTGACGAAGATGATGTGTCACGCGTCGGTGGACGGCGGTGCCGCCGTCGTCGTCACCGCCGAACCGCGGCCCCGGTCGGTGTCGGTGCTTTCGATCGAGCAGACCAGTTGGCCCGCCGATCCGGAGTGGCCGCTCGTCGGCCCTGTCGTTGGACCGCCGTCGCAGCTGGGCGTCACCGCCCGGCGGGCGTACACGGCCGCTGGTATCGAGCCGCACCACATCGATGTGGTGTCGCTGCACGACATGTGCGCCAGCGAGGAGATCACCGCGCTGATCGCGATGGGCCTGGCGGATTCGGCCGGACTGCGGAAGCTGGCAGAGTCGGGCGGCCTTGCCAATGACGGTGCGCTGCCTACCAATACCGACGGTGGGTGCATCGCACGTGGTCATCCGATCGGCGCGACCGGTCTGGCGCAAGCCGCCGAGATCGTCTGTCAGCTCCGCAGTGAGGCCGGTGCGCGACAGGTTCGCGAGCCCCGAATCGGCTTGGTTCAGGCGGTTGGCGGCGGCGGATCGTGTGCGGCTGCTGTGCTCAGCGGCTGATCACGCGATGACGCCACTCTCTTTGAGCGCCATGATGCGGTCCCAATCCCCACCGGCCTCGAGAATGAGTTCCTCTGTGTGAGCGGCGAACTCGGGCATCGGGTGCAAAGCAAGTGGGGTCTCGTCGTAGAGCACCGGGCTGGCAACGAGGTCGAACGTCTCGCCATGGTGTTCCACCGCAACGATGTTGCCGTTTATCCGTACCTGCGGATCGGCGGCTACCTCTACCGTGTTCTGCACCGGTGCCCACTGACCGCCGAATCCGTCGAGGGCTCTCCGCCAGTGGTCCAACGGCTGGGCTCCAATCACCTTGCGCAGCACCTCAATCGCCTGGGGCGCGTTGGCCGCAAGTGCCGCATGGCTGGCAAACCGCTCGTCGGCGGCGAGTTCGGCGGCGCCGACCCGGTGACAGAATTCACCGAAGTAACGGAACCCCTGCAGCATCGATAGCCCGAGGAAACGACCGTCCGAGGTGCGGTAGAACCCGACGAGCGGGTTGTTGGGTGTGACGTTGGCGCCGGCGGGATTGGTCTGCCATGGCTCACCGCTCACGAGAGCGGCGTTGATGGCCACACCGGACGCCCATACCCCGACGCCCAGCAGCGAGATGTCCACGACCCGCGCGTGGCCCGTCCGTTCCCGCTCGTACAGCGCGGCGGCGATCCCACCGGCGATCGTCATCCCACCGATCGAATCTCCGTAGGCCGGCCCTGGCTGCGGCACCACGCCGTCGAGGTCGCACGGTGTGGAACCCAGTGCTCCTGCCGCGCGACTCCAAAACCCCGTCATGTCGTAGCCGCCGCTTGCGGCATCAGGGCCCAGAGGTCCGTATGCACTTCCCCGCGCGTACACGATGTTCGGGTTGACTGCTCGTAGGTCGTCGACGTCGATCCGCAGCTTCCTACGTGCGTCGGGCAGGAAGTTCGTCAGGAACACGTCGCTCGACTTGGCGATATCCATCAATAGGTCATGCCCGCTCGGGGTGGAAATATCAAGAGCGACAGAGCGTTTCCCACGGTTGGCGTGCTCCATGACCGGGTTGCGGTCGCCCGCGATCTCGATGTGGCCCAGCTGGCGCAACCCGCGCTGCGAATCACCGGTTTGGGGGTGTTCGATCTTTATGACGTCGGCGCCCCAATCCGCCAGGACCGCACCGGCGGCGGGCACGAACGTCCATTGGGCGACCTCGAGGACACGCACCCCGGACATCGGTCCGCTCATCACGTATCTGCTCCTCTTTCCACCGTCTGTGTCGGCGACCTAACGCCGGACTACCAACCGTCTTTAAACAATAGAACAGATAATGTCCATTTGCGATATGGTGGGTTCGTGACTGGCGCGTTGTCCCACCTTCGAGTGTGCGATCTCAGTGGGCAGCTGGCGGGCGCCGGCGCGACAAAGATCCTCGCCGCATTCGGCGCGACCGTCATCCGCGTAGAGGATCCGGCAACGCGAGGCACGTGGGACGCACTGCGCACTGTCGGCCCGTATGTCGATGAACGTCGTGGCGTAGACCTCGGCGCGGGGTTCAACAACCACAACACGGGTAAGTACGGCGTGACGATCAACCTTCGATTCGACGAGGGCAAACAGCTGCTGCGCGAACTCGTCGCCATCAGTGACGTCGTCTGCGAGAACTTTGCCGCGGGAGCGTTGGAGCATCGCGGATTCGGCTACGAGGACCTTCGCCGGATCAAACCCGACATCGTCTACGTGTCCAACTGCGGGTTCGGTCGCACCGGCCCGTACCGTGACTTCAAAACCTGGGGCCCGATTGTGCAAGCGGTGAGTGGTCTCACCTACACCTCGGGGCTACCCGATGCGGAACCGGCGGGCTGGGGATTTTCCTACATGGACCACGGATCCGCGTTCTACATGACCGTGGCGATCATGGCGGCGCTGCACCATCGCGAACGCACCGGCGAAGGGCAGCACGTCGACTTGGCGACGGTGCCCGCGGGGATCGCAATGCTGCCCACCGAGATCCTTGATTGGACGGTGAATGGGCGACCCGCGAAAGCGGGTGGCAACCGAGCCGACTTCGGCGAATGCGCACCGCACGGGATCTACCCGTGCCGCGGCGACGACCGCTGGATCGCCATTGCCTGCCGGGACGATCGCGAGTTGGCGCTGCTGGCAAAGGTGCTCGACGAGCCCGCCCTGACATCCGATCGATTCGGCACTCTCGCAGAGCGATTGGCATCGCAAGACGAGTTGGACGAGTTGATCGGTGCTGTCACGGCTGAGCGGAATGCCCACTCACTCGCCGCCGACTTGGTCGACGAAGGGATCCCGGCAAGCGTGGTCAAGAGTCCACAAGAGCGGATCGATGGCGATCCCGAGCTGGCCGAAATGGGTTTGTTCCCCACCGTGACACACCCCGACATGGGCCGAGTCCGCGTCGAGGGTGTACCGATGACGTTCTCCGCCACGCCGTGGACGATGGACGTCGGCGGGCCCAAGTTGGGTCAGCACAATCACGAGATACTCGGCGATCTACTCGGACACGACGACCAGACGCTCAAGGCATGGACCGAGCGAGGTGTGATCTGAGCGCGTTGGCAGACCTACGGGTGATCGAGATCAGCGGCCAGTACACACCTGTCGCGGGCCGGGTGCTTGCCGAACTCGGCGCCGATGTCGTCGTGGTCGAGCCACCGACGGGCTCCGGACAGCGCCATCGTCCCCCGTTCGTCGATAACGAGCCCGGTACCGATCGCAGTCTGCGATGGTGGGGCGGTAACGCCGGAAAACGCAGTGTCACTATTGATTTCGGATCAAGAGCTGATATCGGTGCGCTGCGCCGGCTGATCGGCAGCTCCGACGTCGTGCTCGCAGGTGGCGATTCGTTCGCCGAAGGTGAAGTCAACTACCAAGACATCGCGACACACCAATCCGGGCTGATCTGGGTAGCGGTCACGCCGTTCGGCGTCGGCAGTGCGCGCGCTGGTGAACCCGTCACCGATCTCACGATGCTTGCCGGAGGCGGTCCCGTGTGGAACTGCGGCTACGACGACCATTCAATCGCGCCGATGCGTGGCGCCGGCGATCAGTCCGTCAATGTCGGCGGCATGTACGGCGCCATCGGCACGCTGATCGCCCTGGCCCACCGCGATCACACGGGTGTCGGTCAATTCGTCGACGTCAACGTCACGGCGGCGTGCAACGTGACCTGTGAGCAAACCACCTACCACTGGCTGGTCAACCAGGCGACCTGCGTCAGGCAGACTGGACGCCACGCATATCCGACCCCGAGCTCGCCGGTTCAAGTACGTTGCGCGGATGGACATTACGCGACCACCGGAGTGCTCCCGCGCAAGCCTGCGGAGTTCACCAGGTTGATTCAGTGGCTCACCGATCTGGAACTCAACGACGAGCTGCCGGAGACCTACTTTCTGGAACTGGCCGCCGCCCGCGACCAACCTGTTGACCTGTCCGCAATTGGCGAGGACGACGAGACGACGGCGATCTTCAGTGCGGCACGGGATGCCATAACGCTGATTGCCACTCACTTGCCCGCGAAGGAATTCTTCATTGCAAGCCAGCGGCGCGGGTTCCCGGCGGGCGCGATCCTGGCACCGCACGAAGCGTTCGACGACGCGCACACCGTGGCACGCGGAATGCACGTGCCGGTCGAGCACGCCGAACTCGGTCGCACGGTTGTCTACCCTGGGGCACCGTACGTGTTCAGCGCCAGCCCGACGGTCGCGCCTAAGCGCGCGCCGCTGTTGGGCGAGCACAACTCGCTCTTGGACGAGCTCGCACCGTGACATCCGGGCACCGCCTCACCCATGTGGGACTGTGCGTGCGCGACATCGAGCGATCGACTGAGTTCTATTGTGCAGCAATGGGTTTTGTCAAAGTTCGACAGATGTACGTCGACGATGACGCGACCGCCCGCCTACTCGATGTCGACGACTTAGTGCTCGAGCTGGTGTATCTGGAGCGCGACGGCGTCCGTTTGGAACTCCTCGGTTACGCCCGGCCAGGGACAATAGGAGCCACCGGCCCTCGCGCGATGAATGCCCTCGGCTTCACCCACCTGTCGTTCCGCGTCGACGACGTCGACGCCCTTGCCGGCACCATCGTCGCGCACGGCGGGCAACTGCTGGCAGGCCGCACCGTCATCTTCAGCGGCAAGAGCCGAGGCCTGATGCTTACCGATCCGGACGGCAACCTTCTCGAATTGATCGAGCGAACTCCCCCGTCATGAGCAGTCAACTAGGCAATATTCGTTCAATTGTTCAGCAGATGATAGAGTTCGCACGTGCCCGCGACCAGCGAGTTGAGCTATTCGCCCTTCTCAAAGGCGATCTTCGACGATCCTTATCCGGTCTATCGCAGGCTGCGCGCCGAGGCGCCGGTGTACCGCGACCCGGACCAACGCTGGTGGGTGCTGTCCCGCTTCGCCGATGTCGCCGGCGCCCTGCGCGATTGGGAGACGTACTCCTCGAAACTCGGCCCCGCGCCGGAGAATCCGGATGACGACGGTCGGAAGTATTCGGTCATCTCGATGGACCCGCCCCGACACGACCGCATTCGCGGCGTCCTGAAAGGGTTCTTCACCCCGCGCGCGGTCGCCGCGATGGAAGGCGCACTGCAGTCGGTGGTGGATCACCACCTCGACAAGTTGAAGACGGGTAGCACCGTGGACGCCATGGAGGCATTCGCCTTCTCCGTCCCCACGGATGTGATCGGTGATCTCCTCGGCGTGCCACGCGGCGATCGTGAGCAACTCCGCGTCTGGTGGGAGGCATTCCTCACTCGCCACGAAGGCGAAGTCGCGATGCCGCCCAGTGCGATCGAAGCCAACCGCAAGATCAGCGCCTACGTCGGCGACCTGATCGAACAGCGGCGCACGAATCCGGGCGACGACTTGATCAGCATCGTTTTGCAGGCGACGTTTCACGACGCCGAGGTGGGCCGGGATCGCGTGCTCACGCCGCATGAGGTGCTGATGTTCTGCAATCTGCTGTCGGCCGCTGGATCCGAGACGACACAGAAGCTGATCTCCAACGGTTTGGTCGCGATGCATGACCACCCGGACCAGTGGCGGCGAATCGTCAACGACCGCAGCCTTATTCCGGCAGCCGTCAACGAAGCACTGCGTTACGACACCCCGAGCCATTGGGTGGCCCGCACGCTCACCCGTCCGGTCGAGCTGCACGGGGCCACGATGGAGGACGGCGACTGGGTACTGCTGTTGCTCGGCAGCGCCAATCGCGACGAGCGCCGCTACGACGATCCCGACCGCTTCATCCTGAACCGGCCCCGCGGCACCGACGTCTACTTCGGCTGGGGCATCCACATTTGCCTGGGGCAGTGGTTGGCCCGCCGTGAAGCGCAGATGGTCTTCGAATATGTGGCAAGGAAATTCCCCAACTACGCGATCGGCGCGCACGAGCGGATACTGACCGCCACGGTCCGGGGCTACACCAGCGTCGAGATGACGTTGCGGTGATTCACGCCCTGCTAGCGATTCAGTAGGTCTGGCAATGCGACGAGGTGTCCGATCCCGCCGGGAGCTGCCAACACCGGCTCGAGCAGCAGCATCTGACGCATAACCCGCCTGTGCAGCACTTCGATCAGCGCTGCGTCGTGTTCGGGTCCGGCATCGCGAATGAAGTTTTCCAACATGAGATCTCCGGATTGCCGATCCACCGGTTGGTTTCCGAGCAAGGCACCGATGTCGTCGGAGTCGGCTGATGTAATCCGACCGCAGAACTGATTCGCCCTCGCACAGAAGCGCGCTACCGATCCCACGGTGTCGCGCTGGTATTCGGCGACGTCGTCGCGCATGTCGAGCGCGTCGATCATCGTCGGCAGCCCGGCGATCACCCCGGAGTATTCGATCGGCGCCGGCGCCGGCAACGACGCCGATTGCAACCGAACACCGCACTGGCGCGCGATCGACTCGATCGCATGCAACGACAGCTGGTGGAACCACTCGATGTACTGCAGTATCTCGGGCAACGCGAGGTCCAGGTGGAGGGCGATGACGAGGCCGAGAGGTGTGCACAATGCAAACTTCGCGGTGTGGTATTCGATCGCGTCCAGATCCAGGGGCTCTCCGGAGACGCGTTCGTAGCGTTGCAGCACGCGCCCGATGTCGCCCATCGGCTCCGTGGCGTTGCGTAGCCGCAGGCCGCCGAGATCGTGTGCGACGTCGCCGATGTGCGCCAACTCCACGTCGATTATGCCCGTCACCTTCCCGTCGGCGTGCATGAACTGACCGGAGTCGCCTAGCACAAAACGGGGCGACGAACCACGCTGCGGCACGTTTCGCCGCAGCCAGCCGATGGCGAACTCCAACAACGGTTCCGGGCGCCGCTTGTGCTGACGGTATCGAGAAACAAAACCCTCGAAATAGTCCAGCGCAATCGCCTCGGACGTCGTTGGCACGGTCATGCCCAGGTCCTGAAAACCGTGGGATCGATGCGGTGCACGGTGACCAGCGCGTCGACGTAACCGTCCATGACCGCATCGACTTCGTGTTCGTCCGCATTCGAGAGGTCCGAGTCACCTGGCAACCAGTCCATCACCACCGCGCGGCCGCCGTCGACCAGGCCGTGAATATGCGGAACGGGTATCGAACTCGCCTGCAGCACCCGGAGGATCTCCGCCTCCCGGCTGATTTCCATCGTGCCGAAGCCGTCGCGGTTGCCGCGGACGTAAAGCCTGACTTGCCGGTCGTCGCGCTGGGCGACGACGAACCAGGCCGGCCGCCAACGATACTGCCGTTGGAAGCTGACCACCTCGCCGATGTGGTCGGTGATCCAGTCGTGAACGACGTCATCCAGGGGCGCGGCCACTGCGGGCCTACTCGAAGACGCCGGGCGACTTCGAGTAGTCGACGGTTGACAGCTCGGTCATGCCGCCGTCGACGTGCAGCACGGTGCCCGTGACGAACGCGGCATCATCGCTGGCGAAAAATGCTACCGCGGGCGCGATCTCGGTGTCGGGGTCAGCGCCTCGTTTCATCGGCGAGGCCTCCGCGGTTCTGGTGTAGTTGTCCCATTCCGTTCCGATCATGTCGCGCTGCACGTCGGTCAGCGCAAACGGGCACACCGCGTTCACCCGGATACCGTGCGACGCCCATTCGTTGGCCGCAACCTTCGTCAAGGCGCCTATTGCGCCCTTCGCCGCAGAATACGGTGCGGTGTAAGCCATTCCGCCCAGCGCCGAACCCGAGACGAAGTTGATCACCGAGGCGTTACCGGCGGCTTTGAGAACGGGGTGCGCGAGCTGCATGAACCGGAAAGTCGCCTTGGGCCCGGTCGCTTCGGATAGCTCCCAGTCCTTGTCGGTGACAAGTTCGAGCGCCTTGGGCATCGCGAAATACTGCGCCGCATTGACCAGTACATGCAGTTCGCCGCCGTGTGCGGCGGCTTTGACGGCGGCCGCGATGTCCTCACGTTTGGCGACGTTCGCCTTGACGAAGGCCGCAGTACCGCCGTCCTTCTCGATGAGGTCGACGCACTCGGCGGCCTTGTCCTCGTTCAGATCGGCGATCGTGACCCGGGCGCCCTCGGCGGCCAGCCGCCGAGATATCGCCCGGCCGAGTCCTTGCGCTCCACCGGTGACCAACGCGTTCCGATCGTCGAGGCGACTCATTGAATCCTCCGGATGTAACAGTTGAACACGATGCGTTCTATCATTCAGTATGATGGCAGACCGCCGATGCTCGGCATCGGGAAGGGGTATCGGATGCGACCACCGGCACCGTCAGGGAACGGCTAGGCAGCACGGGGATGCATATCGGACTGACGGCCGAGCAGGAACTTCTGCGCGACACCGCGGCGCGCCTCGCCGACGCCGTTGCGACAACGAGTCCCGACGAGGTCGCCTGCGGTGATCGGCTCGCGGCGCAATGGCAACGCGTAGTCGAACTCGGCCTGCCTGCGCTGCGCGCCCCAGCATCATGCGGTCTCGACGCGAGCGGCGTCGAGACCGCGGTTGCGCTGGAGGAACTCGCGCGACGGCTCAGCGCGGTACCCGCGCTTGGACAGGCAACGCTGGCAACTGAGCTTCTGCACGCGGCGGGCGCAGACAAGGAAGTCGAGTTGATCTCGGAAGGTGCGCTGCGGATCGCGCCGGTGATGAGGACCGACCTCACCGACTTCGCGGACTCCGCCCATGCGGATGGCGTGGCACTCGATGCGGCCGGAGCGACGCACGCCGTGGTCGCAATTCGCGCGGACGGGGAACGGCATCTGGCACTCGCCCCCCTGGGCTCCTGCCCGGATAGCGCAGGACTCGACCTCACCCGCTCGATGTGCCGGATCACCGCGGCTGACGTCGACTCGATGACGCCGACCGGAGATCCGATCACGGCCGAACGGTGGAGCGCCGTGCGCGCGATGGCGCTGACCGCCGTCAGCGCGGACCTGCTCGGCGTGATGGCGGGCGCGTTGGACGACGCCGTTCGCTATGCCGGCGAGCGGGTGCAGTTCGGCGTCAAAATCGGTAGCTTCCAAGCGATTCAGCATCTGCTCGCCGATTCTCTCGTTCGGGTGGAGGGAGCGCGGAGCTGCGTATGGCACGCGGCGTGGGCCGTCGACCATCTGCCGGCCGACCAGGCTCTGCTTGCCGCCCGCACCGCGAAGGCATACACCGCGGCCGCGGGACGCGATGTCGTCGAGACGGCCATGCAGGTACTCGGCGGTATCTCGATCACATGGGAGCATGCAGCACATCTGCGGTTGCGCCGAACTCTGTTGAGCCGCCGGCTATTCGGAGACGAAGTCACCCAGTATGAAGCGATCGCGGCGATGAGGCTGGCCGATCGGGATCTGAACTAGCGGGAAGCATCATGGATTTCACCGACACCCCCGAGGAAGCGGAATTCCGCGCAGGCCTGCGCACCTGGCTCGCCGAGCACGCAGCCCACGCGGTCATTCCCGACGACCCGGGTGCGCGCGCCGACGCAGCCAACGCATGGCACCACACGCTGTACGAGGCCGGCTATATCGGACTGTCATTTCCGACCGAGTACGGCGGCCACGGCCTATCGCCTATCTACGAGGCCATCCTGAACGACGAACTCGGCCGCTCGGGCGCCCCGCCAATCGAAGGGGTCGGGCACCTTTCGAACGCGCTGCGCTTGTTCGGTTCGGATCGACAACGCACCGAATTGCTGCCGGATCTGCTGTCGGGCGCTGTCCGGTGGTGTCAGGGCTTTAGCGAGCCGGAGGCCGGATCGGACCTCGCGAGCCTCAGGACGAAAGCCGAGGCCGTCGACATCAACGGACAACCTGGGTTCCGAATCAACGGGCGCAAGGTCTGGACGAGTTTCGCCGCCGTCGCGGATTGGTGTTTCCTGTTGTGTCGCACCGAACCTAAGGCAGCCAAGCACGCGGGCATTTCGGTTCTGCTGGTACCGATGTCGACGCCCGGCATCGAGGTATCCCCGATTGTGAACGCTGCGCGCAACCGCGAATTCGCCGAAGTGACCTTCACCGACGTCGAGGTACTCGCCGAGAACCTGCTCGGTGAGCGCGGTCAGGGCTGGTCCATCGCCAATCAGTTGCTTGCCTACGAACGCGGACCGAGCGACATCAACTGGATCAGCCGGCTCACGGTCCAGTTGCGCGCCCTCGAGGACGACGTGCGTTCCGGCCGCCTGCCCGACACCCCGTCGGCCCGGGTCCGGCTCGGCGAGGCATACACCGAATTGCGCGCACTGCAGGTCAAGGTCCAACGCTCACTCACCGACCGCGTCAAAGGCGCTCTTCCCGGCGCTGAAGGGTCGGTCGACAAGCTGCTGATGGCGAGGGCCGACCAGACATTCGGGCACACGACGATGGACCTCCGCGGTAGCTCATCCGTCTTGAGCGAAGGCCTGGAGTGGGATCTCTACGTGTGGTCACGAGCAACAGGCATCTACGGCGGAACAGCGCAAATCCAGCGCAACATCGTCGCCCAACGGGTGCTCAACCTACCTCGTCACTGACGTTCGTCATTGACGTCCGTCAGTAAACGGCGGTAGCCTGCCGAGATGTCGTCGAAGACCAGTTCCCGCGACATTCGACGGCTGGAAACCAGAGCGCGTCTGTTCGACACCGCGATAACGGAGATCGGCCGAAACGGCCTGGCCGGCGCGGATGTCGCCGCCATAGCGAGCGCGGCAGGAGTGGTGCGCGGCACCTTCTACTTTCATTTCCCGACAAAAGAGCATGTGCTCGTCGAATTGCAGCGCAAAGAGGAGTCCAGGATCGTCGCCGATCTCCGTGCGAGAGCCGTTGAACCCGATGACCTCACCACGGCGTTGACTTTGCTGGTTGATCGGGTACTCGCCGCGAAACGTCGACTGGGACCCGTGGTGTTCCAGGACATGCTGGGCTTGCACTTCTCATCCTCACGCCCCGCCGAGGACAAACTCGCGGAACATCCCCTGGCTCAATACATTGTGGAGATACTCACCCGGGCCCAACAGGTCGGGCAAATCGACCCCGACGCGGACGTGAGCGAGCTCGCGGTGTTCTTCGGCACCGGCATATTCGCCCTGCTGGCCTCCGGGGAGCGTGATCTCGCCAGCTCATCCAAAGTTCTAAGGCGTTATGTGACAACGATTGTCAAAGGAATGGAGACGAGATGACGCAGAACACCATCGAGGGGTATCGCGATTATCTGGCGCGCCGCGACGGCGACGCCGACCTGCTCAATCGTTGGCTGGAGCATCGCGAACAGTTCTTCGACGACTTGGTCGCGACGCCGGTCACGTCTCGTCACCACGTCGATCGCGAGACCTTTCTGCGAAACCTCAAACGCCGTCATCCCGAGGCGGGCCTCGACAAAAGAATGCTGTTTCTGCTGGCCACCGCCAAAATGAATCAGGCTGAGCGCTTCGGGGTCGGACTGGGCGAAACCTACGGGCGAAACAGCCACGGGAACCTGCCGCCCGAGCGGGTCTACATCGAGCTTGAGGAGCACTATCACACCCGCCTGTTGGCCTACTCCCTCGACATCTTCGACTTGACTTTCCAAGTCATGCCCCCGCCGATGGTGATGCGACAGTTCGTGAAGCTCAATGTGTTTGTCCCGGAACGCCTTCGAGTGTCCTTCGTCGGGGCTGGCGAAATGGCCGGCTGCGTGATGTTCGATGAGCTTCGCCGCGTGGGCATCGAGCTGTTCGCCGACGAACCCGACGTGGCCGGGCGCATCGATCTGCTCTATACCGAGATCCTCACCGACGAGGTGGGACACGTCGGCTACTGCGCCTCCCGATGCACGCGCGCGGAGCGGGCGGTGATGCGCCGCCTCTACCCGATAGTCGGACGACTCGTCGCTCGCCAAACCCCGGAAATCCTCCGGCTCGTCGATCGGGACAAGCTGTTTCGTCGGTTCGATCGGCCGTTCGACGTCGCCGAACTCACCGCCGGACTGAGCAACGAAACCTACCTGATCACGCAGCCATGACGCGTCATCGCTCGCGATAGTGCGCCAGCGCCTCCTTCATACCGGCCAATCGCCGTTCCAGCAGTTCGTCACCTTCGCCGGCCT
The DNA here is from genome assembly GCF_010731715.1 of Mycobacterium stomatepiae. NCBI lineage: Bacteria > Bacillati > Actinomycetota > Actinomycetes > Mycobacteriales > Mycobacteriaceae > Mycobacterium > Mycobacterium stomatepiae. The sequence goes on from NZ_AP022587.1 coordinate 2,191,842, forward strand.
CGATCCGCCGGGTCACGTCGGCGATCTCGTCGACCAATCGCCCCGCGGCCTCATCGCGCGTGAGGAGATCCTGGTCGACCCAGTCATCGTGCGGGATCCGCTCACCGGGGTCCATGCTCGCCCTTCCTGTCGGTCCGCGCTATAGTCAAACAAACAGAATTTGTTCAATTGTTCTACGCCATCCAGCCTAACAGCAGAAGGATCGACGATGCCGCTGCAACCCGCCATGAAGCTCCTGTCCGTTGACGACCACCTGATCGAACCTCCGCACGTCTGGACCGACCGGCTACCCAAGAAGTACCTCGAAGACGGGCCCCGCATCGTCGAATTTCCCCGCGAGGGCAAGCCGCCAGTGCACCAATGGGTGTACGAGGGCCGTAGCTACCCGAACATCGGCCTGAACGCCGTTGCGGGCAAGTCGCCCGAGGAGTTCGGCGTCGACCCGGTGCGCTATGACGACATGATCCCCGGCTGTTACGACCCGAAAGCCCGGCTGGCCGACATGGACATCGATGGCGTCCACGCGATGCTGTGCTTCCCCTCGTTCCCGAGGTTCTGCGGCACGGTGTTCCTCGAGGGAACGGACAAAGACCTCGCCCTGCTCAGCGTCCAGGCCTGGAATGACTTCTCGCTCGACGAGTGGTGCGCCACCGATCCGGCGCGATTCATTCCGATGATGATCAGCCCGCTTTGGGACACCGAGCTGATGGTGGCCGAGATCGAGCGCAACGCCGCGAAAGGCTGCCGCGCCGTGGGTCTTCCGGACACCCCGTTGAATCTCGGGTTGCCCAGTTTCCACACCCCGCACTGGGATCCGGTCTGGTCGGCCTTGGAAGAGACCAACATGACGGCCGTCATGCATTTCGGATCAGGCGGGATGCCGCCGTCGACGGCCCCCGAAGCGCCGTTCGCGGTGATGGTTACGCTGATGGGCACGACGTCGATGGCTGCGGCCGTCGAATTGGTGTTCTCCCCGGTGTTCCACAAGCATCCCAACCTCAAGGTGGCATTCTCGGAAGGGGGCATCGGGTGGATGCCCTACCTGGTCGAACGCGCGGACTACGTGTGGCGAAAGCACAAGTACTACCAGAACATTCGCCCCACGATTGCGCCGTCGGAGTTATTCCGCCGCAACATCACCGGCTGCTTCATCGAAGACGAGGTCGGTGTGGCGATGCGCCACCAGATCGGTATCGACAACATCACGTGGGAGTGCGACTATCCGCATTCCGACTCGTTCTGGCCCAAGAGTCGCGCCCGCGCCGAGGAGATGCTGGCCACCGTGCCGGACGAAGACGCCCACAAGATCGTCGAACTCAACGCCCGGCGCTGGTATGCCTTCCCGGAGGCGGGCTTCAAGTCCGCCACGGCGGACAAGGGATGGCGACCCAACAACGGTGAGCCCCCGGAGTAGGACTACGACGCGGTGATGTCCGACCACGGCGGTGTCGGTTACGGCGCCTTCATCGAGAACCTCGCCAATCAAATGGCAAATAAAGAGAAGAAGGGCTAGCCGAGCGCGAGAGCGGCACGCCAGTCGCTGATGGCCAGCAGCCGACCGGTGGATGCGAGCGTGACGTAGAGAGTCTGTTCGTCGTCACCTAGCGTGACGTTGGTGGTCATCGGATCGTCGAGTGGCAGTGCCCCGAGCAGTCCACCGGAGGGCGAGAATGCCGTGACACCACCCGCCCCCAACGTCGCCACCAGGATCGTGCCGTCGCGGGCAACGCACAACCCGTCGGCCCCACCGATATTCAGCGGTCCCCCGCTGGGCACTGTCGCCAGTCCACGGCCACCCGCAACGCGTCCCGGCGCGGACAATTCGAACTCCCATATTCGCCGGGTACGGGTTTCGGCGACGTACACGCGGCCGCCGTCCGGGGACAGCGCAACTCCGTTGGGCATCTCGAGCGGGTAGACCACCTCTTCGAGACGGCCGTCGGCCGTCCCGTACAGCAAGCCCGTCATTGCCCGGCTGCGATCCCGAGTCGTCCCGCCGTCGGTCACGTAGAAGCCGCCCTCGGCATCGACACATATATCGCTTGGCCGGACCAACGGGGTCGCCCGGCCGCCCCGGGTGGCGAATTCCAGCGCCAGGGTGCGCACCGAACCGTCCGTTGCGACCAGCTGAAGTTGCGGCGTGACCGGGTCGGCGGCCGCGCCCACCGGCCGGAACAACTGTGCGCACCCGTCGAAGTCGTATGGCCACCAACCGATACCGAATGTCGAACCACCGTTCTGGCAGACCACCAAGCGCCCGTCGGGAAGACGTCCGACGCCATTGGGACCGCCGCCGACGACGGCGACAAGTTCCCTCGTTCCGTCGGGCAGTACCCGCCAAAGTCGGCCCGCGGCCATCTCGGACAACACAACCGAGCCGTCGGGGTAAGCGATCGGGCCCTCCGGGAACGCAAAACCATCGGCGAGGCAGCGTATTTCACTCATCGGCCTGGCCTCGCCACCACTCGGCGAACTTTGGATCCGCCAGTGGAATGTCGCCGACCCCGACCTGGCTGCGGGGCCAGTCCGCAGCCCGCTGCGTCAGGGGGGATCTGTCGTGTGCCACGCCATACCAGAGCCGGTGACGGCGGTGGGCGAATAGCCACCGCCCGCCGACCCGTTCATAGCGGTCCTCGTATCGGATCAGCTGGTCCACGAACCCGGCAGCACCGGTCTGCGCGTAGCAGTGCGCCCACACCTGACCGGTCGCATGGCCCTCGTCCTGCAGGTCGATGAGGTGGTTGGTCACCAGGATCACCGCGAGAATACTGTCACCGAGGCTGTCCCTCATCAGCGTGCGCAATGCGTCAGGCCCCTGCCCGTACTCACCGAAGCGAGCATTGGGCGAGAACAGATCTGCCATGGCCTCGACGTCGCGGGTTTCGATCGCTGCGGCGTAACGGGGCGGCAGCGCTCGAATCTCCTCTCGCGAAAGAAGCTCAGCGATACGGTTTTCCGTCATCGGCTCACCCGCCCATCACACTGATGTCCTGGCTTGCGAACGCTGACGCCGCACCGGACGCGAGCCATGTCGACACCTCTGTGACGTCGTCGGGCTGCCCCAACGCGCGGATACGGCGAACAAGTCCATGTGGCGCCCTTCGACGAGTTAACTCAAACACGTGAACATATCATGTTCTATTGTCTAAGCATGGATCGCCAACTCCTCCAAGCCGCGGGTGTCACAACGGTCGGCCTCGCACACTTCGCGTGTCCGACCGTTTTCGAACCACTCAATCGGCGGTTGGGATTCACAACGAACACCAGACGACACGTATACGTCAACGGCGCGATCGAGATTGCGATTGGGTTGTCGTCGGCGAAGTCGCAGACACACCCGCTCGCCACGGCGCTGGGGACTGCGTACGAGGTCTACTTGGTGGGCGGCTCGCTTCGAGCTGGGCACGCCACTAGGCGCGTGTGAGCACGATCAGCAGGTGAGTGGGTCCTCGCAGCGATGTGTTGGTCGACCAGGCCGTCTCGCCGGCGGGCGCGATCCCCGAGGCCTGTGTGACCAGTTCGCGGAGCACAGCCTGCGCCTCCATGCGAGCCAAAGGTGCTCCGACACACATGTGAGCACCGTAGCCAAACGCGATGTGGTTGCGCGGGTTTCGATCGGCGTGATACTCATCGGGGTTCTCGAAGACGAGCGGATCGCGATTCGCCGCCGCGAAATTGAGCATCACCCGTGAGCCAGCTGGAATCGTTACCTCTCCGACGCGATAGTCGGCCCGCGTGTACCGGTAGAGATTTTGGATCGGCGTCAAGATTCGGGGTTGCTCCTCGACTGCCATCGGGATGAGATCCGGTTTGGCGCAGATCATTTCGAACTGGTCGCGATTGCGGGCAAGGGTATCGGACATGCCGCCAAGCAGATTCGTCGTGGTCTCGTTACCCGCGATCAACAGAAGCATCGCGATGAGGAACAGCTGATCGTCGGTGAGCGAGCCGTCGTCTGCATGGGCGAGAAGCCGGCCGAGAACGGAGTCTGAGCCTTTCAACTCGCCGTTCGCGAACTGACGCATGAAGTAGCGTTGCAGCGCGCCTCGGACCAAACCCGGAATCGGCCGACGTCGCCGTCGGGGATGCCAAGGATGTGGGCAATCATCCACATCGGCATCGGGATAGTCAGCCGCGAAACGACGTCACATCCCGGATCCGCCAGCACGTCGGCGACCAACTCGGATGCCAGTCGGTCCGCGATCTCCTGCCAGCTGGCCATCGCACCCTTGCTGAAACCGGGTTGGACCTGCTTGCGTAATCGAGCGTGTTCGACGCCGTCAGACAGCACAAGCACCGGGGCCGCGATCTTCATGCGTGTAACGCCCTCAGTGCTGGTGACGGCGACGGTGTCACGTAACGCCGCGCGGACGTCTTCATGGCGACACAGGATCCACGTGGCGCGCTTCGCGTTGTAGTGGACGCGTCCCTGTCGATGCAGTGCGCGGTAAGCCTCGTACGGCTGCGCCGCCGTCGCGCGATCGAGGGGGTCGTAGTCAGTGTTGACTGCGCCCGTCCACCCTTGGTGGCCACGACGCCAAACCCGCAGCGTGGCTGCGGCGTTGAGTCGAATCGCAGACGCGAACGGGGTGACGATTGCACCCCTGTCGATCAACTTTCCCCGAAGGGCCACCGTCTCACTCCTTCCGCCCCTTCCGGTCAACGGCCCTGGAACCGGGGATCCCTCTTCTCGATGAACGCTGCGACACCTTCGGCGACGTCGTCGGTGCCCGCGACCTGTTCGACGAGAAGCGCCTCGGTGCTGAACGCCGCCGACCGGTCGACATCGAGGGCCTGATTGAGCATCGTTTTCGCCGCCGCGAGGGCGCGAGTGGGGCCGCTCGCCAATCGCTGAGCCCATTCGGTGGCCAGCGCCTCCAAGTCGCAGTGGTTGGCGACGACTTCGTTGACCAGACCGATTCGATGTGCCTCGGCGGCCGACAGCTCCTCGCCGAACAGGATCAGTCGCTTGGCGACGTTAAACGGGACCTTGCGCGTCAGAAGGTAGGCGGCACCGCCATCGGGGGCCAGCCCGCGGCGCACGAAAAGCTCGATCAGCTTTGCGCTCTCGACGGCGACGACGAGATCGCATGCCAGCACCATGCTCGCGCCGACACCCGCCGCTACCCCGTTCAATGCGCAGATCACCGGTTTGTCGCAGTCGAGCAGGGCGGCGACCACAGCTTGCGACCCGGTTCGCAGGATCCGCGCGGCGTCGCCCGCGATACGGTCTTGGCTGGCCCGCATGTTGGGGTCACGCAGATTGGGTCCGGTGCAGGGTGTCGTTCCCCGCTCGCCGTGAACACGACGGCGCGGATGTCGGGGTCGCTGGACGCCGAGGTCAGATTGGCGATGAGATCCCGTTGCATCGCCCGCGTCACTGAGTTGCCGACCTCCGGCCGATCGAGTATCAACCAGTGCACGCCGGCATCGGTGCGCACCGTCAGACCGGTACTCACAAGGCGATGGGCACGCTGGCCGGCCCCCGCACGGAGTTCGTGTGGACGTAGGACACCTTGTCCTCGTCGACGTCCCACTTCGGGAATCGCTTGAGCGTCTCCTCGAGAGCAACCCTGGCCTCCAGCCGTGCGAGCGCCGCACCGAGGCAGAAGTGCGAGCCGTGCCCAAAGCTGATGTGGCGGATGCCGGTTCGAGTGACGTCGAACGCATCGGCGTGCTCGTACTGACGCTCGTCTCGGCCCGCCGAGCCGGTCAGCAGCGCCACCTTCGAGCCGGCCGGGATCACCACGTCGTGGTATGTGGTGTCGCGCAGCGTGAAACGGCCCTGTATCGGCGACGGCGCATCGTAGCGGAGCAGCTCTTCGACGGCGCCTCCGATGAGCGCGGGATCGTCGACAAGCTTGGCTCGCTGCTCGGGGTTGCGCGCCAGAGTCAGCGCCGCCCAGCCCAGCAGGCGCGCCACGGTTTCGTTACCCGCGACGTTGATCATCGCGATGAACACCAACAGCTCGCCATCATCGAGGCGGCGCGGGTCTACGTCGGGTGCGATGAGATCGGAGTCCATGAGGTCGCTCACCACGTCGGTGCTCCGGTCGCGGCGGCGCAACTCGATCTGCTGTCGGTAGTACTCGAACAAGTTGGCAGAGGCTTGGTCCCCCGCTGCATTGCGCTCCGGATTGCCCTCGTCGCGGTGCACCTGGGCGTCCGACCACTCGCGCAGATCGTCGTGATCTTCTTCGGGAAAGCCAAGCAACGAACTGATCACCATCACCGGCAGCTTGGCCGAGAAATCAGCGACGTAATCGAATCCGCCAGAGCCGACGAACGGATCAAGATAGCGCCGGCACAGCTCGCGAACGTAGTCCTCCAGCTTGGCGATCCGGCTGCGAAAGAATGTGCGGTTCACCATCTTCCGCATCGCCGTGTGATCCGGCGGGTCCATCATGATCATCGCTTTGGGCGCCGCCCAGGGATCCTCGGTGATCATGTCGAGCGTGATGCCGTGCTCGGAGGAGAACACCTCGGTGTCCAAAGATGCCGCCATAACATCATCGAACCTGCTGAGGGCGTAAAAGTCGTACTGGTCGTTGTAATAGATCGGCGCTTCGTCGCGCATCCGCTTCCACACCGAATACGGCTCGGCATGCAGGGCCCGGTCGAAAGGATCCCAACGCAGATCCGTCGTCGTCATCGGCACCGTCCTTCCGGTATGGAACACTATTACATTAGTTGTCTAATTGCACTACCATTCAGGTGCCCGGCATGGCGGCTCGAGGAGGAATTTCAAGTGGAAACGCGGGAGATGGACCACGTCGTGTACGAGAAAGACGGGGCGATCGCACGCATCATCCTGAACAATCCGGACCGCGCCAATGCCCAGACATCGGAGATGGTGCACAGCGTCAACTCCGCACTCGACGACGCTCAGTACGACTACGACATCAAGGTCGTCATCATCAAGGCCAAAGGCAAGGGTTTCTGTTCTGGTCACATTCCCGACGGCAGTTATCCCGAGTTCAAAGCGGAGCTGGAGGCGTCGGGCAAGGTCTGGCGCTCGGCAGCGCAGCTGTTCCTCTGGCCGGTCCTCAAGCTCTGGGAATTCCCCAAGCCGGTGATCGCGCAGGTACACGGCTACGCCATCGGCGGCGGCACCACCTGGGCGCTGATCCCGGAGATCACCATCTGCAGCGACGACGCGTGGTTCCAGATGCCGCTTGTTCCGAGCTTCGGGCTGCCCGGCTCGGAGACCATGTTCGAACCGTGGGTCTTCATGAACTACAAGCGGGCGGCCGAGTATCTCTATACGGCACAGAAGATCTCGGCCGAGCAAGCCCTGGAATTCGGACTGGTGAACCGGGTCGTGCCACGCGAGCAACTCGAAACCGAGGTCGAGCAGCTCGCGGCGAAGATCGCCAAGGCGCCGCTCATCACCTTGCAGGCGACCAAGGCCGGCATCCTGCGCGCGTGGGAGAACATGGGATTCCGCACGCATCAGCAGGCCAGCAACGACCTGCAAGCGGTGGTGACCGGCTCCAAGGAATTCCAGGACTACATGGTCGAGCTCCTGAAGAAGGCCGCCAAGCCGTCAGATCGGGTCTAGCCGTGCCGCTTACGCCGATCGTCCGCTTCGGCGGTGGACCGGAGATCGAACAGCTACGCAGCCGGCTGCGCGGGTGGCTCGACGACCACCTGCCCGACGAATTCCGCCGCACCGCGGCCAATCCCGACTACCTGCCACGCGACGCGCATGAGCGTGCCGTGCAGTTCTGCCAGGCACTACACACGCAGGGCTGGTTCGTCCCGCAGTGGCCGGCTCGATTCGGCGGCGGCGGGCTCGGCGTGGTCGAACAGGTCGTGATCCGTGAGGAACTCGCTTACGCCGGTGCGCCGCTGGTCAACACGAACGGCGTCAACATGCTCGCTCCGGTGCTGTTCCAGTTCGGCACCCCCGAGCAGCAGCAGGAGCACCTGCCCAAGATCGCCCGCTCCGAGCGGATGTGGGCGCAGGGATACTCCGAGCCGGAGGCTGGATCCGATCTCGCCGCCCTACGCATGACCGCGCGCCGAGACGGTGACGACTATGTGCTCGATGGCCAGAAAACATGGACCAGCAACGGCGTTCTGGCCGATTGGATTTTCGTGCTGGCACGCACCTCCCCGCTCGGAGAGAAGCGCCAGCAAGGCATCTCGTTCTTGCTCGTCGACCTGGTCTCCCCGGGTATCACCCGGCGTCCCATCCGCTCGATGACCGGATACCCGACCTTCGCCGAGGAGTTCTTCGACGGCGTGCGGGTGCCTGCCGCCAATCTGGTTGGCGCCGAGGGCGACGGCTGGAAGGTCGCGAAGGCGCTGCTTGTGGCTGAGCGGTCGAACGTGACGCGCGCCGCGCAGGCGCAGCGCTACCTCGACGAGCTGGTCGACTGGTGCCGCGGTCAACGCGGGAGTTCTCATGATCCGCTGGCGGATCCGGCGCATCGGCTGGCCCTGGCCCGCGCGGTCGAACGCGTCGAGGTGGGACGTGCGCTCTCTTACCGGGTGGCACACCAGCAGGCTGCCGGCCAGCTCGATCCCGCGTTGCCGTCGTTGTCCAAGCTCTACCATTCGGAACTCACCGCCGAGCTACGCCAGCTCGGTGCGAAGATCCTCGGGCCGGCGGGTGCGCTACTGCCCGACGATCCCGACGCGCTGCTGCACGGCCATTTCTCCGAGGGATTGCTGTTGTCATTACTACACACCATCGGCGGAGGCACCAGCGAGATTCAGCGGGATCTCATTTCGACTGCGGGACTGGGGCTTCCGCGCTAGCCGAACTGTGTCCGCCCCGTGGCGGCAGCCGAACGCTGCTGCGCGACGGTGGCAACGGCCAGCTCGAGCGGCTGGAAGGACGCCAACTGAGCGGTCTCGGTGGCTGCGATGAGTCGTTTGGTCAGCTCCACCGCGCCCGCGTCGGCATCGGCGATCCCGCGAGCAATGGCGAGTGCATGGTCAATGGCGGAACCCGGGTCGACGAGATCGGTGACCAAACCTAGAGCGTACGCATCCTCCGCAGGTAACCGGCTCCCGCGCAGCAACAGTGACGACGCCCGGTGCCTGCCGAGCTGCTGGGTCAGTCGCCAGGCCAGTCCGCCGTCGGGCACCACGGCGCGCGCCACGAACGGGGCAGAGAAGAACGCGTCGCGGGACGCGACAACCAGGTCACACGACAGCGCCAGGCTCCAGCCCAGACCTACCGCCGCCCCTTCCACGACGGCCACGGTCGGCACCGCCACCTCCCGCAGCTGGGCCATGACACGCTGAGCGTGCTCGACCCGGCCCGCCGCACCCATCGGCCCATCGCCGTGTGCGGGTCCGGTCTTCAAATCGCCACCAGCGCTGAAGAATCCGCCGTTGCCGGCGATCACAATGCCACCTGCACCCGCCGCGGCGGCGAGAGCATCCGAAAGCCCCGTCCACGACTCGTACCGCAGAGCGTTCCGCTGAGTAGGACGGTTCAGCAGAATGAGCGCAATCCCATCCCTGTCCTCGGCGAGAACCAGCGGGTCCGCGTCGGCGGCGGGTAAATTGGTCACCCGCGCTCGAGGAACTTGTCGATCGCGGCGCGATGTTCCGGGGTGGTAACGCACTCTGTCTCCGCCGAGATCCCATACTCGAGGATCGCAGTCACCGCGCGCTCGGCGTGCAGGTTCAGCGTGCGCTTGGTGTCCTGCACCGCGCGCGCCGGAAGCGCAGCGAGCCGGTGAGCCAGCCTGAGCCCTTCCGACTTGATGTCGGCGTGCGGCACCACCCGATTCGCCAGTCCCAACTCAACGGCTACGGGTGCTTTGATCCGCTCACCGAGCATCAGGTACTCCTTCGCCTTGAGCAGGCTCATCAGCAGCGGCCACAGCACGGATCCACCGTCTCCGGCCACTAGCCCACTCGCCACGTGAGTATCGGCGAAGAACGACCGATCCGACATCAACACGATGTCGCACAGAACAGCGATGCTGCAGCCGAATCCCACGGCGGGGCCGTTGACGGCCGCAACGATCGGCAACGGAAAATCGATCATGTCGCGCACGATGCGCCGCGCATCACGCATGCCTTCGCGCCGGGTGACCGGATTCTCGACGTGAGTGTGCAGCCATTCGACGAGATCGCCGCCGGCAGAGAAGAAGTCGCCCGTGCCGGTGATCAGGACGGCACGAGCATCGGAATCCTCGCCCAAGGTGCTCCACAGCCGGGCGAACGCGCCGTGCATGCGTTTGTTCACCGCGTTGGCGTTGTCCGGATTGTTCAAGGTGACGATCCGAACCGCACCGTCGTTGGCCACAAGTATCTCGTCACACCCGGTCATTTCGCAGGTGCCCTGCGGAAGTTCGGTCAAGAGCTTTCGGTCCCTTCGGAGTGTTTGTCCGTCGGCATCCAGGCCGGGCGCCGAGTCGCTACGAAAGCGTCACGAGCGGAGGCAGCAGGCCACGTCGGAGGACGTTTCTGCAGGAACGCCGTGAAGGCCTCGATCTGTTCGGCGGTGCCCATCGAGGCCCAGTACCCGGATACGTCGACGGGTGGCAGCGCGCGGGCCATCTCCCGCTTCATCGCGGCACGTGCCGCGGGACCGGTATTGCGCACGCGGTCGAGCAACGCCACCGTCTCCGCGACGAGCGAATCGTGCGGCACCACCTTCCCGACGAAACCGAGCCGCTCCGCCTCGGCCGCCTCGACCCAATCATTGCCGTAGATAAGGTGATTCGCGCGCAGCGTGCCGACGCGCTGCGGAATGCGGGCGGCGACGAACGCCTCGTACACCCCGCGGGTCAAGTCGGGTACGCGTAGCCGCGCCCGGTCGGATGCGATCACCAGGTCGGCGTACAGCGTCATCACGAGGCCGCCCCCGAGGGCCAGCCCGTTCACCGCGCAGACAACGAGTTTCGGGATCTTGCCGAGCGTCTCGAACGGAGTTGCATCGTAGGCCTCGGTGAAGGAATCCCAGCGCCGATCGGGATTGCCGACCGCGTTCATATCGCCGCCGGCACAGAACATATCGCCCGTGCCGGTGATCACCAGGAAGTCGAGCGATGGCTCGTCGGCAACAATCATCGCCGCCCGCTTGATGCCGTGGTAGCCGTCCGCGGTCAACGCATTGCGCTTCTCCGGGCGGTCGATCGTCACCGTCAGCGTGTCGCCGTCGATCCGCGCGGACAGCTCCTCGGCCGCCAGGTCGACTTCGTTCGGTAACGCGGTCACGAGATGACCGCGACGGCTGTGCCTACCTGATAGGTGCCGCCCTCTTCGACTTTCCAGGACACCGTGCCCGAGGACGGCGCCTCGATGTCCATTTCCGCCTTGTCGGTGGCGATTGAGTAGAGCCGGTCACCCTCGCTGACGGACGCGCCGTTGTCGACGAAGAACTCGGTCACCTCGGCTTCGGTAATGGCGTCCCCGGGCTTGGGCAGCCGCACCTCGGTCACACGACCCTCCTGATGGCCTCGACCAGTTGCGTGGCACCGGGTCGACAGGCGGCTTCGAGGCTGGCCGCCCGCGGTACCGGTGTGTAGGTTCCGGCGACGCGCTGAATCGGCGCGCTGAGGATGCCAAACAGTTCCGTTCCTACCGCTGCAGCGAGTTCGGCTCCGGGACCGCAGAATCCGACCGATTCGTGGGCAACGACCAACCTGGTCGTCTTACGCACCGAGTCGAGTACCGTAGCCAGATCGAGCGGCACCAACGTGCGCAGGTCGATCACCTCTACGGCGATACCGTCGGCTTCGACCTCCTTGGCGGCCTCGAGTGCGGCGTGCACCATGGCCCCGTAGGAGACCACCGTGACATCGGAGCCCGCACGTTTGACGTCCGCCTGTCCCAGGGGGATCACGTAGTCGGCCACGGGAACCGACCCCTTGCCACCTCCGTAATACAGCTTCATCGATTCGATGAACAGGCAGGGATCGTCGTCCGCCAGGCATGCGTTCAGCAGGCCCACAGCGTCGGCGGCGGTACTGGGCCACACCACTTTCAACCCGGGAGTGTGCATCGCCCACGCTTCGACCGCCTGCGAATGTTGCGGCCCCGCGCCCATTCCCACCATGGTGCGGATCACCAGGGGCGCACCATGGCGGCCACCCGACATGTAACGCACTTTGGCGGCATGATTGGCGATCTGGTCCATCGCGACGCCGAGGAAGTCCATGAACATCAATTCCGCCACCGGCCGAAGGCCGGCGAGCGACGCGCCGAGCGCCGCGCCGACGATCGATGATTCGGCGATGGGCGTGTCGAGCACCCGGCCTTCGCCGTATTTGGCCGACAGACCGGCGGTGATTTTGAACATGCCACCGCCCGACGGGTCGCCGATGTCTTCGCCGAGTAGGACGATCGATTCGTCAGCTGCCATCGCGCGATCCAGTGTGCGGTTGATTGCCTGCACCAATCCGAGTTCCTCGGTGTCTCCGGCGGGTAGCTCCGCACGTACCGCACCGTCGGCACTGAGCTCGGACCCATTGTCGGCGAACACCTCTCGAGTCAAGTCGTCGACGTCGGGAGGCGTTGAGGCAACCGCTGCGGAGAACGCCGCGTCGAGCTCGGCCGTGATCTGTGCATCGATCTGGTCGAGTTCGGCCGCGGTGGCGGTGCCGTCGTCGATCAGGCGCTGACGGAAGCGCGCGAAGGGCGGGTTCGCGCGCTTGGCGGCAAGCTCTTCCTGATCCGCGTACCCCATCGCGTCGCCGAAGTAGTGACCCTGTAGGCGGTACGCCACCGCCTCCACGAACGACGGTCCGTCGCCACTGCGTGCGCGCTCGACCGCCTCGGCCACCGCGTCGAAGACAGCGTGGGGATCCGCGCCGTCCACCGTGACACCCGGGATGCCGTAACCCCGCGCCCGGTCCGACAGCCGGTCGGAGCGCGTATAGCGATTGAAGGCCGTGCCCTCCGCCCAGGAGTTGTTCTGACAGAAGAAGATCACGGGCAGCCCCCACACCGACGCCATATTCATGGCCTCATGCACGTAGCCGATGCTGGTTGCGCCGTCGCCGAAGCTGACCAACACGACCTGACCAGTGCCTCGCCGCGCCGCCGCCAACGCGATGCCGTTCGCGATGAGCGGACCCGCACCGACGATGCCGGTGGTCCAGGCGACGCCGTGCTCAGGGTCGTAGATTCCCATCGCGCCGGCCTTGCCGCGCGACAACCCGTCCCTACGCCCCAGGATTTCGGCGAAGTACCCGCGCAGATCGATGCCCTTGGCGAGCACGTCGCCGAGGCCGCGGTAGGTGGTGACGAGTTGGTCGTCATCGGACAGCGCGAGCATCGCCCCAGCCGACATCGCCTCCTGGCCGTCCACCGGCCAGTAGCTCATCGCGGCCTCGCCCGACGACAAGGCCTTGCGAACGCGTTTGTCCCCCTGCCGGACCTTGCTCATCAATCGGTAGAGGGCCAGCGCGCGATCGTTTGTCGGAGCTGACGATTCGGTGTCTAGTTGGGTGGACATCCACACTCCTCGACGGTCTGGTGACCGATTCTACAATATGACGAAATGTGTTCAATCGTGCAGCTGATTGAGTTTCTCCAACTCGGCCGCGAACAGCATGCGATCGAAGTAGCAGCGCTCGAGAATCAACCGGTTTCCGTCGAAACCGAACAGGTTGACGCTCAGCATGTCAACCGCCGTCCCGGGACAGGTCGTTCGTGTTTCGACGAGTACCCCGTTGGCGGCGTGGAAGATTCCCACCGCGCTGTAATGCATTCGCGGCAGGCTTTCCCACTGCGCAAGGATCATCTGGCGAACCTCGGCGTCGCCGTCGTAGACCGTTGCCGTGGGCACGATCTCGTACCGGGGGTGCGCGAACGTCGCCATGATGCCCTCGAGGTCGCGCTCGTTCTCGGCGGCAACATGGCGAAGCACGAGCGCTTCGCGCTCTCGCGCGAGATCCGCTGGGGACGGCACGCGGGTCACCTTCGCTCGAACGTGGGCAGGTTTCGCCCGTCCGGCAATGGGATCCAGGCGATGCGTACCGCATCGCCCACCCGTGGCGGTGGCCCGAAGACGTTGGACATCATGCGGGCATTCTCGGCGAGATCAACCAACACCACCGAGTAGGGCACCTTGTCGGCAAGCGCGGGTAGCGCGGGGCGGTGGTGCACGCTCACGGCGTACACGACGCCGTCGCCGGATAACCGCTCCCAGCGCAGCGCATCCGCTCCGCAGTGCGGGCACATCACGCGCGGGTACCACACCAGTCGTGTGCAGTCCGCGCATCGCTGCATGTGCAGCTCGCGCTCGCGGGTCGCCTCCCAGAACGGGGCTGATGCCGAACTGGGCTCCGGAACCGGAACAACCGCGGGCTCTGGGTTCACAGCGTTGCGTCCGTTCCCAGAATCACCGTCGACGTCGCCGAGAACACCCCGCCGGTGCCGTGAGCAAGCGCCACGTTCGCGCCCGCGACCTGACGTTCCTCGCATTCGCCGCGCAGCTGTCGAGTCGCCTCGACGAGCAGGAAGGAGCCGAAGGCACCCGGGTGGGTGTAGGCGAGTCCGCCGCCCGTCGTCTGCCCCGGCAGCGCACCGCCCGGTGCCAGTGCGCCGCTGCCCGCGTAGGGACCACCCTCGCCCTTCTTGCAGAAACCCAGATCCTCGAGAGCGAGCAGGACGGTGATGGTGAAGGAATCGTAGAGCTCGACCACGTCGACATCCTCGGGAGTCAGCCCGGCGGTGCCGAATGCGGCTGGACCCGACACCGCACCCGGGGTCACCGTCAGATCGGGCATCTGCGAGATCATCGCGTGTGACGCTGCGGATGCCGCGCCGAGCAGGTACGCCGGCGACTTCGACAGCGTCGCAGCCTTTTCGGCACTGGTGACGACAATCGCCGCGGCACCGTCGGTGACGAGACAGCATTCGAGTTTGTGCATCGGCTCGGCCAGGCAGCCGGAGCCGAGCACGTCGTCGACGGTGATCGGGTCTCGCAGATGTGCGCGCGGGTTGCGCGTGGCCCATGTCCTGGTGTCCACCGCGATTTGAGCGAGTTGTTCGGCGGTGGTTCCGAACTCGGCCATGTGCCGGTTGGCCGCCAGCGCGTACGCGCTGATCGGCAGCATCACACCGAACGGGGTTTCCCACTCGAGGCGCTCCGGTGTCGCGAACACACCGAGTCCCTTCTCGCCCCGCTTGCGCGCCGCACGGGGGGTGGCGGCGTAGACGATCACCACGGTTTCCGCCAAACCGGCCGCGATGGCGGCCGCGGCGTGCTCGACGTAGAGGCCGTAACTCGCTCCGCCGGTCTGCGTCGCATCGGTGAAACGCGGTGTGATACCGAGGTATTCGGCCAACTCGACCGAATGCATGAGGGTGCCGCCGGTGCAGCTGCACAGCCCGTCGACCTCGCGCAGCGACAACCCGGCATCCGCCACCGCCGCGCGAATGACGCGAGCCTCGAGCTCGCGCAGCGGGACGTCGATGATCCCGTCGGGCGACACCTCGTCGGCGACCCCGACGATCGCGGCCGCGCCCCGGATCCCGGTCATGCCCGCACCTCCACCACGTCATCGAACAACTCGCGCAGCGCGGGTTGGCTGACCTTCATCGAAGGTGTGCGCGGCAACTCGCCGACGATGATGAGCCGGGCGGGCAGCTGATAGCGCGTCAACCGATCCCTCAGGAAATCGAGCAGTTCGTTCGCGTCCGCCGCGGCAGACGAGCACAGTTCGACCGCGGCCGCCGGGACGGCGCCCAAGCGCTCGTCGGGCAGACCCGTGACTCCCGCGTCACGCACCGCGGGGTGACTTCGCAGCGCCTCGACGACGTCGGCGGGCGCCACCTTGAAGCCGCCGCGGATAATGATGTCGTCGGTGCGCCCGTCGACGTAAAGGAAGCCGTCGGCGTCGATGCGCCCAATGTCCGTGGTGCGCACCCATTCTCGACCTTCGGTGCGCACCTCGATCCGGCCCTGGGCGCCGGGGCCAAGTTCGGAATCGTCGTCCAGGGACACGATGCGAACCTCGCGGCCCCGCTGCGGACGTCCGACGCTGCCGCGCTTGGACGTCGCCCATTCGCGGTGCAATGCGAGGTTCCAGCCGGCCACCCCACCGGCGAACTCGGTGGCGCCGTAGGAGGGCATCACGGCCACGTCGTAGCGCTTCTCGAAGGCCTCCTGGACGGTGACCGGCAAATGTGCGGTGCCCGAGGTGACCACCTCGACGCTGGCGAAGACCTCTGGCTCGACGTGAGCGTCGAGCACCATCGATAGCGCAGATGGCACCAGGCTTACCGCCCTCGGCTGGTGCCGCAGCACGAGATCGACGAAGTCGGTCACCCGGAAGCGCTCGAGCAGGGCGATGCGGCGGCCTTCACAGAGATTCATCAGTGTGCGGAAGAGCCCGGACATGTGTACCAGCGGCGAACTGACGATGGCGACCCCGGAGCGCAACCGGGGTTGGTTGTTGCCGGAACCGGAATAATGCGCGGCCGCCACGGCAACCGTGTTGCCGAATGCTTGGTACGTCAGGGGAATTCGCTTCGGCGGCCCCGTCGTGCCGCTGGTCAGCATCTCCACTGCGATGCCGTCGGGTTCGGGCCGGAACGGACCGGGCCCGGGCGCTTCCAGACCCGTCACCGCCGTCACCCCGGCGGGGTCGTTCGCGACACGCAGGCCCAGCGCGCCGGTGGCGGCATCCCGAACACCCACGCGCTGCCAATCCGATTCAAGGGCGATGACGGCAGCCAAGTTGAGCTCGGCGATGTCGGCACTCAGACCGGTGTCCCCCTGCGCGGCGTTTACGGTGACCGTCGTTGCCCCGGCGAGAAGCACACCGATCAGAGCTCCCACCATCGCGGGGTGGTTGCGCAGCACCACACTGACCGGGGCGCCGGCATCTAATCCCGTTGCGGTGAGCCGTTGTTCGACTTCGGTGGCGATAGTGTGCAGCGCCGCCCAGTCGGTCCACTCGCCGGCGAACTCGATGGCGGGCTCACCTGGGTCCAGTGTCAGTACCGTCCGGAGCCGTTCGGCGAGTTCGTTGCTCACACCGGGGCTGCCGAGAGTTCGGTGGCGGCCGGGATCACTTCCTGGGCGAACAGCTTCATGGAGTCGTAGACCTTGGCCCGATCCATGGCCCCACCGCGAGACATGCGCAGCATGATGTTGCGCCACCCCATGTCGATGACGGTCCGCATTTTGTCGATGATGCGGTCCGGGCTACCCATCAGCGTCAGGTGCGAGTTGAACACCTGCTCGTAGCTCTGCTTGTCGTGCTTCTCGAACCAGTCGGAATAGGCCTTGTAGTCGGCCGGTATCTCGCCGCCGCGTTCGAAGGGATTCGAGTACGCCCGATGCCTTTCGATGGACAATTCGACACTCTCGCGCGGGTAGGTTCGGGCGAACGCATCGTCGTTGTGGCAGAACGCATTCAACAGCGCCCAGACGTTCTCGGTGGCAGCAGCGAGACCCTTCTTTGCCTGGGTCTCCAAGTAGATGTCCAGCGCTCCCTGCAGGTCCGGGTCCACGGTGTAGGGATTGCCGATGATGGCACCAAAGCCTTTGTCGGCCAACCATTCAAAGCTCGACGGAGTCTTCATCACCGTCCCCCATATTGGTATGGGTTGCTGTGCCGGCCGTGGGTAAATCGTTACGTCGTCGAGCTGGAAGTACTTCCCGTCGTAACTGACGCCCTCCTGGGAGAGGAGAAGGTTCACGATCTCGAGGCACTCCTGGTACCGGCCGGTGGCCTCGTCCATCGGGATCCCGAAACCCTTGAACTCGTGAGCTTGATAGCCGCGCCCGAAGCCGGCGTCGAACCGCCCGCCTGACAGAACGTCCACCATCGCGATGCGCTCGGCTAACTGGATAGGGTTGTGGAACGGACTGACCATGCACGCGGTGCCGATGCGGATGCGCTTGGTCTGAGCCGCAATGGCCGACGCCATCAGCGGAAGGTCGGCCAGCATGCCGTATGGCGAGAAGTGGTGTTCGGCCAGCCAGACCTCGTCGTAGCCGAGTTCCTCGGCCCAGCGCGCCTCCTCCAGCACATTGGCCAACACCTCTTGATCCGAGAGATGGTTGGGCTTGTCGCCGAGGATGAAAACGCCGAATTTCATAGGACTGCTCCCCACAAACTAGTTGCAGTTACTGCGACTATATTGCACGATTGAACATATCACGTCAATCTGTTCGGTGCTTGATCTGAGAGGTTCGCAATTGGCCGTCACCACCGAAGCCGTGGGTACCAGGCTCGATCCGACGACGTTCACGTGGACCGAGACTGACGTCATCCTGTACGCGCTGGGCGTGGGCGCCCGGCCGCCGGCCGACCTCGACTTGCTCAACGAAGTGGGTGGTCCTTCGGTGTTGCCCACCTTCGCGCTACTCGCCAACTGGTGGGCAATCAAGGATCTGCGCGCAGTGCTGGGATTGGGCAGCTACCCGATCGTGCATGGCGGACAATCCCTCACCGTCACCCGACCGTTGCAGCCGCGCGGTGAACTGACGGTGACCGGCGAGGTCACCGCCGTGTGGGACAAGGGCAAGCACGCGTCGATCGAGGTGACGACACACGGAACCGACGCCGCAGGATCGGTGTTCGTCGCCACGGGGCAGACGATGGTGCTGGGCGGTGGCGGCTTCGGCGGTGAGCGCGGCCCGGCGGCACCCGATGATCCCGAAGGGCCGGCCGACGTCACCGTCGACGACGAAGTCCGACTTGAACAAGCCGCCGTGTATCGACTCAGCGGCGATCGCAACCAGCTGCATATTGATCCGGCCGCTGCACGCAAGGCCGGCTTCGACGACGTCTTCCTGCACGGACTCTGCACTTTCGGGTTCGCGGCGCGCGCGCTCATCGACAGCGTGGCCAAGGGCGACCCAACTGCGCTGCACTCAATCAGCTGCCGCTTCGCCAAACCCGTCATGCTCGGCGCCCCGCTACGCACCGAGGTCTGGCGCGAGGGCGAGCAAGTGCGGTTTCGCACGAGTCAGGGATCCGCCATCGCCTTGTCCGCCGGCGCCGCGACGCTGAGAGGATGACGACCATGGACCAGCGACGCGTACGCGGCCAGCGCAATCGGCAGGCACTCTTACACGCCGCGGTCGAACTGTTCGGGACGAACGGCTACGAATCCACCACGGTCGAACAGATCTCAGCCCTGGCCGGAGTCGCGCCCCGCACCTTCTTCCATCACTTCGCGGCCAAGGAAGACATCCTCTTCGACGGCTATACCGACCGCCTCGACGCGGCGACGCGCCGCTTCCGCGAATCTCGATCGAGTTCGCTGTGGGGCGCGCTCGCCGAGGCGTCCGCCGCCGTCGCCGAGGCGATCAGCGCACAGCCGGAGATGTTCCTGGTGCGCGCACGCATGTACGCGCGTCATCCCGACCTTCGCGCTACCCGTCTGCGCATCAATGACGACTGGATGGGTCAGATGACCGACGAGGTAGCCCGCTGGCTCGACATCGATGCACGCACTGACCTACGCCCCCGACTGGCCGTCATCGTCGTCAACGGCGCCAACCGCGCCGCGATCGACACCTGGGTGGCCGGCGACGGGCTCGGTGACATCACGGCCCTGATGTCTCAAGCGATACAGCTGTCTCGGCCGTCGATCACCCGGATCGAGCGCCTTGTCAAGGCCGAGAGGAACAGCCGTGTCGGATGATCGTCGGCTGGCCGTGGTCACCGGCGGTGCACGGGGAATCGGCGAGGCCATCGTTGCTGAACTCGTCGAGGCGAACTACCGAGTCGCGGTCATCGATGTCAACGGCAAGGCCATCGCGAGAGCGCGCGAAACCGATTCTGCGCGTGCGGGTTCGGTGCTCCCGGTCGAATTGTCGATCACCAACCGACACGCGGTCGAACACGAACTTGCCGCACTCGCCCGTGTGCACGGCCCCATTCGGGCGCTCGTCAACAACGCTGGAATGACGCTCCCGGCGTCCTTCCTCGACCAGACCGACGAGGATTGGGACCGTATCATGGTGGTCAGCCTCACCGGCACTTTCATCATGGCTCAGGTCGCTGCGCGCCAGATGGTCGACGCGCATGAGGGCGCCATCGTCAACATCAGCTCGGTATCCGCCCACGGGGTGCGCACGGGGCCACCCGCCTACGCGGCCGCGAAAGCCGGCGTCGGGGGGCTCAGCAGACTGATGGCTGTGCAATTGGGTCCACTGGGCGTGCGGGTCAACACCGTCGTTGTGGGGACGACCGCCACACCCTGGTTGCTGTCCAAAAAGTCGGCCGCCGAACTCGACACGATGCGCGAATCGACGCTCACCGGCGCAATCGGCGAGCCGGACGACATCGCGAAAACCGTCGCGTTCCTGTGCTCTGATGCGGCCAAACACGTCACCGGACAGCTGATCTCGGTCTCGGGTGGCCAGTGGATGCCGTGAGGACAATCGACCGTACGATATGACAGATATTGATAAACTGTTCAGTTGACGGTGTGCAGCAAAGGGGCTCGGAGTGCAGCTAGAACGTATTCTGTTCGACGTCAGCGAGCACGTCGCCACGATCACCCTCAACAGGCCCGAACGACTCAACGCCACCGACGACCGAGCACGTTCCGAACTCGGGTGGGCATGGGGCCAAGTCCGTGAGAACCCCGACATCAGGGCCGCCATCATCACCGGTGCGGGCGACCGCGCGTTCTGTGCCGGGCAGGACATCAGGGCGACGGCCTCGGACGGCATCCGCAACAAGGTGCCCGGCTCGCGGTTGCATCACAACGTCTGGAAGCCCGTCATCTGCGCGCTCAACGGAATGGTCGTCGGCGGCGGCCTGCACCAGGTCGCCGATTCCGACCTCATCATCGCCGCCGAGCACGCCGAACTGATCGACACCCATCTGAAGGTGGGCAACGTGTTCGCGCTCGAGCCGGCTGTGCTCCTGCGCCGCATGCCCATCTCGATGGTCATGCAGCTCGCGTTGATGACGAAAGACGGCCGGATCAGCGCCCAACGCGGCTACGAAATCGGTTTGATCAACGAAGTGGTGCCGAGCGGGCGTCTGCAAGACCGTGCGCGGGAGATCGCGCTGTCGATCGCAACGCTGTCTCCCGCGACCACCCAGGCTTCAATCAAGGCCATGTGGACCAGTTTGGACGTGGGGCTGCATGCCGCGAACGACGTAGCCTACCGCTATGTGCTGCACCATCAGATGACCCACCCCGACTACCGCGAGGGAATGGTCGCGTTCGCCGAGAAGCGCGAACCACGTTGGGCCGACGAATGACTCCGACAGCCGCGACGTCGGCCGACTCGGCAGCCAGGACGTTCCACTATTCTCCGCTCCCCTACCAGCCCGCCATGCCTACCATGCTGGCCTCCGTCGTCACCGAACACGGCTCATCCGATCTGGTCGTCACATGCCTCGAAGGCGGATCAGTCGAACGAATCACCTACGCGCAGGCCTACATTGACTCCGCGACCATGGCGGCACGACTGATCAACGCCGGCGTGACCAAAGGCGTCCGCGTGGGGATCCTGGCCCCTAACGGCCCTGAGTTCGTCGTGGCGTTTCTCGCCGTCACCAGAATCGGCGCAGTCGCGGTGCCGCTCAACACCTTTCTTCAACCCGCGGAGTTGCGCTGGGTCCTTCGCGATGCCGACGTGCACACCGTCCTCTCGGTCGAATCGGTCCTCGGCAAGGATATGTTGGCCCGCCTGGCAACGGCCGCCGAAGGATTCGAGGTGCCACTGCGCTCTCGCGCACTTCCTCAACTACGTAACGTGCTCCCGCTGGTCGAGACGAGTGGGTGGCCTTGCGGATGGCCAGAGCCCGTCGCGCCCGACTTCTTGGCGGCATGTGAACGAACCGTCCGGCCCTCCGATGACCTGTTGGTGATCTACACCTCGGGCAGCACGTCACACCCCAAAGGCATCGTCCACACCCACGGCACCGCGATCACACACTCGAGATTCATTGCTACACAGCATGGCTGGAGCGGCGAAGACCGGATCTACGTGCCGATGGTGTTCTTCTGGGTGGCCGGGCTGATCTTCGGCTTCCTCGGCCCGCTCCAGCTGGGCGCTACGGTACTGACCGAGCACAAGTTCGACGCCGGCCACGTCCTGCGGCTCCTGGAACAGGAACGGGCCACCTACACCACCGGATTCCCGCACGTGGGCCCCGCTCTCGTCAATCACCCCGACTTCGCAACCACCGATCTGTCCCGGCTGCGCGAGGGATACCAACAGGCGCTGCTCGCTCCCGACCGGCGCACCTCCGACCCTTCGTTGCGGGTTGCCCAGCTCGGTATGACGGAGACCTGTAGCAGTCACACCTGGTGGCCACCGCACGAAGAGGTTCCCGAAGCCAAGCGCGGCTCGCTCGGGGTTTCGGCGCCGGGCTACGAACACAAGGTGATCGACGAGCATGGTGTCGAGGTCCCCAACGGGGTGACGGGCGAGATCTGCGTGCGCGGCCCGGCATTGCTGCGCGGCATGATCGGCAAGCAATGGCACGAGATCGTGGACCGCGACGGCTGGTTGCACACCAAAGATTCCGGTTACCGAGACGATGACGGACATCTGTATTTCGCCGGACGGACCGACGAAATGATCAAGACGTCGGGCACGAATGTGGCCCCCATGGAGGTCGAAGCCGAGCTGCGCCGGCTTCCCGAAGTCCGGGTGGCCTACGTGGTCGGCGTGCCCGATCCGGAGCGGGGTGCGATCGTGAGTGCGGCGGTCGTGCTCAACGACGGCCACCGCGCCACCGCGGAGGATCTGATCGTGGCGTGCCGGGCGCGGCTGGCCGCGTACAAGGTGCCCAAGAAGTGGGTGATTTTGCCGGACGCGGAAACCCTGCCCTACACGACGACGGACAAGATCGACAAGCGCCGTCTGGCGGTATTGATCAGCGAAGCTGCCCTGGCATGACCGACAGTGCACTCGCCGACCTAGCGGCTCGCGTCGATCGACTCGAGGCGCTCGACGAAATCCGGCAACTCGCCGCCAAATACGCGATCGCCCTGGACATGCGTGACCTCGATTCGCTCGTCAACCTCTTCGTGGATGACGTCGGCGTTCCGGGTAGGCGTCGGGGTCGGGCGGCGTTGCGCCAGTGGTACGACACGGAACTACGCCACGACCTGCTGGGAAGCGCACACGGCGTATTGGGCCACGTGATCGACCTTCACGACGCCGACCATGCCAGCGGTCTGATGTACTCGCGCAACGACCTCGAGACGGCGTCGGTGTGGGTTATCGAACTGCTCGCCTATCTCGACTCGTATGAACGCCGCGACGGCAGATGGTACTTCGTGCGACGCACGCCACTGTTCTGGTACGAAAGTGATCTCGCCGATCCTCCCGTCGGCCCACGAAAAATGAGGTGGCCCAACACCGCAGCACACGAGGGCGGCTTCCACGATGCATTCCCGAGCTGGCAGGAGTTCCGCGCCGCCGACCCGGGACGATTCGATGCGCCGGTACGCGCCCCCGCGCCCGCCGGCGAGTGGATCCGCACCCTGCGCCGCGACGGCCCTGTGCCGCAGATCAATCCGACGGGGCGCGCCGCTGACGATCCGAGGAATGGCTAAATGGCCGAAGGGTCGGACCCCGTGGCATTCGCGCTGACAGATGAACAGCGTGACTTCCGGTCGGCGGTGCGCGCTTTCCTCGAGCACTATTCGCCGGAGCCGGAAGTGCGGCGGGCGATGCAATCCCACGACGGTTACGACACTGCGGTGTGGCGAGCCATGGCCGAACAGCTGAATCTGCAAGGCCTGGTGATTCCCGAGGCATACGGCGGTGAGGGCTTCGGATACACCGAAATGGCATTGGTCCTCGAGGAAATGGGGGCTGCACTGCTGCCCGGTCCCTATTTCGCATCCTCGGTGTTGGCGGCGAGCGTGCTCGTGCTCTGCGCTGATGAGGATGCCAAGACGCGGTATCTGCCCGGCATCGCCAATGGGGATACCATCGCCACCGTCGCCCTCACCGAACGCAATGGCCGGTGGAATCTCGACGGCATCGAAACACGGGCCGAGCACGTGGACGGCGGCTGGACGCTGCACGGCACCAAACACTATGTGCCAGATGGCATTCTGGCCGATCTCATCCTGGTTGTGGCACGCACGGGCACCAGTGTAGGTGTGTTCTGTGTCGACGACGTGGCCGCACTCGACCGGCGCCCGCAGTCGACGCTGGATCCGACTCGTCGCCAAGCCGTCATCGACATGGTCGGCGCGCCGGCCACCCAACTGGGCGCTGATAGCGCCACCCTGGCCTTGGCACTCTCGCACGCCTCTGCCGCGTTGGCTTCCGAGCAAGTCGGAGGTGCGCAACGATGCCTCGATCAGGCTGTCGGCTACGCCAAGGTACGCCATCAGTTCGGGCGGCCAATCGGGTCATTCCAAGCGATCCGCCACGCCTGTGCTGACCTGATGCTGGCAGTCGAATGCGCCCGGGGTGCAGCGCAATACGCCGCTCATGCCGCTGATAGGCTTCTCGACGCTCTTCCCGGCGCTGCGGCCTTGGCCAAGGCACACTGCACCGAGGTGTACGCACGAGCCGCCGCAGCGAACATCCAGCTACACGGCGGTATCGGATTCACCTGGGAGCACCCGGCCCACCTGTACTTCAAGCGGGCGCAGTCCTCGGCCATGCTGCTCGGCGACGCGGACCACCATCGTCGTCTGTTGGCGGACTGTGCCGGCTTGTAGCCGCTAGAAGTCCGTTCCGCCGTCGATGTTGATCACCGCGCCCGTCAAGTACGCGGCGCGGTCGCTGAGCAGGAACGCCACGAGTTCACCCGCCTCGTGCGGGAGCCCGCCGCGCCCGAGCGCTACCCGCATGTTCCAGTCCGGATTGCTCGAAAGGTGGGTATAGATCGCCTCTTCGAGAGGTACGCCGTACTGTGCGGCCCTTCTTTCCCGGATGTGATCGTTGGTCTCGGTGTCAAACAGCCCCGGGCACATCACATTGACCCGAATGCCCTCCGGCCCGTGAGTTTTGGCCAATATCTTCGACATCGTGAGCACGGCCGCCTTGAGTGCGTTGTACGGCGGGATGAGGATCTTGGGTGCACGCACCGAGTACGCCGCGGTAGTCACGATCGTGCCCCCGCCGTTACGTTGCAGATGGGGAATGACCGCCCGACACGACCGGACCGTCGCCATCAGGATTATCTGGTAGTACCGATCCCACGACTCGTCACCGTGTTCCAGGAACGGTCCCTGCTGGTTCATCGGGCCGGCGGTCACTGCCAGTCCCCGAAGCGGCCCCAGTTCGTTTGCGGCCCGGTCGATCGCCCGCTCGACTCCGTTTCCGGGTGCGGCGGCGTCCACGACGATACCGACGGTCCGGACACCATACATATCACCGAGTAGCTTTGCGCGATCGACCGCGCGCTGTTCGTCACGAGCCAACAGCGCGACATTCGCGCCCTCGGCGGCGAGTTGGTGTGCGGCACCGAAGCCCATACCAGTGGTCCCGCCCACCAGCACGAAGTTGCGGTCCCTGACCCCGAGTTCCACGCTCAGCTCCTCCGCGCCGCAGTCGGCACGCCCCAATATAAACAACTAAACAAGATATGTATCGATGCATACTACGACGCCGCCAGGCGCGACCTCGACGTTGTGCCGCGCCGAGGCTCATCAGCAGCCTGAACAGGTGATGTCGCGTAGCATGATTACCTTGGCGAGGTCGCCGTAAGGGCCCTCCCATCAGGCAAGGAGCGTTATGGCAACCTCACGCGCGGCGGCCGACGTCGAGGAACAGGACGAGTTCGATCGGCGCGATCAGATCCTGGAGGCGGCCAACCAGTGCTTCACGCAGCTGGGCATTCAACGCACCAGCGTTCAAGACGTAGCGCGGATGGCCAACGTTTCCCGCGGCACCGTGTACCGCTACTTCGAGGATCGCAACATTCTGATCGACGCCGCGATCGAATTTGGCGCGCAGAAGTTCTACGAGCTGGTCGCTGCCGCGATGGCCAAAAAGTCGACCTTGGCCGAGAAACTTGGTGCGATGGCAGAAACGCACGCGACGATCCTGCTCGACCACCGCACCCGCAACCGTCTGATGGCCGACGATGCGGAGCTGATGCGCCACATGATCTCCGATGGCGACTCAGCTGTCCGGCGCTCGACCCAGTTCCTGGTGCCGTATGTCCGGGACGCACAAAAGAAAGGCGAGGTCGGCTCCGGCATCGACGTCACCGCCGCGAGCGAGTGGCTGGCACGGATCATCTACTCGTTCTCGACGGTCAACGAAGCGCAGACGTTCGACATGTCCAAGCCCGAGACCGTGCGAAAGTACGTGGAGAAGTTCGCCGTCAACGGTCTCCGCTGACCTGTACGAACCCATCGACCCGTGCTGTCCAATTGAACAGCACTTGTATTACTGTGCTCTGCGAGGTCGTGGCGCGGTCCGCGCGGGCAGGTCGGAGGACACAAAAACCCATGGCGGAGATCTGGCGCGAAGAGCGGCAACGGCCGATGTTGGTGCGGCAATCGCCACGGGCCGTGTGATGACGGACCGATCATTGACGGGCAAACGGATCGTCGTTGTGGGCGGCTCCGCCGGCATCGGCCGCGCTTTCGCCATTAGGGCGGTCATGGACGGTGCCCGACTGGTCGTCGCCGCCCGCCGCGAGCTCCCCGCCGAGGTCCTTGCCGAGGCGGTCGCGGCGAAATCGGTATCGGCTGATATCCGCCTCACCGAGGACTGCGCCCGCATCGGACAGCTGGCGGCTGACACCCTGGGTGAGGTGGATCTGCTGTTGATCTGCGCGGGTTACGCGCCGCTCAAAGCCTTTTCCGAGGTCGATGCCGAGGACTGGATGAAAGTGCTGACAACTAACGTCATCGGCGTCCACCAGGTCATCCAAGCCCACTTGAAACTGCTCACGCCGTCGGCGGTCGTCGCCGTGCTGTCGTCGGATTCCGTGCGCCACCCACACCGTGCCCTCGGCGCGTACTCCGCCAGTAAGGCTGCGATGGAGCGGAGCCTGGTCGCCTGGCGGCTAGAACATCCGGGGTACCGCTTCAGTTGCGTGGAGGTCGGCGCGACCGTTCCCACTGACTTCATTTCGGACTTCGATCCCGATCTTCTCGGAGTCGTTGCCGGCGAATGGATCTCGCGTGGACTCGTTCCAGCGACACACATGACGCCGGAGTCGGTCGCGGACACGTTGGCGGGGATCTTCGCCAGCGCGCTCGACAATCCGAATGTCGGACTAGAACATCTGACGCTCAAATCGCCTGCAGCACCGATGACCTCATGAACGTTTCGCCGCTGTTCAGATCCGAGTTCGCGTGGGAGGCACGCAATGACGACTGAGGTCGAGTCGGCTTGGCCGACCCACCCTGACTACCGGATACGTATCAATCCTTGCCTTTCAATCCTTGCCTTTTCAAAGGTCAGGTGTGGGCGGACGACATACTCCTGGCGGAGAGTGACGATTGCCTGATTGTGAATGAAACCGACCACGTCGATCGCCTCTACTTCCCCGAGCAGTCCGTGCGGTGGGAACTGTTCACGCCCTCGGAGCGCACGACGATCTGTCCGTTCAAGGGTGTTGCGTCCTACTGGAACCTCACCGCCGCAGAACCCGCGACCGATGACATGGTCTGGACGTATCGCTCCCCGCTTCCCGAGGTCGCAGCCCTCGCCGGCCACGCTTCGTTCTACTCCAACACTCTGCGGGTCGTCGTCGTGGAAACCTGGCCCGACGGCACTTCGGTACCCACGTCCTTTCCACTCTGGGGAGACGCCGCCGAGCTCGTCCGGCTGATCGACGTGGAGCCCGCGGCCGAGCGGCAATTCGTCGGACCCGCGCACGGACCCACCCACCGCGACGTCGTCGAAGGCGGCCAGTTCGCCGCGGAAGCAATCGTCGCGGTCTCGAAAACGCTGACGGGCCAGCGTGTCACGTCGGCCTCATTGAGCTTTTTGAGATCAGCGCCCTTTACGGCTCCGGTGGATATCGAGGTAGATGTGTTGCGGAGGGGAAGAACCCTTTCGACGGCCGAGGTTCGGATCAGTCAGACCGGCACATTGCGCAGCGCGGGACTGCTGCTCGCCGACTCCGGCGCAGCCGATGTCATGCGAGACGTCGAGAAGATGCCCGATGTAGTCGGCCCCGACCAAGCACTGCCGTTCGCCGGCTTCGGCATGACGGGCAGGGAGATTCGTGTGGTAGACGGCGCCTACGATCCGAATCCCGACCGGGTGGCGGCTCCTCGTATCGATGCCTGGGTGCGCTTCCGCGACGCTCCGCAACAGAGCTACCTGCATGCCGCCCTGCTCGCGCAGTCGACGACGCACTGGACGATCGCTGCAGGCATGCTTCCTCATCACGGCTTCGGGGAAGCGCGCGCCCACCGCGACCTGTCCACTGGAATCATAAAGCTAGACATCGCCTTTCACGACGAGGTCGACGTCACCGACTGGTTGCTTTACTCGAACCGGGCGTTCTGGTCTGGGCGGGGACTGGTACAGGGCGAGGGGCGGGTCTTCGACCGCGGCGGCAGACTGGCGGCCTCTTATGTCGTGCAAGCCATGGTGCGCAACTTCGACCGTGACCCGGCGTCGATGGGTCATGACAGCCGAACCGCCATGTGATGACTGTCGTGAACATGACCGAAGCCGCAGGCGGTCCGGAACTCAGACGCTCGCACAGCGCTATGCCGTCGCCACAGATCGGCGCGATGAAGCTTTGCTGGTGGGCGTCTTGCACCTGGACGAGGTTTATCCGTATCAACGCCTCCCAACCGTTAGGGGAGGTATCCAGCAGACCCGACCAGAACATGCCGTCCGCGTTGTTGACCAGGATGGTCGGTGTCCCCGACTCGTGCGAGGTTCTAGCGATAGCGGCGTCGACCTGGTCCTGATCGCGGACATCAGTGACACATCAGATGCACCCAACCTCGGCTGCCGCCGACTCCGCCGTGTCAGGATTCCGCTCCCAAATCGCCACTCGCGCGCCGAATCCGGCTAACGATCCAGCGATCGCGCGCCCGATTCCTGCCCCACCTCCAGTCACGACAGCCACTCTGCCGTCGAGGGCCACCGCGTCGCGAGCCAGCACCGTTGGACGTCCTTTCCTTGGCGCCGATCGAGCACTATCGGCTCGCTTGCACGGCCGACCGGCACTGAAGGCCGTGTGACAGATAAACACTTAGTGTTCTACTATTCACTGTTGACTGGGGATGCCCCTCGCTGGCCGGTCTGGAGGATGACATGAATCGACTGAAGGGCAAGGTCGCCCTCGTCACCGGTGCCGCCCGAGGCCAAGGACGCAGCCACGCCGTGCACCTTGCGGATGAGGGCGCCGACATCATCGCGATCGATATATGCGCCGATATCGATTCGAACGAGTACCCACTGGCAACGCCCGAGGACCTCGACGAGACGGTCAATCTCGTGGAGAAGTCAGGACAGCGGGTGGTTTCGGCCACCGTCGACGTGCGGGACCGCTTCGCGCTGAAAGCCGCCCTCGAAGACGCCGTCGCGCAGCTCGGCGGTTTGCACGCTGTGGTCGCCAATGCTGGAATTTGCCCCCAGGGCAACCACATTCCATTCCGCGGATTCATCGATGCTTTCGATGTCGACTTCGTGGGCGTCGTCAACACAATCCACGTGAGCCTCGACCACCTGACCGCCGGCGGCTCGATCATCGCGACCGGGTCCATCGCCGGACTCGTCGACCAGAAGGATCTCGCAACGGGTGGCGGGCCGCAGGGACCCGGCGGAGCCGGTTATGGCATGGCAAAGAAGATGATTCGGGATTACACCAAGGCGCTAGCCCTGACGATGGCGCCACACGACATTCGTGTCAACGCAGTGCATCCGACCAACGTCAACACGGACATGCTGCATAACGTGCCGATGTACAAAGTGTTTCGACCCGATCTAGCCGAGCCGACTCGCGAGGACGCGGAACTGGTGTTCCCGGTCCTGCAGGCGATGCCGACACCGTGGGTGGAGCCCGAGGACATCTCTCACGCGGTCGTGTACTTGGCATCCGACGAATCCCGATTCGTCACCGGCCAGCAACTGTTCGTGGATGCGGGTGCGGGCCTGAAGATGGGGATGTAGCCGGGCTGCCACCTGCGACCAAAAATTCCGTTACGAAGCCCGGTGAAGTGCTCGATGTGATGCTCAATCCACTCATGGACTGTCATCGCTGAGAACTCCGGTCCGCCTAACGCCTGCACGGCTCTGGTCGGCGCGGACTTGTCGACCAGCTTCTTGAACTTAGTGGCTTATCCGAGCTCTTCGAAGGAGGCCGAGAAATAGTTCCCCATTAGACGGTAGAGGAACCTCGACGCAGGCGCTCCCGTCTTTGCGGGAGCCGCTTTGGAGCGATGCCTTCGCAGGATAATCGGTAAATGTTGATGGCGTGTTGATGAAATGGAAAAACTGGTCAGGACTTGGTGTCCTGACCAGCACTTTCTCGGTGGAGCTGCCGGGAATCGAACCCGGGTCCTACGGCATTCCCTCAAGGCTTCTCCGTGCGCAGTTCGCTATGCCTCTACTCGGATCTCCTGATCACGCAAACTAGTCAGGATGACGATCCCAGTCGCTGTTTGATGTCCCCACGGGCCCCGCGACCGAACCCGTGGGTGGGTCCCTCTAGCTGATGCCGGGGTCCGGGTCGAGGGCGTTCCCGGTCCGACAGACTAGCTTCGCTTAGGCAGCGAGAGCGTAGTCGCGCTGATGAGAATCGGCGCTTATATGGTTGCAACGACGCTTACGGTGGTCTCTTGCCTGCACCGGCACGCTTCCCTTGATTCGATGCGCGAAGTCGAAACCGTTCAGCCCCTTGTCTTGTGTTCTCGCGCTTTGTGTTTCTCAGCCGCCGATTTTCGGCAGGACACTCCATTGTACGGCCCTACCAACCAGCGGCAACGGGATTATGTTCCCGCGCCAGGCTGCGGTCAGATCACGAAGTTCAGCCGCTCGACGATCCGGGCAGCGACCTCCTTGTCACCACCGAGTTCGATGTCCTGCGGGCGCGCCGGGCACATCGGGCGCCCGCCGGCCAGCCGGGTGAACTGCAGGGCATCCACCCGGACGGTCGCCGTCGGCTCCAGCCCGCCGAAATCCGCCACCACCTGGGCGCGCCCGTCGACGCTGACGCGGATGCTGCGCGCCAGCGGGCCGGTCAGATCGAATTGGATGCGGGAACCCTCGGGCGCCTTGGCCAGCTTGCCGACGACGAAGCCCAGGGTGGCGGCGACCTCGTCCAGCGACAGCCGCGACGCGGCGCCTTCCAGCTCCGCGTCCGACGGGCGCTGAATCGCCAGGCGGATGTCTTGCTCGTGCATCCAGCAGTCGAAGGTCCGGATCCGCATGAATCGTCCATAGCTCTCCGGACCCGCTGGCGTAAATCCCTCGGCGTTCCAGTCGTCTACGGACATGTCCTTCAGGACCTTGCGACGCCCCTCGGTCACCGCGCGGAATTGTTCCAGGACACTGCTGCTGGATTGGGTACCGAGGTGGCGGACCCAGCACTCGTTCATCGCCCCGATGTCGTTGCGCACATGGTCAAGTGCCTTGACGTCGATGTCCGGTTCGGGCGCGGCGACGCCGTCGAGAAATAATTCGGTGCCGATGATGTGCGACACCACGCCCTGCACGTCCCAGCCCGGCAGCGGCGTCGCCGCCCGCCACTGCGCCTCGGGCAACTCGGCAAGCAATGCATCGATGGAGTCCCACACCCCGAATAGACCGTTCAGCACGTCGGACTTGTCGAGAATCGAGACAACACGTGTGGCCATGCTCGGATGCTAGGCCGATTAGCGGCCGATCGTTAGACCCACCCGCGCCAGAATCAGACCGGCGATCGTCAGGATGCCCGCCGCCGCGATCGTCCAGGCCGATCCGCCGAATGCGCTAACCCACCCTCCGAGGCTGATTACCAGCAACGCATGGACCAGACGGGCAACGACAAAGGCCCGCTCCCGCAAGACCGACACGAGAACCGTGCGCGGGATCGCGTACAGCAGCCGGCCCAGAATGAAGACCAGCGCCGCCGTGACCACTCCGGTCGCCACGCGCAGCACCACCGTGGGATGACCGTCGCCGTGATTGAACCCGACGAATTGGATCAGGACCGCCAAAACCGTGGCGACGACGGTCAACCGCCGCAACATCTTCGCTAGCACCGCGCCGATATTCCGGCGGACCAGATCACCCAGCGTCGGGTCGCTGCCCGCGGCACCGAGGAACCCCCGCAGAGCGTGGCCGAACTTGCCCCGCTGCAACCGATTGACCGCCATGTTGTTCAGCGCCGCGGCATGGTTTGCATCCAGCGCCAACGCTTGCCGGTAGGAGTCGGTCGATTCCCGGATGCGGCCCATGTCATGCAGGATCGAGCCGCGCAGGACGAGGGCGTCGGGACTGGTGGGGTCGAGCCGCAACGCTTCGTCGATGACCACCAGCGCCGAATTCAATTGGCGGGACTTTTGCAGCAGACGTGCGTAAACCCGGTGTTGCAGAGGCTCATTCGGATGCGTCTTCACACCCTGCCAAGCCATCCACAGCGCGTCACCGTGCCGACCGAGACCATCGAGCGACAACGCGTAGATCCGCATCGCCAACTCGTGTTGCGGCGCGGCCGCCAGTGCGGCGTAGGCGCTTCTCGAAGCACCGTCATAGTTTTCGAGCAAATATTCGGCGCGCGCGTGTTGAGCCAGCAAGCCGGGATCAGCCGGGTTTTGCGCCAGCGAACGGCGCAGAATATCGCGACCGCGTTCGTAATTCTCGGTGTCGAAGTACGCCTCGGCGATATGAATGGCTTGGTCGGCTTGGTCGACACCGGGCTCCGATGCCATCGACAGTTACCGAATTTTCCTGCGCCGCAGGTATTTTGCTAAATCGTCGTAGGTTCCGTCGTTGTTGCCGAATTCGACGATGTTGCGCGCGACCTCGAACCACGGCCCGGTGCTGGGACGGATCTGTGCCGCGGCTTCGTCCACATCGGCCATCGTCACCGGACGAACCTGCCCGCTGCGCATCGACGCCGACATCGCCAATTGCGTTGCGCTGTCGCACACATGCGCAAGATCGGCGCCCGAAAACCCGTCGGTACGCTTCGCGATCGATTTCAGGTCGATACCCGCGACCGGCCGATCTTTCAGGTGCGAGCGCAGAATCCCCGTCCTGGCGTCGGTATCGGGAAGTCCCACGAAGATCATCCGGTCAAAGCGGCCGGGCCGCCGTAGCGCCGGATCGACATCCCAGGGCGCATTGGTGGCGCCGAGCACGTACACCCCGTCGTTGGTCGACGTCGCCGAATCCATTTCCTCCAGCAAGGTATTGACGACCGGTCGCATCCCGGAGCTGCCGCTCAACGCCGAACGCCGGTATCCCAAGGCATCCAGTTCGTCGAAGAACAGCACGCAGGGGGCGTTGCGGCGGGCGCTGTCGAAGACCGAACGGATGCTGCGTTCGCTCTCGCCGAACCAATGGTGCAGCACGTCGGCGATGCCCACCTGATAGAAATTCGCCCCGAGCTCACCCGAAATTGCTTTGGCGATATAGGTTTTGCCGCAACCGGGCGGCCCGTAGAGCAACAGGCCACCGCGCGCCGAAACCTTGTACGCCTTCATCAGCTCGGGATTGCGGATCGGACCGAGCAACGAAAGTTCGATCTGCCGTTTGACATCGATCATGCCCGCGACATCGTCGAGCCGTACGCCGCTGCGCTCCAGGACGTCGAAGTCGCCCTCGTTGACGACCTCGGCGGGCGCGTCGACGAAAGCGGGCTCGATGATGTCGGCGACTTGCCGCTCGGCACTGGACCAATCGAACTGCGCATCACCGGCCGATCCCCCGGTCACGGGTGCTCCCTCGGCGGCCGGCTGCGCGGGCGCCGCAAGCGCCGTGCTGCAGCGCTGCACCAGGCTCAACGCGTTCGCGTTGCCGGCATCTTGGCTCAGCGCCGCGCTGCAGTGGCCCAGCGCCTCCGCGTAACGCCCCCGATCCGCCAGCAAGCCGGCGAGATGCAACCGCAACTCGACCACATCAGGGCTGCGTTCCGCGGCAGCGGACAGCTCCCGAATAACCGGGTCATCACCCAACGTTTTCTCCCGACCTAGTCCCGCCCGGACCATAGTAGGTCGCGCCAGCGAAGTTAGTTGGCGGCGATCATGGCCACCGAACCCATGGCCATCACCATGCCGATTCCCTGCCAGCGAGTCACTCGCTCGCGCAACACCATCATCGCCAGGACGACGGTGGCGGCCGGATACAGCGAAATCATGATGCTGGCCAACGACAACAGCCACGACTGCAGCGCGATCAGTTGGGTCACCAGGGCGCAGATGTCCAGCAGCGCAATTGTCAGCGCCATCTTCATCGACTTCCCGCGCGTCAGCCGCAAGTTACGCCTCGAGGCGGCCAGCGCGGTGATCACCACGGTGGCCGACAGTCGCGCGAACATCAGCGGCCACAGCTTCGAGTCGTGCGGCGACTGGTGCAAGAACACCAAGTCCAGGCCGAACGCGGATCCGGCCAACGTCGTGAGCCAGGCAACCTTGGGGGTGAAGCGGAACTGCGACTTGCCCTCGACCGATGCCTCCCGGCTGACCAGCATCACCGCGACGATCGCCAGCACGACACCCACCGAGGCCGCTGAGCCGGGTCTCTCCCCCATCGCGACCCCGACCGCAACCGGTACCGCGGCATTGAGCACGCCCGCCAACGGGGCGACCACCGAGATGGGCCCGGAGCCTAAGGCGGCGTAGAACGCCCACATGCCGAACGCCTGGCCGATGCCGTACAGGCAACCCCAGAAAATCGCGCCGGAATGAATCGGGCCACCCGCTGCGAAGGCGATCAGGCCCAGCAACACGGCCTCGAGAGGATAGGCGGCCAGCATCACGCGCAGCGCCGCCACCCGTCGCGCTGCCACGCCGCCGAAGAAATCGCTGACCCCGTACGAGACGGCGGACAGCTGCGCGGCGGCGGCTCCGATCAGTTCATACCCTTTGCTCGGCGACCCAGCTCCCGTAGCACTTCACGCTGGGCGTCACGGCGCGCCATATCCTGGCGCTTGTCATGTGCTTGCTTGCCTCGCGCTAGCGCGAGTTCAACCTTGACCTTGCCCTCGGAGAAGTAGAGCGACAGAGGCACTAGCGTGAGGTTACCATCGCGAATTTTTCCGATGAGTGTGTCGATCTGTCGCCTGTGCAACAACAACTTCCGATTACGACGAGGATCATGGTTTGTCCAGCTACCGTGTTCGTACTCGGGAATGTGCAAGTTACGCAACCACACTTCGCCGTCATCGACCGTTGCGAACGCATCGGCCAGCGAGGCTTGTCCTTGCCGCAGACTCTTCACCTCGGTGCCGACCAAAGCCACTCCGGCCTCGAACGACTCCAGGATCGAGTAGTTGTGCCGCGCCTTGCGATTGGACGCCACAATCTTCTTACCGCCCGGCTTGCCACCACTCGCCTTGGCACCACTGGACTTTGCGGTCACAGCTAACGCCGTACGTAGAGGCGCAACGTCGCGTAGGCCGTCAAGCCGGCCATCGACACGCCGAGCAGGAACAGAACCGGAGAGATGTAAAGGATGTCGGCATAGTCAACGCGAGCGATCAAATTGGCTTGGTAGAACTGATTTAACGCGTTGTCCAGGAACAATGCGCGCACTACGAGCAAGCCGCCAACAGCGATCGCCACACCGAGGGCCGCCGCGAACATCGCCTCCACCAGGAACGGCAGCTGGGTGTACCAGCGACTTGCCCCCACCAGCCGCATGATCCCGATCTCGGTGCGCCGCGTATAGGCCGCAACCTGAACCATGTTGGCAATTAACAAAATCGCCCCGACAGCCTGCACCAATGCCACGGCGAACGCGACATTGCTCAAACCGTCCAGGACCGCGAACAGCCGGTCGATCAGGTCTTTCTGGTTGAGAACCGAGAGCACCCCGGGCTGGCCCTGCATTGCCAGGTCAAAGTCCTTGTGCTGCTCGGGATTGTTCAACTTGACGATGAAAGACGCGGGGAAGGAATCCTTGCCCGCAACGTCCTTGTACTGCGGGAACTTTCGGATCGCGTCGTCGTAGGCGTCCTGACGATTAAGGAAGCGAACCGATTCGACGTCATCGCGACCCTCGATCTTCGTTCGCAACGCCTTACACGGATTGGTGCTGCACGCCGGGTCGTTGGCGGAGACGTCCTCGGTGAGAAACACCTGCGTCTCGACGCGGTCGAGGTAGATGGCGCGGGAGTGTTCGGCCAACCGAACCACCAGCAGACCACCACCGAACAGGCCGACCGAAATCGCGGTCGTCAGGATCATCGCGACCGTCATCGTCACATTTCGACGAAGACCGGTCAGGACCTCGTTGAGCAGGAAGCCAAAGCGCACTAGCGGTCCATCCCATAGACGCCGCGCTGCTCGTCGCGAACCAGCCGGCCCAGCGACAACTCCACGACGCGCTGCCGCATCGAGTCGACGATGTGGTGGTCATGCGTCGCCATCAGCACCGTCGTCCCGGTGCGGTTGATCCGCTCCAGCAGATCCATGATGTCGTTGCTGGTGTCGGGGTCCAGGTTTCCGGTGGGCTCGTCGGCCAGCAACACCAGCGGCCGGTTGACGAACGCGCGCGCGATCGCCACGCGCTGCTGCTCACCACCGGACAGCTCGGTCGGCAACCGGTTGGCCTTGCCGGATAGGCCGACCGTCTCGAGCACGTCGGGCACCACCCGGTTGATCTGATCGGCGCGCTTGCCGATGACTTCCAGCGCGAAGGCGACGTTTTCATACACCGTCTTTTGTTGTAGCAGACGAAAGTCCTGGAAAACGCAGCCAATCACCTGACGCAGCTTGGGCACATGCCGGCCGGGCAGCTTGTTGACGTGGAACTTCGACACCCGCACGTCCCCGGTTGTCGGCGTCTCCGCGGCCAGCAAAAGTCGCATGAACGTCGACTTGCCCGACCCCGACGGGCCGATCAGGAAGACGAATTCACCCTTGTCGATTTTGACGTTGACGTCGTCCAACGCCGGACGCGCCGACGCCTTGTACTTCTTGCTGACACGGTCAAGGGTGATCATCACGGCACGCCAGTGTAGCGGTGAATTTCGCTGAACCGCGAAGATCAGCGCGCCGGTGGCGCCGATGTGGGCGAGGGCCCCGGCCCCGGCATCGGCTGCTGCGGGGGCGGTGAAGTGGGGCTCGAGCTGGGCGGACAGAAGGGCGGCGGCAGCAGGCAGGGCAGCTGGAACGGCGGCGGTGAGGTGGTCGTGGTCGTTGGCGGCGGAGGAGGCGCCGTGGTGGTCGGAGTCGGCGGCACCGTACTCGTCGGAGTCGGAGCATACGTATTGGTTGGCGCCGGCGGCTGCACCCTGGTGCGCGGCACCCAGGTGTAGTTCGGGTCTGGCACGAAGCCGGGCGGTACCACCTGCGAAGGCGGCGGTTTGGGGGGCGGCTCCGGGCGGTTGTCGTTATAGACCCACCAGACCCCGAAGAACGCGACGATCAGCACCACGGTCGAGGTGCGCATGCGGCCACCGAACACATAACGCGGCCAGCGGCGGTCCTCGTCGCGGTGCTTCTCGAGGACGTTGAGAGTCAGCTTCACTGCTTCACCGACTCCTGCGCTGCCTCGGTGGCCTGCGCCACGCCCGCGTCGTCTTGAA
Source organism: Mycobacterium stomatepiae (assembly GCF_010731715.1). Classification (NCBI taxonomy): domain Bacteria; kingdom Bacillati; phylum Actinomycetota; class Actinomycetes; order Mycobacteriales; family Mycobacteriaceae; genus Mycobacterium; species Mycobacterium stomatepiae. The sequence continues at coordinate 2,229,383 of NZ_AP022587.1, forward strand.
CCACGCTGACCGTCGCGTCGGCGGTGGTGACGATGCCGGCACGACCGAGCGCCCGCATGACCAGCACCCGCAACTGCCGGCCCGCCTCGAACTGTTTGCCGGGCAGCGTGCGGGCCACCATGCGCAGCGTGACCGTGTCGACTTCGATGCTTTCCAGTCCCATCAGCGTCGGTGCATCCAACAGCAACTCACCCAGCAACGGGTTGTCCATCGCCTGGTCGCACACCTCGTGCAAGACCTCGTTGACCCGGTTCAGGTCGGCGCTGGTCGAGACGGGAATGTCGATCACCGCCCGCGCCCAGTCCTTGGACAGGTTGACGGTCTTCACGATCTGGCCATTGGGGATGGTGAACAACTCACCATCCGACGAACGCAGCCGAGTCACCCGCAACGTCACGTTCTCGACCGTGCCGCGCGCCTCGGCGCTGATCCCGGCGACCGTCAACGAGACCAGGTCACCGAAGCCGTACTGCTTCTCGACGATGATGAAAAAACCGGACAGCAGATCCTTGACCAGCTGCTGAGCGCCGAAACCCAGCGCCGCACCGATGACGGTGGCCGGCGCCACCAGGCCGCCGACGGAAAAGTTCAGCACGTCGGCAATCTGGACGACGGCCCAGATCGCGATCAGGACGATCGAGACCCACTGGATCACCGACGCCACGGCCTGGCGATGCTTGGTCGCCTCCGAGCGCACCAAGGCGTCGCTTTCGGTGAATCCGACGTCGAGCTGCCGGGTGACCTGCTGAGCTACCCAGGTCACGAAGCGGACCGCCAGCACCGCGGCGATCAGCAACATGACGATGTGCAGACCCTGGTCCAGGATCCACCGACCGGTGTGGCCGTGCCAAAAGCCGTGCCACTGCTGAGTCATCGTCATAGCAACAAAAGTTGTATTAGTCGTCATCTTTTCGGTTGCGCCACCGGATTCCCGCTTCCAGGAACCCGTCGATGTCCCCGTCCAACACGGCCGCCGGATTGCCAACCTCGTACTCGGTTCGCAGATCCTTGACCATCTGATACGGATGCAACACGTAGGAACGCATCTGATTGCCCCAGGAGCTGCCGCCCTCACCTTTGAGCGCGTCCAGCTCAGCGCGCTCTTCTAAACGCTTGCGCTCCAACAACTTTGCTTGAAGAACCCGCATCGCCGCAACCTTGTTCTGCAATTGCGACTTCTCGTTCTGACAGGTGACGACGATACCGGTCGGGATGTGGGTGAGTCGAACCGCGGAGTCGGTGGTATTGACCGATTGGCCGCCGGGACCGCTGGATCGGTACACGTCAACTCGCAAATCGCCTTCCGGAATATCGATGTGATCGGTGGTCTCGACCACCGGCAGCACCTCGACTTCGGCGAACGACGTCTGCCGGCGGCTTTGGTTGTCGAACGGGCTGATCCGCACCAGCCGATGGGTGCCCTGTTCCACCGACAACGTGCCGTAGGCAAACGGTGCATGCACGGCGAAGGTGGCGCTTTTGATCCCGGCCTCTTCGGCGTAGGACGTGTCGAACACCTCGACGCCGTACTTGTGTTGCTCGGCCCACCGGATGTACATCCGCATCAACATCTCGGCCCAGTCCGCGGCGTCCACCCCGCCCGCGCCGGAGCGGATGGTGACCAGCGCCTCGCGCTCGTCGTACTCGCCCGACAGCAGCGTGCGCACCTCGGCGGCTTCGATGTCGGCGCGCAGCGCCTTCAGCTCGGCGTCCGCCTCGGCCAGCTCGTCGGCGCCGCCCTCCTCGGCGGCCAGTTCGTAGAGCACCGGCAGGTCGTCGACGCGCTGCCGCAATCCCTCGATGCGGCGCAGCTCGCCCTGGGTGTGCGACAACTCGCTGGTCACCCGCTGCGCGTTGGCTTGGTCATCCCACAGTTTCGGATCGGATGCCTCATGTTCCAGCTTCTCGATGCGGCTGCGCAGACCGTCGACATCGAGCACCCTCTCCACCGTGGTCAGGGCGGAGTCGAGGGCGGCGATATCGGCTTGACGGTCGGGTTCCACAGCCGACCACGTTACCGGCGCGCTGGTCGGCGGCGAATGCTCAGGTCACGACGCGCAGCACTTCGACCACCTTCCGGGGATACCGTCTAGCATCGAATCACCATCATCTGCGCCCGGGACTGCGACGCCCAGCCCATTCTCAGCCCCTTGCGTCGCAGCAAGGCATGAACAGAAGGCTTGGGTATGCGTCGATTTCATGTCGCCATCGTCGGCTCCGGACCGTCGGGATTCTTCGCCGCAGCATCTTTGCTGAAGGCCGCCGACACCTCCGATGAAATCGACGTCGCGGTCGACATGCTGGAGATGTTGCCGACGCCATGGGGCCTGGTGCGCTCCGGCGTCGCGCCCGATCACCCCAAGATCAAGTCGATCAGCAAGCAATTCGAAAAGATCGCCGGCGATCCACGCTTCCGGTTTTTTGGCAACGTGGCGGTGGGTGAGCACGTGACTCCCGCTGAACTCAGCGAGCGCTACGACGCCGTGATCTATGCGATCGGGGCGCAATCGGATCGCTCGTTGAAGATTCCCGGCGAAGATCTGGCCGGCAGCATGGCCGCCGTCGAATTCGTGGGCTGGTACAACGCCCACCCGCATTTCGAGAACGCGACCCCGGATCTGTCGGGTGCCCGCGCCGTCGTCATCGGTAACGGCAATGTGGCACTCGACGTCGCCCGCATTCTGGTCACCGCCCCCGACGCGCTGGCAGCCACCGATATCGCCGATCACGCCCTGGAATCGCTGCGCCCATGCGGCGTGGAAGAAGTGGTGATCGCCGGCCGGCGCGGACCCTTGGAGGCCGCGTTCACCACGCTGGAGTTGCGCGAGCTCGCCGACCTCGAAGGGGTCGATGTGATCGTCGATCCCGCGCAACTGGAGGGCATTAGCGACGAGGACGCGGAGGCCGCCGGCAAGACCATCAAACAGAACATCAAGGTGCTGCGCGACTACGCCAACCGCGAGCCGCGCCCGGGTCATCGTCGGATGGTGTTCCGGTTCCTGACATCGCCGATCGAGATCAAGGGCGACGAGCGGGTCGAGGGAATTGTGCTGGGCCGCAACGAATTGGTCGCCGACCAAAGCGGGCGGGTGTCGGCCAAGGACACTGGGGAGCGCGAGGAGCTGTCTGCTCAGCTGGTGGTGCGCTCGGTCGGCTACCGCGGCATGCCCACCCCGGGGCTGCCCTTTGACGACCAGACCGCGACGATCCCCAACACCAACGGCCGGATCGAGGGCAGCCGCAACGAATACGTCGTCGGGTGGATCAAGCGGGGGCCCACCGGAGTCATCGGCACCAACAAGAAGGACTCTCAGGACACCGTCGACACCCTGCTCAACGATCTAAGCGGCGCTGACGAACCGTCCAAATTCCCGGACGACCATGCCGACACAGTGGCCGACTGGCTGGCCTCGCGCCAGCCGAAGCTGGTCACCTCGGCCCACTGGGACGTGATCGATGCGTATGAGCGTGCGGCCGGAGAACCGCACGGGCGTCCCCGGGTCAAACTGCCGAACCTCATCGAACTATTGCGCATCGGCCACGGCTGACCTGTTGCAATAGCGTTGGGGCTGAGCGTGATTCAGCGCCTGACGACGACCAGGCCCGCGCCGGCGAGTAACAGGACGATGGCCGAGGCGATCGCCCACCCGGCGCCGGCGAGCCACCAGATGATGCCCAGCACCGCGAGCGCGGGTGACACCGCGAAGAGCACCAGGACCGGGTGCTCGCGTATCACCGCAAGTGCACTTTTCGCCCGGATCGGGTCGATTTCTTTGCCCGCCATGGCTAAAGAATGCCATCTCCGAAGCACAATGCAAGAGCAAAGGCATCCGGCCGCGACCGGGCACCGCAAGCGATTTCACCAATTAGAGCGCGGGGGCTTCGGGCGGGGCGAACTTCCAGTTATCGGGATTCTTCGACGAGTACACCACCTGATGCAGTTCGCCCATGCTCGGCCATTGGTCGACGTCGACCGCCATCCGGCAGTAGACGGGGTACTCGTTGACGGTGGGCCCGTTGATGACACCTGTGATCGTGACGTATTGCTGGCCGGTGACGTCGGGTCGCGGGCTCACGCCTGTCACCAACAATGTGCCGCTGAGCGGGTCAGCGCGGGGGCCCCGCGGGATGAACCGCTGGGCAAGAAATCCCCCAGCACCGCGACGAGCAGAAGCAGCAGACCGAATTCCCACACGCCGCCATGGTAGGCCGACCGGCGCAACGTTCGGTTGAGTTGACCTAGGACCCTACTGTTGCACTCGGATTCGCCGTAGCGTCGACCTCGAACCGCTTCGAAGTGTCAAGGAAGGGTGAGGTCGATGACGGATGAGCCCGCGAGCATTTTGCCGGAGGACGAGAGTTGGCGCAGGTTGGGTGGCGTCGCCCTAGGCCGACTGGTAACCAGTTTCGCCGGTGAGCCCGAGATCTTCCCGGTGAACTATGCGGTGCAAGATAAAACGGTGCTGTTTCGCACTGCCGAGGGCACCAAATTGTTTTCCGCCGTGGGGAACAGCGTTGTGGTGTTCGAGGCCGACGATCACAACGTCGCGGAAGGCTGGAGTGTGATTGTCAGGGGCCGCGCCCGGGTACTGCGGACCGCAGCGGAGATCGAGGAAGCCGACCGCGCCCAGCTGATGCCGTGGACCGCGACCGTCAAGAAGCACTACGTCCGGGTGACCCCGACCGATATCACCGGGCGTCACTTCACCTTCGGCCCGGAACCCGACCCGAACGCAAGCTTTGCCTGACGCGCTCAGCCCGCGAGCAGCCGATGCTTGCGTTACTGATTTGGCACCTCGACGATGGCGCCTTTGATCGCAAAGTCGTTTGCGTCCGGCGCGACCGAAACGACGAGGTTCTTTTCGCCGGCATCGAACGCGAGGTTCGTTGTTCCGGTGCCGGCTGCGATGTCAAAGACGTGTAACAGCTGACCTTCTGGCGAGATCTTCAGGATTCTGCCGCCGGACAATTGTGCTGCGTAAATGTTGCCCGCCGCGTCGACCTTGATACTATCGGGCCCGGTCCACCAACCATCTGTCTTGTTCTTCGTAAGAACGTTGAGGAGTGCGAAGTTGGACCGATGGCTGAGCGAGCCGTCTGCCTCGATGTGAAACTTCTTGATGCTGTTGCCAATCGTTTCGCTGACGTACAGCGTCTGCTGATCCGGGGACAAACCAACACCGTTCGCGTAGTTGAGGTCTGCGGCAACGGTGACCCAGTTATCGCTACCCGGTGCCCGGTAGATCACTCTGCCCACAACCTCTTTTGGTGGTGTTTCGAAGGGCCCGCAGATCGACGCATAGACGCCCCCATTCTTCGCAACGACGATGTCATTTACTCCACCTTCGAACTCTGGCCCATGCCAGCGCCGAATTTCGTTGCCTTGCATATCGGTCTCGATGATCCCCGGATGGGCCATGCCCGAGCACGCCAGGAGGAACGTCCTGTCGAGCGTTAAGGCGTCTCCGTTGTGCTCGCAGTTTGGTTCAGCGTTCAGCGTGGCAAGGGTCTTTCCATCCCAGCGGAAGAACTTGCTGTCGGCGACACTCACGAAGTAGACATTGTTGTCCAGAACCAGGGGGCCCTCGGGTAGCGCGATGCCATCAACTAAGACTCTTTGGTCGGCACCGTGGTGCCCGCTAGCAAGCTCAACTCCACGGCCACCGCAACCACCTACCCCAACAGATAAGGCCGCGACAATACTCATGCGGTACAGCCAGGCTGATGGCATCCGCTCTCTCATGACCACATCCAATTCTGTATTGATTCCGGGCGAGCGGTCGTAGCGCATGACCACTACAGCGTTAAACGTCGGCTGGCCGCAATTCTGGCGTGCAGTGAGCTCTTGGCCCTCGACGATCGGCGACACTAGGGCTGCCAGCAGTAGTGAACGGTGTTGATCGCATTTCCAAGCACCTGGTAGGACTGCTGGCATGAGTCAGGACGATCTCGCGTTGGCGATGACGCTTGCCGACCGTGCGGACACACTGACCCGCGACCGGTTCGGCGCACTGGACCTGTGCGTCGACACCAAGCCCGACCTGACCCCGGTCACCGACGCCGACCGGGCGGTCGAAGCGCAGCTGCGTGAGGTGCTGGGGCGCCAGCGGCCCGACGACAGCGTCGTCGGCGAGGAATTCGGCGGCAGCACCACCTTCACCGGCCGGCAGTGGATCATCGACCCGATCGACGGCACCAAGAATTACGTGCGCGGAGTTCCGGTGTGGGCCAGCTTGATCGCACTGCTCGACGACGGTGTCCCCGTGGTCGGCGTCGTAAGCGCGCCAGCGCTGCAACGGCGGTGGTGGGCGTCGCATGGCCACGGCGCATTTGTTTCCGTCGAGGGCGCTTCGGCGCGTCCGGTGTCGGTTTCTTCAGTGGCGCAACTGGATTCGGCGAGCCTCTCGTTTTCCAGCCTGTCGGGTTGGGCGGAGCGTGGCCTGCGGGACCGCTTCATCGAGCTGACTGACGCCGTCTGGCGGGTGCGCGCGTATGGCGACTTCTTCTCGTATTGCCTACTTGCCGAGGGGGCCGTCGACATCGCGGCCGAACCGGAAGTCTCGGTGTGGGATCTGGCCCCGCTCGACATCCTGGTGCGCGAGGCGGGCGGAACGTTCACCGGCCTGGACGGCATCGCGGGTCCCCACCGCGGCGATGCCGTGGCGACAAACGGCCTGCTTCACGAGCCGGTACTGCGCACTTTGGGTGTGAACTAGCTAACAGGCGCGCTTTATCTTACTCCGGAGTAAGATAGGGTCCTGACTGCATCGCCCCAACTACGGAGGCTGCTGAAATGACGGATAATGTTTCCGGCTCAAACACTTCCCGGCCCCGCAACAAACGACATGGCCGCGAGACCGGCGTCGGGATGCAACCGCACCGACGCACCGGGATCGACATCACCCTGGCGCTACTCACCCCGCTCGTCGGCCAGGAATTTCTGGACAAATACCATCTGCGCGACCCCCTGAACCGGAGCCTGCGCTACGGCACCAAGACGATCTTCTCTACTGCCGGTGCGGCGTCCCGGCAGTTCAAGCGGGTCCAGAATGTGCGCAGCGGGCCCACCCGGCTGAAGTCCAGCGGCAAGGACTACTACGACCTGAGGCCCGACGACGAACAGAAGATGATCGTCGAGACCCTCGAGGAATTCTCCGAAGAGGTGTTGCGGCCCGCGGCGCCCGACGCCGACGAGTCGGCGACCTACCCGCCGGACCTGATCACCAAGGCCGCCGAACTCGGCATCACCGCGATCAACATCCCCGAGGACTTCGAGGGCATCGCCGCACACCGCTCGAGCGTGACCAACGTGCTGGTGGCCGAGGCATTGGCCTACGGGGACATGGGTTTGGCGCTGCCCATCCTGGCGCCCGGCGGCGTGGCATCCGCACTCACCCACTGGGGCAGCGCGGACCAGCAGGCCACCTATCTACCGGAGTTCGCCGGCGAGAATGTCCCACAGGCCTGTGTGGCCATCGCCGAACCGCAGCCGCTGTTTGACCCCACCCGGCTCAAGACCACCGCGGTGCGCACGCCGAGCGGATACCGGCTCGACGGCGTGAAGTCATTGGTCCCGGCCGCGGCCGACGCCGAGTTGTTCGTCGTCGGGGCGCAGCTGAACGACAAGCCGGCACTGTTCATCGTCGAGTCGGGCGCCAAAGGCCTTACCGTCACAGCAGATCCGAGCATGGGGATTCGTGCCGCCGCCCTGGGCCAGCTCGAACTCTCCGGAGTGTCGATGCCGTTGAATGCCCGGCTGGGTGAGGACGAGGCCACCGACGCGGATTACTCCGAAGCGATCGCGCTGTCCCGGTTGGGCTGGGCGGCGCTGGCCGTCGGCACCTCGCACGCGGTTCTCGACTACGTGATCCCGTATGTGAAGGAACGCGAGGCATTCGGCGAGCCCGTCGCCCGCCGCCAGGCCGTGGCATTCATGTGCGCCAACATCGCGATCGAACTCGACGGGCTGCGGCTGATCACCTGGCGCGGCGCGGCGCGTGCCGAGCAGGGCCTGCCGTTCGCCCGCGAAGCGGCGCTGGCCAAGCGACTCGGCACCGACAAGGGCATGCAAATCGGCCTGGACGGCGTGCAATTGCTCGGCGGCCACGGCTATACGAAAGAACACCCCGTCGAACGCTGGTACCGCGACCTGCGGGCCATCGGCGTCGCCGAGGGCGTTGTGGTTATTTGAGTCGTTATCTAACTCGGACTGCTAAGCGAAAGATCAATCATGGCAATCAATCTGGAACTGCCCCGCAAGATGCAAGCGGTGATCGACAAGGCGCACCAGGCCGGCGCGGAAATGATGCGACCGATCGCCCGTAAGTACGACCTCAAGGAGCACGCCTACCCGGTCGAGTTGGACACCTTGGCGAGCCTGTTCTCGGGGGCCGCCGAATCCAACGCCCTGGGGCTGACCGGGGCCGAAGCTTTCCGGGGTAGCGAAAGCAAGGAAGAGAACCGCAACGGCGCCAACATGGCGGCGGTGCTGCAGACGCTGGAGGCGTGCTGGGGCGACGCGGCGTTGATGCTGTCGATCCCGTATCAGGGCCTGGGCAACGCGGCGATCAGCGGGGTGGCCACCGACGAGCAGCTGAGCCGGCTGGGCCGGGTGTGGGCCGCGATGGCGATCACCGAACCGAGCTTCGGATCCGACTCGGCGGCGGTGTCTACGACGGCCAAGCTGGACGGCGACGAGTACGTGATCAACGGCGAAAAGATCTTCGTCACAGCGGGTTCGCGGGCCACGCACATCGTGGTCTGGGCGACGCTGGACAAATCGCAAGGTCGCGCGGCGATCAAGTCGTTCATCGTGCCCCGCGAACACCCCGGTGTCAGCGTCGAGCGACTGGAGAACAAGCTCGGCATCAAGGGCTCCGACACTGCGGTGATCCGCTTCGACAACGCACGGATACCCAAGGACAACCTGCTGGGTAATCCCGAAATCGAGTCGGGCCAAGGGTTTTCCGGTGTCATGGAGACTTTCGACAACACCAGGCCGGTCGTCGCCGGCATGGCCATCGGAATCGCCCGGGCCGCGTTGGAGGAGCTGCGCAAGATCCTGACCGATGCCGGAGTGGAAATCGATTATGACCGTCCCGCGCACGCCCAGTCCGCCGCGGCGGCCGAATTCCTGCGCATGGAGGCCGACTGGGAGTCCAGCTACCAGCTGACACTGCGTGCGGCCTGGCAGGCCGACAACAAGATCCCCAACTCCAAAGAAGCGTCGATGGCCAAGGCCAAGGCCGGCCGGATGGGCACGGACATCACCCTGAAAGCGGTCGAATTGGCCGGCACCGCAGGCTATTCGGAACAAACGCTGTTGGAGAAATGGGCACGCGATTCGAAGATTATGGACATCTTCGAAGGCACCCAGCAGATTCAGCAGCTGGTGGTCGCCCGCCGCCTGCTGGGTCTGTCGTCCGCCGAACTCAAGTAGCCGCATGGCGTGACGCCGAGCGTGCAACCATGGCGACTTTCGCGCGCTTGAGTTCAAGGGGTGGTTGCAACACTTCGTAGTTAGGGGTGTTGATGACGGGTCAGCCTCAGTTGTTGGTGGTGCAGCGGCGGTATTGGGATTTGATCGCTGCGGGATGGTCCTCGGAGGATGCCGGGGTGGCGGTCGGCGTGTCGGCGACGTGCGGTAGCAAGTGGTTTCGCAGGTTTGGTGGTGTGAATCCACGATGGTCAAAGCCTCAAGGACAGCGACGGCCGCGGCTGTCGGCGGATGAGCGTGAACAGATCATGATCGGCACCGCGCACGGTGAGTCGATCCGTTCGATGGCGCGCCGGTTGGGCCGGGCGCCGTCGACGATCATGCGCGAGATTGCCCACAACGGTGTCATGCGAGGGCATGTGGGCCGTTATCGCGCCCGGTATCGGTTCGGGGCCCGCCGGGCCGGTTGGGACGCGAAGTCGGGCTACTCGGCGCGCATCGCTCAGCGGCGCAGCGAGCAACGGGCGCGTCGACCCAAGACCGGCAAGTTGGGCCGCTGTGAGCAATTGCGGGCCGAGGTGCAAGCGTTGTTGGTCAACAAGTACAGCCCCGAACAGATCGCCGGGGTATTGACCGCGACCTATCCTGACCGCCCGGAGATGCAGGTGTCCCACGAAACCATCTACCAGGCGCTTTACGTGCAAGGGCGCGGAGAACTGCGCCGGGAACTGAGGACATGCCTGCGCACCGGGCGCGCGTTGCGTAAACCGCGCCGACGGGCCCGCGCCGGTGACGGCCGCGGCCGTATCCAAGGCATGGTCAACATCAGTGAGCGGCCCGCCGAAGCTAACGACCGCGCCGTGCCAGGCCATTGGGAAGGAGACCTGATCATCGGCAAGGACCAGGCCTCTCAAATCGGCACGCTGGTTGAACGTTCCACCGGATATGTCCGACTGCTGCACCTACCCCATACCCGTAGCGCCGAGGCCGTCGCCGAGGCCATGATCGCCGCGGTCAAAGACCTGCCCGCCACCTTGCGCCGCACCGTGACCTGGGACCAAGGCCACGAAATGGCCCACCACGCCCGCATCAGCATCGACACCGGCATCGAGGTTTACTTCTGCGATCCCCACTCACCCTGGCAGCGCGGTAGCAATGAGAACACCAACGGCCTACTACGGCAATACTTTCCAAAGGGCACCGACCTTTCGGTGCACGACGCCGAACACCTCGCCTACGTCGCCGACGAACTCAACGGACGACCCCGAAAACGCTTCAACTGGGACAACCCCACCAACCGCCTCAACAAGCTACTGTCCACCCCGACAGACACAACTGTTGCAACCAAACCTTGAATCCACCGCGAATTTTTCGCGACGAGTGCACGTTCGGCGAGAGTTAACCGATTATCGGGCGCGGTGGGTCGTGGTCGCCGCCCGGTCCGGGCAGTTCGAGCTGCCACCACGAGACATCGTGCCAGGCGCCCAGCTTCCACCCCACCCGCCGGTAGTAACCGGCGCGGACAAACCCGAACGCCGCATGCAGCGCGTCGCTCGCCTCGTTGGGCTGCGCAGTACCCGCGAACGCCTGGCGAAAACCGCGCTCTGCCAACCTTTTCAACAGCTCGGCGTAGAGCATCCGGCCGCCACCGGCCCGCCGCGCGTCCTGGGCGAGATAGACACTCGTCTCGACCGCCCACCGATAGGCGGCACGCGGATTGAACGGGCCCGCATAGGCATAACCGGTGACCTGTCCGTCTACCTCGAGCACCAGCCATTCGTGCATCGCAAGCGCCTTTTCGATGCGGTCCGCCATCTGGGGCGCCGTCGGCGGGTCGGTCTCGAACGAGATCGCGGTGTCCAGCACGTAGGGCCGGTAGATGTCGGCACACGCCGCGGCGTCGGCAGCGGTGGCGCGTCGAACCCGCATCAGGCGGCGACCGCGTTCAGCTGCTCGCGAGTGGCATCGCCGCGCTCGATCGACGCTACGTCCAGGTTCTCCTCGAGATGCCCCAGCGACGAGGTACCCGCAATCAGCAGCACGTTGGGCGCCACGCTCAGCGTCCATGCCAGCGCGACCTGCGCGGGTGTGCGTCCGAGTGGCGCGGCGGCCCCAGCGCACCGGGACCGGGCAGTTGCATGGCCCCAAACCTGACCCGGGAAACCGAGAAGCGACCGAGCGGAAAGGCGTCCATACGGTGAGGCTAGCGTCGTCTTATGGAAACTTTTCAGGCGCTGGTCGCCCGTCAAGATGGTGACCGGATCACCGCAGCGGTCGAGACGCTCAGCCCGTCCGACCTACCGCCGGGTGAGGTCACGATCCGGGTGCTGTTTTCCAGCGTCAACTTCAAGGACGCGCTGGCGCTGACACCCAAGGGCGGCGTCGTGCGCGACTATCCGATTGTTCCGGGCATCGACCTCACCGGCGAGGTCGTCGAATCGCAGTCGCCGGACTTCGGCGTGGGTGACAAGGTGCTGGCGCACGGGTATCAGATCGGCACCGGCCACCACGGCGGCTACGCCGAGTACGCGCGGTTGCCGGCCGATCAGGTGGTGGCACTCGGCGCGCTGAGCCCGCGCGAGGGCGCGGCCATCGGAACCGCCGGCTTTACCGCCGCGATGAGCGTGCAGGCGCTGATCGATTGGGGCATCGTGCCCGACGCCGGGCCCATCGTGGTCACCGGCGCGTCCGGCGGGGTGGGTTCGGTCAGCGTCGATCTGCTCGCGGCCGCCGGGTACCACGTGGTCGCCTCCAGCGGTAAGGAAGCGGCGGCCGCAATGCTGAAAGAACTTGGCGCCGCGGAGGTTATCGGCCGGCTGCCCACCGATCCCGACGCCAAACCGCGCCCGCTGGCGAAGGCGCGCTGGGCGGGCGCGGTGGACTGCGTCGGCGGCGCGACGCTGGCCGATGTGCTGAGCAGCGTCGACTACGGCGGGGCGGTGGCGGCCAGCGGACTCACCGGTGGACCCGCGCTGCACACCACGGTGATGCCGATCGCCCGGCGGCGCGAGCTGTGGGCACTGCTCGGCGACTCGCTCAAGCCGCGGCACCTGGACTCGGTCACCAGCGACGTCGACGTCAAGGACGTCGTCGGGGTGTTGGATCAGCTGCGCGCCGGCAGCTACTCCGGCCGCGCGGTGGTACGTGTCGCCGGCGGATTCTGAGCTCGCAGTAGGCTATTCGAGCGCTGGGCGGAGGCGTCCGGCGCTATCGACAACGGAGGCAACATGCGCGCTGCACGGGTGACTCGGCTTGATGGTCCGGAGGCGATCGAGGTGGGCGAGGTCGATGAGCCCACCGGCGACGGGATCGTCGTCGAGGTGCACGCGGCGGGTGCCGCGTTCCCGGACGCGCTGCTGACCCGCGGCCTCTATCAATACCGTCCCGACCCCCCATTCGTGCTGGGAGCCGAGATCGCCGGGGTGGTTCGATCGGCACCGGACGGCGCGCACGTGCAGCCCGGCGACCGGGTCGTAGGCCTGACGATGCTCAGCGGCGGCATGGCCGAGGTCGCGGTGCTCTCCCCCGACCGGGCGTTCAAGCTGCCGGACAACGTGAGCTTCGAGGCCGGCGCCGGGCTGCTGTTCAACGACCTGACGATGTACTTCGCGCTGACCGTACGCGGCCGCCTGCAACAGGGCGAAACCCTGCTGGTGCACGGCGCGGCCGGCGGCATCGGGACCTCGACGCTGCGCCTGGCACCGGCGCTCGGGGCATCACGCACCATCGCGGTCGTCAGCAGCGAGGAGAAGGCCCAGATCGCCACCGCGGCAGGCGCAACCGATGTCGTGCTGGCCGACGGATTCAAGGATGCGGTCAAGGAACTGACCGGCGGCCGCGGCGTCGACATGGTCGTCGACCCGGTCGGCGGTGACCGGTTCACCGACTCGCTGCGTTCGCTGGTTGCCGGCGGACGGCTGCTGGTCATCGGCTTCACCGGCGGCGAGATTCCCACCGTGAAGGTAAACAGGTTGCTGCTCAACAACATTGACGTCGTCGGCGTCGGATGGGGCGCCTGGGCGGGAACACACCCCGGGGCGCTGGAAGAGCAGTGGGCCGGACTCGAACGCCTGCTCAGCTCGGGAGAGCTGGCCGCCCCGCAGCCGGAGGTCTACCCGCTGGATCAGGCCGCCGCGGCGGTCGCGTCGATGGAGAATCGCACCGCTAAAGGAAAAGTCGTCCTGCGGGTCCGTTGACCCCCCGTCCGATCAGCGACACTCAACGTCTGCGACGACACGCCGCGCTCCGCAATGGTTTAAGTCTCGGCGCTAAGGGCGCAAGCACGGCATCACCCTTGTGCACGCTCGAAACAAACAGTAATGTCACTTTCAGTTTTGCCGTCAGCTCCGAGGAGTGCCACCCATGGAATCCTTCGTTCACCTGCGCAAAGGCAAGACGCCGCGTCGCCTGCACGCCGACCTCGACGGCCTCAAGGACGACGAACTCGGCCGGGGCGGGTTCACCGGAAGGACGGCCAACATCTACCGCCGCCACGACCCCACCGCCTTCCGGGCGTCCGGACCGCTGCGGCCGCTCGACGTGCTGTCCAGCGAGCTCAAACCCAGCGACGCCACCGATGCCAACGGTGGACCGCTGCTGATGTTCAGCAACGACGACTGCCGCATCCTGCTCAGCCGCCGGCACGAACCGATGCCCTACTTCGCCCGCCATGTCGACGGCGATCTGCTGTCCTTCGTACACCGGGGCACCGGGCTGCTGGAGACCGAGTTCGGGCCGCTGCGCTACCGCGAGGGCGACTGGGTCTACATCCCGAAGGCATGCACGTGGCGCCAGGTGCCGGATCGCGAAACCACATGGGTGATGATCGAGGCCACCGACGAGTTCCGGGTGCCACCGCCCGGGCCGCTGGGCCGCCACTTCCCGTTCGACCCGTCGCAGGTCACGGTTCCCGAACCGGCACCGATCGAGGACGTCCCTGGTTTGACGGCCCACGAGGAGTACGAGGTCCGGCTTGTCCACCGCGATGTTCTGGAAGGTGGACCGACAACGCTTGTCTACCAACATAATCCGCTCGACATCGAAGGCTGGCGCGGCGACAACTTCGCCTTCACCTTCAACATCGACGACTACAACGTGATCACCTCCGACAGCGTCCACCTGCCGCCGACTGTGCATCTGTTCATGCAGGCAACCGGCGTCTACGTGATGAACTTCCTGCCCAAGCCCGCCGAGGGCGTCGCCGGCACCGAACGAACCCCCTGGTATCACCGCAACGTCGACTACGACGAAATCGCGTTCTTCCACGGCGGCTCGCTCTACGGGATCCCAATGCCCCCGGGCCTGATTACCCATGCGCCACAAGGGGTTCACCACGGCGTACCGGAGAAGGCACGCGAAAGAGCACGCCGCAAGTTCGACGAGCACTCGCGCGTCGACTGGCAGGTCATCGCCATCGACACCCGCCGGCGCCTGACACCGTCACCCGAAGTACTGGCCAACGATTTAGGACAACATTGATGAGTCAAGCCGTGAAACAAACCGTCAAGCACGACTACGAGCGAATCCCGTATCTGGTTGCCTTCCAGAACAATTCCAGTGTCCGCGACGTCTATGGTGGGCTGGCCGAGATCACCGTGCTGGAGAGCTATCTGCTCAAGCCCAAAAACAAGCCGTCGGACACCGTGCTGGTCTTCATGCACCCGATCGGCGGCGGGGCATACCTGCCGATGATCAACGCGCTGGCCCGGGCCGGCCACCACGTCATCTACTGCAACAGCCGGTTCCGCGGCACCGATTCGGCGCTGCTGATGGAGAAGGTCGTCGAGGATCTCGGCGAGTGCATCAAGGACGCCAAGAACCGGCTGGGCTACGCCAAGGTGGTGCTGGCCGGGTGGAGCGGCGGCGGCTCGTTGTCGGTGTTCTACCAGCAGCAAGCCCAGCACGCGACGATCACGTCCAGCCCGACTGGCGACAGGCCCGACCTCACCAAGCTGGAGCTGCCCGCCGCCGACGGCATCATGCTGCTGGCCGCACACATCAGCCGGCACGGCACGCTGACCGAATGGCTCGACGCGTCCATCCTCGACGAATCCGATCCCACCAAGCGTGATCCAGAGCTAGATCTCTACAACCCCGACAACCCCAACCAGCCGCCCTACACCGAGGAATTCCTGGCCCGGTACCGTCAAGCGCAGATTGACCGCAACCGCCGCATCACCGCATGGGTCAAAGAGAAGCTGGCTGAATTGACCGCTCAGGGCCGCCCCGACGACGAGTTCGGATTCGTCGTGCATGGCACGATGGCCGACCCGCGCTGGCTGGATCCCAGCGTGGATCCCAATGAGCGCACACCGGGGACCTGTTACCTGGGCGACCCGCACGTGGTGAACATGAGCCCGGTCGGGCTGGCTCGCTTCTCGACGCTGCGCGGCTGGCTGTCGCAATGGAGCTATGACGAGGCACGCGGCGACGGCGTGGACTGCGGGCGCGACATCGCGATCCCCGCGCTGGTGATCGGCAACCTGGCCGACGACGCCTGCACACCCAGCCACACCCGGCGGCTGTTCGACGCGATTGGGCATCCCGACAAGGAAATGCACGAAATCCCAGGCGCCACACACTATTACGCCGGTCCGGATCAGCGCGACAAGCTGCGCCAGGCCGTCGACATAGTCACCGATTGGCTGGTCCGACACGATTTCGCGAGCGCCGAATGACGTCCGCCAACGACGATCCAGCGCGAAGCGAAGGGGTGGGGGCACCTCCGGCTCGCGGGAAACAGGGGCGGCATTCAGCACCGGGCGGACCGCTCGACGGCATCCGGGTGCTCGAACTGGGCACCTTGATCGCGGGTCCATTCGCCGGCCGCTTGCTCGGGGATATGGGCGCCGAAGTCATCAAGGTGGAGCCACCGGGCGCCCCGGACCCGCTGCGCAACTGGGGACAGGCCGAGCACCAGGGCCACCACGTGTTCTGGACAGTGGCCGCGCGCAACAAGAAGGCCATCACGCTCGACCTGCGCCGGCCGCCGGGTCGCGAGCTGTTCCTCGAGCTCGTCGAGAAGTCCGACATCGTGGTGGAGAACTTCCGTCCGGGCACGCTGGAGAAGTGGGACCTGGGCTACGACGTGCTCAGCGCGCGTAACGCCGGCATCATCCTGGTCCGGGTGTCCGGCTACGGCCAGACCGGGCCCGATGCCCACAAGGCCGGCTATGCCTCGGTGGCCGAGGCCGCCAGTGGACTGCGGCACCTCAACGGATTTCCCGGTGGACCACCGCCGCGGATCGCACTCTCCCTGGGCGACAGCCTGGCCGGCATGTTCGGTGCCCAAGGCGCGATGGCCGCCCTGTACCGCCGCAGCGTCACCGGGCGGGGACAGGTCGTCGACGTCGCGCTGACCGAATCATGTTTGGCCATCCAGGAATCGACGATCCCCGACTACGACGTCGGCGGCGTGGTGCGCGGACCGTCGGGCACCCGGCTGGAGGGCATCGCGCCGTCCAACATCTATCGCAGCGCCGACGATTCGTGGGTGGTGATCGCCGCCAACCAGGACACCGTGTTCGCCCGGCTGTGTGCGGCTATGGGTCGCCCGGAGCTGGCCGGTGACGATCGGTTCGCGACACACACCGCGCGCGGCCGCAACCAGGACGAGCTCGACAAGATCATCGCCACGTGGGCCGCCGAGCGGCAGCTCGGCGACATCGTCGAAACCCTTTCTGCCGCGGGTGTGATCGCGGGTCCCATCAACACCGTCGCGGACGTGGTGGAGGATCCCCAGCTGCGGGCACGCGGGATGCTGGTCGAGCACTACGACGAACGCATCGAGCGCAATGTGTTGGGGCCCGGTGTTATTCCGGTGCTGTCGGAATCGCCGGGCAGTGTCCGCCACGCCGGACCCGCCTGCCCGGGACAACACAACGACGACGTCTACGCCAGGCTGCTGGGCAAGACCGCCGAGCAGCTCCAGGCATTGCGTGGCGAGGGGGTGCTGTAAACCGTGCACGTCGACATCCGTGAGGTGGCGCTGCGCGACGGGCTGCAGATCGAGAAGCCAATCCCGTTGTCCGCCAAGCTGGAACTGCTCGCCGCGGTGGCAGCTACCGGTGTGCGCGAGGTCGAGGTCACGGCATTCGTGTCCCCGACGAAGGTGCCGTCGATGGCCGACGCCGCCGACCTCGCCGCCGAGCTGCACAACTATCCCGACATCGAATTTTCCGCCCTGGTGGCCAGCCCGAACGGCGCCAAGCGCGCCGTCGCCGCCGGCATGCGGTCGATCGAATACGTGGTGGCCGCCGACGACACGTTCAGTCAGGCCAACGTCGGACGCACCAGCGCCGAAGCCACCGACCAGATCGACGAGATCCTCGCGATCGCGCACGGCAACTCCGGCTTTCCGGTCACGGTCGAGGTCGTCATCGCCACCGCGTGGGACTCGCCGTTCGAAGGCCCCACCCCACCGCGGCGGGTGCTGGAGATCGCCGCGGCCGCCCGCGACCGCGGAGCCGACCGCCTGTCGATCGCCGACACCATCGGCACCACCACGCCGGGCCGGGTGAATTCGCTGATCGCCCAACTGCGTCCGGTGATCGGCGACCTGCCGCTGGGCGCACACTTCCACAACACCCGCGGCTCCGGGCTGGCCAGCGCGTACGCGGCGGTCAACGCCGGCGTCACCCGGCTGGACTCCTCGGTCGGCGGGCTGGGCGGCTGCCCGTTCGCCCCGGGCGCCACCGGCAACATCGCCACCGAAGACCTGGTCTACCTGCTGACCGACAGCGGCATCGACGTCGACGTCGACCTGCAGGCCGCGATCGCCGCCGCCGATGTCGCGAAATCGACTGTGGGCCATGACCTGCCGAGCGCCCTACTGCGTGCCGGCGACCGGATCCGGACCTGATGCCCGAGTCCGGCGCCGACGGGTCGCGGGCGCTGACATCCAAAGGCCGTCAGACCAGGCAGGCCATCGAACAAGCAGCGCGAAAACTGTTTGCCGAGCGTGGCTTTCACGGCACCACGCTGGCCGACATCACATCGGCCGCGGGAAAATCACCGGCGGTCTTCTACCGGTATTTCGCCGACAAGGAAAATCTGCTCGCCGCGCTCGCGGAGTCTTTCCTGCACGACGTCGTGGCACCGTCGGGCCTGAGTGTGCACCTGCCGGATTCCGCGGATGACGACGCGTTCTTCACCTCGGTGGTCACCGGCTACTGGAACATCTTCAAGCAGAACATCGGCATCATGATCGCCGTCTCGCAGCTGGCCGCGACACAGCCGCGGTTTGCGGCCGTGCAGAACGAGTTTCGCAAGTTCGGCATGGACATCGTGGCCGCCTCGGTGCGGCGCGCCCAGGAGCAGGGCTACGGCGGCGAGCTCAATCCGCAACACACCGCGGCCGCCATCGCGCTGCTGTTCGAGAACTTCACCACCGTCTTCGTCGGGCAGTCCGGTCTCGGAATCCAGATCAGCGACGAGGACGCCATCGCCACCCTGTCGACGATTTGGAAGAAGACTCTCTACGGCGTGTGACGCGAGGATCGCGAGGAGGTAACTATGGATTTCACTCTCCCAGAACATCTTCCGGGTGTGCTGGCCGAGATGGATGCATTCATCGAGGCGGAGATCAAGCCGCTGGAACTCGAAAATATCCAGTATTTCGACCAGCGACGAGAGCACGCCCGCACCGATTGGGACAACGACGGGATCCCGACGCAAGAGTGGGAGGAGCTGCTCGCCGAGATGCGCCGGCGCGCCGACAAAGCGGGCTGGCTGCGCTACGGATTGCCGGCCTCGCTGGGCGGCCGCGACGGTACCAATGTCGACATGGCGGTGATCCGGGAACATTTGGCGCACAAGGGGCTTGGACTGCACAACGAGTTGCAGAACGAATCGTCGATCGTCGGGAACTTTCCCCAGGTGATCATGATGGAGCGTTTCGGCACCGCCGAGCAGCGCAGTGTGTGGTCCGAGGCGCTGATCACCGGGGAGCGGTCCATGGCGTTCGGGCTGACCGAGCCGCAGCACGGATCCGACGCGACCTGGCTGGAAACCCAAGCCCAACTCGACGGTGACAGCTGGGTGATCAACGGCTCCAAGCGATTCAACACCGGCGTACACCGCGCCACCCACGATTTGGTCTTCGCCCGGACCTCCGGCGAGCCGGGGCAAGCCCGAGGTATCACCGCGTTTCTGGTGCCCACCGACACGCCCGGATTCACGGTCCCCTACTACTGGTGGACGTTCAACATGCCCACCGATCATGGCGAAGTCGAATTGACCGATGTGCGCATCCCCGCCGACGCGGTGCTCGGGGAGGTCGACCGTGGCTTGGAGGTCGCGCAGACGTTCCTGCACGAGAACCGGATTCGTCAAGCCGCGAGCAGCCTGGGCGCCGCCCAATACTGCATCGACCGGGCCGCCGAATATGCCGCCAAACGCCACGTGTTCGGCAAGCCGCTGTCGGTCAATCAGGCCGTGCAATGGCCGCTGGCCGAGCTGCAGACCGAGGCGCAGATGGTGCGCCTGCTGGTGCAATTCGCCGCCTGGCACCTGGATCGCGACCACCACATGGAGGTGTCGGACAAGGTGTCGATGGCAAACTATCGCGCCAACCGGCTGGTGTGCGATGCCGCCGACCGCGCGATGCAGGTCCACGGTGGGCTCGGCTACAGCCGTCATGAGCAGTTCGAGCACATCTACCGCCACCACCGCCGGTACCGGATCACCGAGGGCGCCGAGGAAATTCAGATCCGCCGAGTGGCGCAGCGACTGTTCAAGTTTGGCAAGCAGTGACCGAGGAGCTGGCCACCAACCTAACCACGATCCTGGTGCCGGTGCTCGGCGCGGGCACCACGATCGAGAACCTGCGCGCTCTCACCGGTGGTGCCAGCCGCAGCACATGGGCGTTCGACGCGGTCAGCGACGGCCAGCGCCGCGCGCTGATCCTGCGCACCGGACCGCCCGACGACGTACACGCGGGCATGGAACTCGAGGCCCGTGCGCAGGCCGCTGCCGCCGCGGCCGGTGCACCGGTCCCCCACATCCTGGTGGCCGACGATTCGCCTGCCGCACTGGGCAATCCGTTTCTCGTCTGCGACGAGATCAAAGGAGAAACGATCGTCCGGCGCATTCAACGCCAGCTCGACGCCGCCGGCGGGTACGCCCGCCGAACCGGGCTGCTGCGGCAATGCGCGCAGGCACTGGCCGCCATTCACCGGGCCGACCCGCAGATTCCCGGCCTGACCTACGAGGACCAGCTCGTGGAATACCGCGAGCGGCTCGACGCGATGAACGACACCACCGCCACCTTCGAGTGGGCGTTTCGCTGGCTGGCCTCCCACCGCCCGCCACCGTCGACGAGGGTTCTGGTGCACGGGGATTACCGGATGGGAAACCTCATCGTCGACGGATCCGACCTGGCAGCGGTGCTCGACTGGGAGCTGGTGCACCTCGGCGAGGCCTATGAAGACCTGGCCTGGTTCTGCATCCGCGCGTGGCGGTTCGGCGCCCCGGCCAGCCTCGGCGCCGGCGGCCTCGGCAGTATCGAGAGCTTCGTGCGCGACTACGAGCAGGCCAGCGGAACCACCATCGACCGGGCTGCGCTGCACTGGTGGCTGGTGTTGGCCACCCTGCGCTGGGGTGTCATCTGCCGCTTCCAGGCGGAGCGGCATTTGAGCGGCCAATCCCGTTCGGTCGAGCTGGCGACGATCGGTCGCCGGGTGAGCGAGACGGAGTGGGACCTGTTGAATCTGCTCGAAGCACCCGGTGAGGATGCGCGCCGCGCAGCGGCGAGGGGCAGAGACGGGCAATCAGGGGAGGTCCGGTCGTGATCGGCGCTTACGGTCGCCCACTGGCGGCCGAACTCGTGGCCGCGGTGGCTGAGTTCCTGGAAACCGACGTCCGGGCGGCAACCAGCGGCCAGGTCAACTTACACTCCCGAGTGGCCGCCAACGCGCTGCGGATCGTCGAGCGTGAATTGCTCGACGAAAGCGAGGCGGAATCGCAAGCAGCACTGGCCGGCTTGGGTTTCCCCGACGAGGAGCAGCTTGCCGCCGCCATCCGGGCCGGTGAACTCGACGAGCGTGCCGGCGACGTGCTCGCCGGTCTGCGAACCCTGGTGCGTAATCGGTTGGCGGTTGCCCATCCCGGATACGACAGCGAATAGGAGCCCGCCATGCCTGCTGCTACCGCCGAGGTCGTCGCCGAGACGGCCGACCGGCTGTTCGCATCGATCGTCGACGGCGACAAGACCGCGGTAAGCCGAATGTGGAGCGACGACATCGCGGTATGGCGGGTGGGCTCCACACGTGATGACGACAAGACCCGCGCGCTAAAAGTCATCGACTGGTTCATCGATGCTACGAGCGAGCGCCGCTACGAGATCCTCGATCGTCAGCTCTTCGAGGACGGATCGATCAGCGGCTTCGTCCAGCAGCACGTCCTGCACGCCACAGGCCATGCCGGCCAATCGATCTCCTTGCGCGTTTGTATCGTGATCAGGGTGGGCACAAATGCTCTGATCGACCGGATCGACGAATACTTCGACCCTGCCGGTATAACGCCGCTGATGAGGTGAGACGGACGATGACGACGCTGGAAACGCTGCTGAACGACCCGGACTTGGCCGGGGTGTGGAAGATCGCTCCCGACCGGTCGGCGGTGACGTTCAAGATCAGGAACATGTGGGGTCTGGTGAACGTCAAGGGCCGCTTCACCGAGTTCTCCGGCGACGGACAACTCACCGGCAAGGGCGCGGTCTTCGGCCGCCTCGACATCCACACCGCCTCGGTGAACACCGGCATCGGCCGTCGCGACGAGCATCTGCGCTCGGCCGATTTCTTCGACGTCGAACGCTTTCCCGAGATCAGCGTCGTCGTCACCGCGGTGCACCCGACCGAGGGCAAGGCCGCGGACCTGCGCGCCAACTTCACCATCAAGGGCGTCACCGCGCCGGTACCGTTACCGGTCACGGTCACCGAGACCAGTGACGGTTCGATTCAAATCTCGGGCGAAACCTTGATCGATCGATCCCAGTTCGACATCGGCTGGAACAAGTTCGGCATGATCGCGCCGACGGTCAGGGCCGCGGCGCAGGCCGTTTTCGTACGGTCTAACCAATAAAGCCGGTCGCGCACCAGTAGCATCTGCACCGTGCCCGACGCCACCATCGCTCTGCGGATACTCGTCTACAGCGACAACCCCAACACCCGCGACACAGTGAAGCGGGCATTGGGCAAGCGCCTGCACCCGGATCTGCCCGAGCTGAACTATGTCGAGGTGGCGACCGGCCCGATGGTGATCCGCACGATGGACGAGGGCGGGATCGACCTCGTCATCCTCGACGGGGAAGCGACACCGACCGGCGGTATGGGAATCGCCAAACAGCTCAAAGACGAACTCGAAACCTGCCCGCCGATCCTGGTGCTCACCGGTCGCCCGGACGACGCGTGGCTGGCGACGTGGTCGCGCGCCGAGGCGGCGGTGCCCCATCCGATCGACCCGATCGTGCTGGGCCGCACCGTGCTCGAGTTGCTCCGCGCTCCCGCCATCTAGCCCCGCCGCTTCGATCCGGACCGAGGTCACCCCGGTCCGCTTGCCGCGCACCGCTGAAATGAATGTCAGGCCGGCGCCATGCATATCGTGCCGGCATCGCAGAAAACTGACGCCACACCACGCTCGCCGAGCGTTCCCGGCTGCCCGTCGCTCGGTTGTTGTCTAAACTCGGCGAAGACCACAGCCGAGTGATTACCATCACCCCGAGCACGTGTCCCAGCCACCCCAACGCTATGTTGAAGATCACTGCTACGAGCTACAGACCCGGTTCGTCACAGCAGCCCGGTCGCCGCCTGGTCGCTTTATAGGCGGCCCACGACGGATCTTTGGAGCGAGTTGAACGTCTACATACCCATCCTGGTGCTAGGCGGGATCGCCACCGCCTTTGCTGTCGGTTCGGTCGTGATCGCGAGCCTGGCCGGCCCGTCGCGCTACAACAAGTCGAAGATGGCCGCCTACGAGTGTGGAATCGAGCCGACCGAAACGTCGGTGAGTGGTCCGCATGCGACGCCCGGGCAGCGGTTTCCGGTGAAGTATTACCTGACCGCAATGCTGTTTATCGTCTTCGACATCGAAATCGTGTTCTTGTATCCGTGGGCCGTCAGTTACGACGCGCTGGGGATGTTCGCTCTGGTCGAGATGGTGGCGTTCATGCTCACGGTCTTCGTGGCCTACGCCTACGTGTGGCGCCGCGGCGGCCTGACATGGGATTGAGGTAAATCGTGGGCCTGGAAGAACAGCTACCCGCCGGCATCCTGCTCGGGACCGTCGAAAAGATCGCCGGCTACGTCCGCAAGAACTCACTGTGGCCGGCCACATTCGGATTGGCCTGCTGCGCGATCGAGATGATGGCAACGGCCGGACCACGGTTCGACATCGCACGGTTTGGGATGGAGCGCTTTTCGGCGACACCGCGCCAAGCCGACCTGATGATCGTGGCCGGGCGGGTGAGCCAGAAGATGGCCCCGGTGTTGCGCCAGATCTACGACCAGATGGCAGAACCGAAATGGGTGTTGGCCATGGGCGTCTGCGCGTCGTCCGGCGGAATGTTCAACAACTATGCGATCGTTCAGGGCGTGGACCACGTGGTTCCGGTGGACATCTACCTCCCCGGCTGCCCGCCCCGTCCGGAGATGCTCTTGTACGCAATTCTCAAGCTGCACGAGAAGATTCAGGAAATGCCGCTCGGCGTGAACCGCGAACAGGCCATCGCCGAAGCCGAGCAGGCGGCCCTGGGCGCGCGGCCCACCATCGAGATGCGTGGACTGCTGCGATGAGTTCACCGGAGCAGGACCCGAAGGTGGCCGCCAGCGAGGTGGGTGGTGCGGTGCCCGCGCCCGGCGAAGAAGTGATCAACGTGCGCCGCGGCATGTTCGGCATTTCAGGATCGGGTGACACCTCCGGGTACGGACGCCTGGTGCGGGAAGTCACCCTGCCGGGCAGCAGTCCCCGGCCGTATGGCGGTTACTTCGACGACGTGGTCGACCGGCTCACCGACTCACTGAAGGCCGGCGACATCGAATTCGAAAACGCCATAGAAAAAGTCGTCGTCGACCGCAACGAGCTGACGTTGCACGTGCGCCGCGAGGCACTGCCACACGTCGCCCAACGCCTGCGCGACGAACCCGAACTGCGCTTCGAGATGTGCCTGGGCGTCAGCGGCGTGCATTACCCGCACGAAACCGGCCGCGAATTGCATGCCGTCTACCCGTTGCAGTCGATCACCCACAATCGTCGCGTCCGGCTGGAAGTCTCTGCGCCAGACGGCGATCCGCACATCCCGTCGTTGTATGGGATCTACCCGACCAACGACTGGCACGAGCGCGAGACGTACGACTTCTTCGGCATCATCTTCGACGGGCATCCGTCGCTGACCCGCATCGAGATGCCGGACGACTGGCACGGCCATCCGCAACGCAAGGACTACCCGCTCGGCGGTATTCCCGTCGAGTACAAGGGCGCACAGATACCCCCGCCCGACGAGCGGAGAGCGTACAACTAATGAGCACAATCACTGACTCGACGCACGATGGCGGCGCCGAAACTGTCGTGGTCGCCGGCGGACAGGACTGGGGGCAGGTCGTCGAGGCCGCCCGCGCCGCTGATCCCGGTGAACGCATCGTCGTCAACATGGGTCCCCAGCACCCGTCCACGCACGGGGTGTTGCGGCTGATCCTGGAGATCGAAGGCGAGACCGTCACCGAGGTGCGCTGCGGAATCGGCTACCTGCACACCGGAATCGAGAAGAATCTCGAATACCGGTACTGGACGCAGGGCGTCACCTTCGTGACCCGGATGGATTACCTGTCACCGTTTTTCAACGAGACCGCCTACTGCCTCGGCGTCGAGAAGCTGCTCGGCATCACCGATGAGATCCCGGAGCGGGTCAACGTCATCCGCGTCCTGATGATGGAGCTCAACCGGATCTCCTCGCATCTGGTCGCGCTGGCCACCGGCGGCATGGAACTGGGCGCGATGACGCCGATGTTCGTTGGCTTCCGGGGACGCGAGATCGTGTTGACCCTGTTCGAAAAGATCAGCGGTCTGCGGATGAACAGCGCCTACATTCGCCCGGGCGGGGTGGCGCAGGATCTACCGCCCAACGCCGAAGCCGACATCGTCGAGGGCCTCAAGGTGCTCAAGCAGGTGCTGCGCGAAATGGGTGATCTGCTCAACGAAAACGCCATCTGGAAGGCGCGCACTCAGGACGTCGGCTATCTCGACTTGGCCGGATGCATGGCGCTGGGCATCACCGGCCCGATCCTGCGTTCCACCGGTTTACCGCACGACCTGCGCAAGAGCGAACCTTACTGCGGGTACGAGAACTACGAGTTCGACGTGATCACCGCCGACACGTGTGATGCCTACGGGCGCTACATCATTCGTGTCAAGGAAATGTGGGAGTCGGTCAAGATCGTCGAGCAGTGCCTGGACAAGCTCAAGCCCGGACCGCACATGGTCGAGGATCGTAAGATCGCCTGGCCCGCCGACCTGAAGGTAGGCCCCGACGGCATGGGTAATTCACCCGAACACATCGCCAAGATCATGGGCGGTTCGATGGAAGCGTTGATACACCACTTCAAATTGGTCACCGAGGGCATCCGGGTGCCGGCCGGCCAGGTCTACAGCGCAGTGGAATCACCCCGCGGGGAACTCGGCGTGCACATGGTCAGTGACGGCGGAACCCGGCCGTACCGAGTGCATTATCGCGATCCCTCCTTCACCAATCTGCAATCGGTCGCCGCGATGTGCGAGGGCGGGATGGTCGCCGACTTGATCACCGCGGTCGCCAGCATCGACCCGGTCATGGGCGGAGTCGACCGATGACGGCGCCCGTGGGAGGGAACGGCTCTGGCGAGCGGGTGTTCATCCGGCTCGGACCGCCTCCCGAAGAACCCAATCAATTCGTGGTCGAGGGTGCGCCCCAGTCGTATTCACCGGAGGTTCGGGCGCGCCTCGAGGTCGACGCCAAGGAGATCATCAGCCGCTACCCCGACAAGCGTTCTGCGCTGTTGCCGCTGCTGCACCTGGTCCAGGCCGAGGATTCCTACCTAACCCCGGCGGGCCTGGAGTTCTGCGGCGAGCAAATCGGGCTGACTGGCGCCGAGGTATCGGCGGTGGGCAGCTTCTACACGATGTACCGCCGAGGCCCGACCGGCGACTACCTGGTCGGCGTCTGCACCAACACGCTGTGTGCGGTCATGGGCGGCGACGCCGTATTCGGCTCGCTCAAAGAGCATCTCGGCATCGGCAACGACGAGACCACCGCCGATGGATCGGTCACGCTGCAGCACATCGAATGCAACGCCGCCTGCGACTTCGCCCCGGTCGTGATGGTCAACTGGGAGTTCTACGACAACCAGACACCCGAATCGGCACGGGAACTCGTCGACTCGCTGCGGGACGGGAAACCCAAGGCGCCCACCCGGGGCGCGCCGCTGTGCAAGTTCCGCGAGACATCCCGCATTCTGGCCGGCCTCCCCGACGAGCGCCCCGACGAAGGCCAGGGTGGCGCCGGCGCAGCCACTTTGGCCGGACTGCAGGTGGCGAAGGAGAAGGGCATGGAACCCCCACCGGCTCCCGGAGGCAAGTCATGACCACCCCGCTGACCCCCGTCATCAGCCGCTACTGGGACGACCCGAAGTCGTTCACGCTGGAGACCTACCAACGCCACGACGGCTACCAGGCACTCAAGAAGGCGCTGGCGATGGAGCCCGACGCGGTGATAGGGGCCGTGAAGGATTCGGGCCTGCGCGGTCGCGGCGGCGCCGGCTTCTCGACCGGAACGAAATGGTCGTTCATCCCGCAGGGCGACTCCGGGCCGGCCGCCAAGCCGCACTACCTGGTGGTCAACGCGGACGAGTCCGAACCCGGTACGTGCAAAGACATTCCGCTGATGCTGGCGACGCCCCACCTACTGGTAGAGGGCGCCATCATCGCCTCCTACGCCATCCGGGCCAGCCACGCGTTCATCTACGTGCGCGGCGAAGTGGTGCCGGTGCTGCGCCGGCTGCAGAACGCGGTGGCCGAGGCTTATGCCGCCGGCTATTTGGGCACCGACATCAACGGATCCGGCTACGACCTGGAGCTGGTGGTGCACGCCGGTGCGGGCGCCTACATCTGCGGCGAGGAAACAGCGCTGCTGGAGGGTCTTGAGGGCCGGCGCGGCCAGCCCCGGCTGCGCCCGCCCTTCCCCGCCGTGGCAGGCCTTTACGGCTGCCCCACGGTGATCAACAACGTCGAGACCATCGCCAGCGTGCCGTCGATCATTCTCAACGGCGTCGAATGGTTCCGGTCGATGGGCACCGAGAAATCGCCTGGCTTCACGCTGTATTCGTTGTCCGGACACGTCACCCGCCCCGGCCAGTATGAGGCCCCGCTGGGCATCACGCTGCGCGAGTTGCTCGACTACGCCGGCGGGGTCCGCGCCGGACACCGGCTGAAGTTCTGGACGCCCGGCGGATCGTCGACACCGCTGCTCACCGACGAACACCTCGACGTGCCACTGGATTACGAAGGCGTGGGTGCCGCCGGATCGATGCTGGGCACCAAGGCGCTGGAGATCTTCGACGAGACCACCTGCGTGGTCCGCGCGGTGCAGCGCTGGACGTATTTCTATAAGCACGAGTCCTGCGGCAAATGCACGCCGTGCCGCGAGGGCACGTTCTGGCTGGACCAGATCTACACGCGACTCGAGACGGGCAAGGGCACCCACGAGGATCTCGACAAATTGCTCGACATCTCCGACGCGATCCTTGGAAAGTCGTTCTGCGCGTTGGGCGATGGCGCGGCCAGCCCGGTGATGTCGTCGATCAAGCACTTCCGCGACGAGTACATCGCCCACGTCGAAGGAGGCGGCTGCCCGTTCGACCCCCGAGACTCCATGCTGACGGCCAACGGAAAGGCGTGAATGCGCTCATGACAAGTGCGGCCAAAACCGAGACCGGTGGCGAGACGACGCCGCCCGACATGGTCAAGCTCACCATCGATGGCAACGAAATCACGGTTCCCAAAGGAACACTGGTGATTCGCGCGGCCGAGTTGATGGGCATCCAGATTCCCCGGTTCTGTGATCATCCGCTACTGGATCCGGTCGGCGCCTGCCGCCAGTGCATGGTCGAGGTCGAGGGTCAGCGCAAGCCGATGGCGTCGTGCACGATCGTCTGCACCGAAGACATGGTGGTGCGCACCCAGCTGACCTCCGAGGCCGCGGACAAGGCGCAGCACGGCGTGATGGAGCTGCTGCTGATCAACCACCCGCTCGACTGCCCGATGTGCGACAAGGGCGGCGAATGTCCGCTGCAGAACCAGGCAATGTCCAACGGTCGCACCGATTCTCGATTCGAAGACGTCAAGCGCACCTTCGCCAAGCCGATCAACATCTCCTCGCAGGTGCTGCTGGACCGCGAACGGTGCATCCTGTGCGCGCGCTGCACGCGGTTCTCCGAGCAGATCGCCGGCGATCCGTTCATAGACATGCAGGAGCGCGGCGCCCTGCAACAGGTCGGCATCTACGCCAACGAGCCGTTCGACTCCTACTTCTCGGGCAACACCGTGCAGATCTGCCCGGTGGGCGCCCTGACCGGCACCGCCTACCGATTCCGGGCGCGCCCTTTCGATCTGGTCTCCAGCCCCAGCGTGTGCGAGCACTGCGCCGGCGGCTGCGCCGAGCGCACCGACCACCGCCGCGGCAAGGTGTTGCGCCGTCTTGCCGGTGACGACCCCGAGGTCAACGAGGAGTGGAACTGCGACAAGGGCCGGTGGGCTTTCCGCTACGACACCCAGCCCGACGTGCTCACCACTCCCCTGGTCCGGGACGCCGACGGCACGCTACAGCCGGCATCGTGGGCGCACGCGATCGTGGCGGCCACCCAGGCATTCGAGGCGGCCCGCGGCCGCACCGGCGTACTCGTCGGCGGTCGAGGCACCTGGGAAGACGCCTACGCCTACTCAAAGTTCGCACGAATCGTGTTGGACACCAACGATATTGACTTCCGCGCCCGTCCCTGTTCGGCCGAAGAGGCGGAGTTCCTGGCAGCCCGCATCGCGGGTCAGCCGCTCACGGTCAGCTTCGCCGATTTGGAATCCGCGCCGGTGGTCGTGCTGGTCGGGTTGGAGCCCGAGGACGAGGCACCGATCGTGTTCCTGCGGCTGCGCAAGGCCGCCCGCAAGCGCGGCGTGCCGATCTACGCGGTGGCACCGTTCGCCACTCGCGCGCTGACGAAGATGTCGGGCCGGCTGCTGCAGACCGTGCCCGGCGCCGAACCGGCCATGCTGGACGGCCTGGCCACCGGCGAGGTGGGCGAGCTGTTGTCGAAGACCGGAGCGGTCATCATGGTCGGCGAACGCCTGGCCACGGTGCCGGGCGGATTGTCCGCGGCGGCCCGGCTCGCCGATGCCACCGGGGCCCGGCTGGCCTGGGTGCCGCGCCGCGCCGGTGAACGCGGCGCGCTGGAAGCCGGCGCATTGCCCGGGCTGCTGCCCGGTGGTCGCCTGGTCGCCGACGAAACCCAGCGCGCCGAAGTGGCCGCGGCGTGGAACGTCGACGAATTGCCATCCGCCGCCGGGCGTGACGTGGACGGCATCCTGGCCGCCGCGGCGGACGGAAGCCTGGGCGCGTTGCTGGTCGGCGGTATCGAGCCCGCCGACTTCGCTGATCCCGATGCGGTACTCGCGGCGCTGGACAAGGCGAACTTCGTGGTCAGCCTGGAACTGCGGCACAGCGAGGTCACCGAACGCGCCGACGTGGTGTTCCCGGTCGCGCCCACCACCCAGAAGGCCGGTGCATTCGTCAACTGGGAAGGCCGTTTCCGGCCCTTCGAACCTGCCCTGCACGGCAGCACCCAGCGGGCCACCCAGTCCGATCATCAGGTGCTCGACACGCTGGCCGACGAAATGGGCGTCTACCTGGGCATGACCGGCGTCCAGGCGCCCCGCGAACAAATCTCGGCGCTGGGCAACTGGGAGGGTGAGCGCGCCAGCGGCGCAACGGTCCAGGCACCGGAGCCGCCGCAGCCCGCCAAGGGCGAAGCCGTACTCACCGGCTGGCGGATGATGCTCGACAACGGCCGGGCTCAAGACGGCGAACCGCATCTGGCGGGAACGGCACGCAAGCCCGTCGCGCGGCTGTCGGCCGGCACCGCGACCGAGATCGGCGCGGCCGAGGGCGACACCGTCACGGTCAGCACGCCGCGCGGATCAATCAGCTTGCCGCTGGCCATCACTGACATGCCCGACCGGGTGGTGTGGCTGCCGCTGAACTCGCCGGGGTCCGCGGTGCAGCGGCAGCTGGGCGTCACGATCGGCAACGTCGTGAAGATCGGAGTGGGCAAATGAGCGACTTCGGGCATGACCCCTGGTGGCTGGTGCTCGGCAAGGCGCTCGCCATCTTCGTGTTCCTGATGCTGAACGTATTGCTCGCAATCCTGCTCGAGCGCAAGATCCTTGGCTGGATGCAGCTGCGGCCCGGCCCTAACCGGGCGGGCCCGTGGGGCGCCTTGCAGAGCCTGGCCGACGGGATCAAGCTGGCGCTCAAGGAAAGCATCACTCCCCGCGGCGTCGACTGGTTCGTCTACATGGCGGCACCGGTCATCTCGACGATCCCCGCGTTCACCGCGTTCGCGTTCATCCCGTTCGGTCCCGAGGTATCGGTGTTCGGACACCGCACCCCGTTGCAACTGACCGACATGCCGGCCGCGGTGCTGTTTATCCTGGGGCTGTCGGCGATAGGCGTCTACGGCATCGTGCTGGGCGGCTGGGCATCCGGCTCGACATACCCGCTGCTGGGCGGGGTGCGATCCACCGCGCAGGTCATCTCCTACGAGGTGTCGATGGGGCTGTCGTTCGCGGCGGTCTTCCTGTTCGCGGGGACCATGTCGACGTCCGGAATCATCAAGGCGCAGGATGGCGTCTGGTACGTATTCCTGCTGCTGCCGTCATTCATCATCTACCTGATCTCGATGGTCGGCGAAACCAACCGCGCCCCCTTCGATTTGCCCGAGGCCGAGGGCGAACTGGTCGCCGGCTTCCACACCGAGTACTCGTCGCTGAAGTTCGCGATGTTCATGCTGGCCGAATACGTCAACATGATGACGGTTTCGTCGCTCGCGACGCTGATGTTCTTCGGCGGTTGGCACGCCCCATGGCCGCTGAACATGTGGGATGGCGCCAACAGCGGCTGGTGGCCGGTGCTCTGGTTCACCCTCAAGATGTGGACTTTCCTGTTCATCTACATGTGGCTGCGAGCCAGCCTGCCCCGGCTGCGTTACGACCAGTTCATGGCGTTGGGCTGGAAACTCCTGATCCCCGCGTCCCTGGTCTGGGTGCTGATCGCGGCGGTGATCCGCACGCTGCGCAACCAGGGCTACGCGTATTGGACTCCCCTGCTGGTGGTCTGCAGCCTCGTCTTCGCCGTGGCGCTGATTATGTTGCTGCGCAAGCCATTCAGCACCACACCGGCCAATCGCGCACTGGCGCGAGAACTTCGCAAGCGTAGCGACGCCCTACCGCCGCCACCGGCATTCCCGACGCCACCGCTGCCGGGCAAAGCGCTGACGGCGTCGGGTGCGAGCAAGGAGACAGCACATGGCTAAATTCCTCGACGCCGTGGCCGGATTCGGCGTGACATTCGCCGCGATGTTCAAAAAGACTGTCACCGAGGAGTATCCGGAGAAACCCGGCCCGGTCGCCCCGCGCTATCACGGCCGTCATCAGCTCAACCGGTATCCCGACGGGCTGGAGAAGTGCATCGGCTGCGAGCTGTGCGCCTGGGCCTGCCCGGCCGACGCGATCTACGTCGAGGGCGCCGACAACACCGACGAGGCAAGGTTTTCGCCGGGTGAGCGTTACGGCCGGGTCTACCAGATCAACTATCTGCGCTGCATCGGCTGCGGTCTGTGCATCGAGGCGTGCCCCACGCGCGCGCTGACGATGACCAACGACTACGAAATGGCCGACGACAACCGCGCCGACCTGATCTACGAGAAGGACCGGTTGCTCGCGCCGCTGCTGCAGAACATGCTCGCGCCGCCGCACCCGCGGACCGAGGGTGCCACCGACAAGGACTACTACCAGGGCAACGTCACGGCGGATGGCTTGCGCGTCAACCAAAAGAGCGGGGACGCACGGTGACCGCCGTACTTGCCACCAACTTGGCGACCGATGTCATCGTTCGCACCTCCACCGGCGAAGCGGTGGCCTTCTGGTTGCTGGGCGCGCTGGCCGTGATCGGCGCGATCGGAGTGGTCACGGCCGTCAACGCCGTGTACTCGGCGATGTTCCTGGCGATGACGATGATCATCCTGGCGATCTTCTACATGATCCAGGACGCACTGTTCCTGGGTGTGGTCCAGGTCGTCGTCTACACCGGCGCGGTGATGATGCTGTTCTTGTTCGTGCTGATGCTGATCGGCGTGGACTCCGCGGAATCGTTGAAGGAAACGCTGCGCGGACAGCGCGTCGCCGCGGTGGTCACCGGGGTCGGATTCGGCATTCTGCTGGTCGCGGCGATCGGCAAGGTGACGACCGGGGGCTTCGTCGGGCTGACCACCGCGAACGCCAACGGCAACGTCGAAGGCCTGGCGGCACTGATCTTTTCGCGTTATCTGTGGGCGTTCGAGCTGACCAGCGCGCTGCTGATCACCGCCGCGGTCGGGGCGATGGTGCTCGCGCACCGCGAGCGGTTCGAACGGCGCAAGACGCAGCGCGAGCTTTCCGAGGAGCGGTTCCGTTCGGGCCGCCCGACCCCGCTGCCCAACCCCGGCGTGTACGCACGCCACAACGCGGTGGACGTGGCGGCGCTGCTGCCCGACGGCTCGTACGCGGACGACTCGGTGTCGAGCATGCTGCGAACCCGCGGCGCGGACGGCAAAGAAACTCCCCGCCGGCAAGCCATCAAAGGCGGTGCATCGTGAATCCGGCTAACTACCTTTACCTTTCGGCACTGCTGTTCACGATCGGCGCCTCCGGTGTGCTGTTGCGCCGCAACGCCATCGTGATGTTCATGTGCGTCGAGTTGATGCTCAACGCGGTGAACCTGGCGTTCGTCACCTTCGCGCGCATGCACGGCCACCTGGACGGCCAGATGATCGCGTTCTTCACGATGGTGGTGGCCGCGTGCGAGGTCGTCATCGGCCTGGCCATCATCATGACGATTTTCCGTGCCCGCAAATCGGCGTCGGTCGACGACGCGAACCTACTCAAAGGGTAGAAGAACGCCGCCGTGACAAACATCGCACACTTGACCTGGTTGCTCGTGGCACTACCGCTGGCGGGTGCCACAATCTTGCTGTTCGGCGGCAGACGCGCCGACCCATGGGGGCATTGGCTGGGCGTCATCGCCGCACTGGGGGCGTTCGGGGTGGGCGCCACGCTGCTGTCGGACTTGCTGAGCCGCGACAGTGAGCACCGCACCATCCACCAGACGGTGTTCACCTGGATCCCGGTAGACCAATTCCAGGTCGACTTCGGGTTGCAGATCGACCAGTTGTCAATCTGTTTCGTGTTGCTGATCTCCGGCGTGGGGTCGCTGATCCACATCTACTCGGTCGCCTACATGGCCGAAGACCCGGACCGCCGAAGGTTTTTCGGATACCTCAACCTGTTCCTGGCCGCGATGCTGCTGCTGGTCGTTGCCGACAACTACCTGATGCTCTACGTCGGCTGGGAAGGCGTCGGACTGGCGTCCTACCTGTTGATCGGCTTCTGGTATCACAAGCCGTCGGCGGCCACTGCCGCCAAGAAGGCGTTCGTGATGAACCGGGTCGGCGACGCCGGCCTGGCTCTGGCCATGTTCATCATGTTCAGCACGTTCGGAACGCTGTCGTACGCCGGTGTTTTCGCCGGCGCCCCGGCGGCCGGCCGTGGCGTGCTGACGGCGATGGGATTGCTGCTGTTGGTGGGCGCCTGCGGCAAGTCAGCGCAGGTTCCGCTACAGGCCTGGTTGGGTGACGCGATGGAGGGCCCCACCCCGGTGTCCGCGCTGATCCACGCGGCGACCATGGTGACCGCCGGCGTGTACCTGATCGTGCGGTCCAATCCGCTCTACAACCTCGCTCCCGGAGCGCAACTCGGCGTCGTCATCGTCGGCGCCGTAACGCTGATGTTCGGAGCGTTCATCGGCTGCGCGAAGGACGACATCAAGCGCGCGCTGGCGGCGTCGACGATGAGCCAGATCGGCTACATGGTGCTGGCCGCGGGACTCGGACCCGCCGGTTACGCGTTCGCGATCATGCACCTGCTCACCCATGGCTTCTTCAAGGCCGGCCTATTCCTCGGGTCGGGCTCGATCATCCACGCGATGCACGAAGAACAGGACATGCGCCGCTACGGCGGGCTGCGTGCCGCCGTGCCCGTCACGTTCATCACCTTCGGCCTGGGCTACCTGGCAATCATCGGCGTGCCGCCGTTCGCGGGCTTCTACTCCAAGGACGCGATCATCGAGGCGGCATTGGGCGCCGGCGGCGTCCGCGGCTACACCCTGGGCGGGGCCGCGCTGCTGGGCGCGGGCATTACCGCGTTCTACATGACCCGGGTGATGCTGATGACCTTCTTCGGCGAAAAGCGTTGGGCGCCAGGCAGCCACCCGCACGAGGCACCCGCCCTGATGAGCGGGCCGATGATCCTGCTCGCCTTCGGCTCGGTATTGTCCGGCGGCCTGTTCGCCATCGGGGGCACCCTGCCGCACTGGCTGGAACCGGTTGTCGGAGCGCACGAAGAAAGCACGCACCCGCTTCCGGCCTGGGTCAACACCGCGCTGGCGCTCGGCGTGGTCGCGGTTGGAATCGCAGTGGCTTATCAGAAGTACGGCAGGGCTGAGATTCCCAGAGTTGCTCCCGTCCAGGCGTCGGCACTCACCACGGCCGCACGCAGAGACCTGTACGGCGACGCCTTCAACGAGGAGGTATTCATGCGCCCTGGCGCGCAGTTGACCGACGCGCTGGTCGAAGCCGACGACGCGGGTGTGGACGGCTCGGTCAACGCGCTGGCCGCGTTGGTCGGCCGAACCTCGAATCGCCTGCGGGGCCTGCAAACCGGCTTCGCGCGCTCCTACGCGTTGTCGATGCTGGCGGGCGCCACCCTACTGGTCGCGGCCATCCTGGCGGTGCAACTGTGGTGAGCTCGCGCGCTGCGACGATGCAGAGCAACAGAGCGATGTGGGGGTACCTCCCGCTTGCGGGGGAGAGGAGCGGCGCTCATGACTAGCGTTCCGTGGCTCTCGGTGCTGTGGCTGGTACCGCTGGCAGGTTCGGTGCTCACCATCCTGCTGCCGCCCGGCCTGAAGCAGCTCGCCAAGTGGACCGGCGTGGTGGTCAGTGTCCTGACACTGGCGGTGGCGCTCGTCGTCGCGCTCGGTTTCAAAACCGGTGGCGCCCCTTACCAATTCCGGGAAAAGCATCCCTGGATTCCGGCGTTCGGCGCCTGCTACAACCTGGGCGTCGACGGCATCGCGGTCATCCTGGTGTTGCTGACCGCCATCCTGATCCCGCTGCTGCTGGTGGCCGGATGGAACGACGGCGGCGAGAGCGCCCGGGGACCACAGGCTTACGTCGCGCTGACACTGGCCATCGAGTCGATGGTGCTGATCTCGGTGATCGCCCTCGACGTCCTGCTGTTCTACGTGTTCTTCGAGGCCATGCTGATCCCGATGTACTTCCTGATCGGCGGGTTCGGCAAGGGAGCCGGGCGGTCGAAGGCCGCGGTGAAGTTCTTGCTGTACAACCTGTTCGGCGGCCTGATCATGCTGGCCGCGGTGATCGGGTTGTATGTGGTGACGGCACAACATGGTTCGGGCACATTCGACTTCCGCGAAATCGTGACCGGCATCTCCTCGGGCCGTTTTGCCGGAGTGGACCCCGCGGTGTTCAAGGCGCTGTTCCTGGGCTTCATGTTCGCCTTCGCCGTCAAGGCCCCGCTCTGGCCGTTCCATCGCTGGCTGCCCGACGCGTGCGTCGAGGCCACTCCGGCGACCGCGGTCTTGATCACCGCGGTGATGGACAAGGTCGGTACGTTCGGGATGCTGCGCTACTGCCTGCAGTTGTTCCCCGACGCCTCAACGTATTTCCGCCCGCTGATCGTGACGTTGGCCATCATCGGGGTGATCTACGGCGCGATCGTCGCGATCGGGCAAAAAGACATGATGCGGCTGATCGCCTACACCTCGATCTCGCACTTCGGGTTCATCATCGCCGGCATTTTCGTGATGACGACCCAGGGACAGAGCGGTTCGACGCTGTACATGCTCAACCACGGCCTGTCGACCGCGGCGGTGTTCCTGATCGCGGGATTCCTGGTCAGCCGGCGCGGCAGCAGGTTGATCGCGGACTACGGCGGGGTGCAGAAGGTGGCGCCGGTGCTGGCCGGCACCTTCCTGGTCTCGGCGATGGCCACGCTGTCGCTGCCCGGCCTCGCGCCGTTCATCAGCGAATTCCTGGTCCTACTGGGCACTTTCAACCGGTACTGGCTCGCCGGCGCGCTTGGGGTCACCGCGCTGGTGCTGGCGGCGATCTACATGCTCTGGCTCTACCAGCGGGTGATGACCGGGCCGGTGGCCGAAGGCAATCAGAAAATCACCGATCTACGGCTGCGCGAACTGATCGTCGTCGCACCGCTGCTGGCGCTGCTGTTCGTCTTCGGCGTCTATCCCAAGCCGGTGCTCGACATCATCAATCCCGCCGTGGACCACACCATGATCACCATCGGCCAGCATGATCCCGCGCCGAGCGTGACCCGCCCCGTTTTGAGGGCGACCCCCGGTACAGCCGAAGGACCGCACCAATGACCCTTCCCACCCCCAGCATCGAGTACTTCCTGCTGTGCCCGATGCTCATCGTCTTTGGTATCGCGGTGGTCGGCGTACTGGTTGAAGCGTTCGTACCCAGGAACATTCGCTACGTATCCCAGGTGACCCTGGCCCTCGGTGGTTTGATCGGGGCGTTCGTCGCCGACATCGCGGTCAGCCGATCCCTTCCGGCGTCGGGTCGCAGCGCGGTGTTGGGCGCAGTGGCCATCGACCGGCCGGCGCTGTATCTGCAAGGCACCGTCGTGCTGGTGGCCGTGCTGGCCGTCATCTTCATCGCCGAGCGCAGCAACATCGCCGCCACCGCCAACAAAGTGAAGGTCGCCGCAGGAGTGTCCGGACCGGCTTCCGGCTTGGACGCGTTCACCCCGCAGGCGTCCGCGGTGCCCGGCAGCGACGCCGAACGTGAGGCCGAACGGGCCGGGGCCACCCAGACCGAACTCTTCCCGCTCCTAATGCTGTCCGTCGGCGGCATGATGGTGTTCCCCGCGGCCAATGACCTCTTGACGATGTTCGTCGCGCTGGAAGTGCTGTCGCTGCCGCTGTACCTGATGTGCGGTCTGGCGCGTCACCGCCGGCTGCTGTCGCAGGAAGCGGCGATGAAGTACTTCCTGCTGGGCGCCTTCTCCTCGGCGTTCTTCCTCTACGGCGTGGCGCTGCTCTACGGCGCTACCGGAACGCTTTTGCTGCCCGGCATCCGGGATGCGCTTGCCGCCCATGGTGATAGCTCGATGGCGTTGGTCGGCGTCGCGCTGCTGTCGGTCGGTCTGCTGTTCAAAGTGGGTGCGGTGCCATTCCACTCGTGGATTCCCGACGTGTATCAGGGCGCACCGACGCCGATCACCGGTTTCATGGCGGCGGCCACCAAGGTCGCGGCATTCGGCGCACTGCTGCGAGTCGTCTACGTCGCGTTGCCGCCACTGCACCACGAGTGGCGTCCCGTGCTGTGGTCGATCGCAATCCTGACGATGGCCGTCGGCACCGTCACCGCGGTCAACCAGGTCGACGTCAAACGTATGCTGGCCTATTCGTCGGTCGCCCACGTCGGTTTCATCCTCACCGGTGTGATCGCCGACAACCAGGCCGGTCTTGCGGCGACCTTGTTCTACCTGGTGGCCTACAGCTTCAGCACGGTCGGCGCGTTCGCCATCGTCGGTCTGATTCGCAACTCCGACGGCATCGAGGACGCAAGACTGTCGCACTGGGCCGGGCTTGGGCAGCGTTCTCCCATTGTGGGCGTGATGCTTTCGATGTTCTTGCTAGCCTTTGCCGGTATCCCGTTAACCAGTGGATTCATCAGCAAGCTCACGGTGTTCAAGGCCGCCGCCCAAGGTGGCGCCGTGCCGTTGGTCATCATCGGTGTGATCGCCAGCGGAGTCGCCGCGTATTTCTACGTGCGGGTGATCGTGCTGATGTTCTTCACCGAACCGGCCGACAACACCCCACAGGTCGTGGCCCCGGGCATCCTGAGCAAGATCGCGATCGCGCTCTGTGCCGCGATCACCGTGATTCTGGGGATCTTCCCGCAACCGCTGCTCGACCTCGCCGATCGCGCCGCACAGTTGCTGCAGTAATTGCAGACGCGGCAGCAGGCCACCACTTGGCCAGCTGCACCAATTCGCGGGTTTCCTGCTCGAGGGTTGTTGCCCGGGAGGTGACGATGTGCGTTGCATCGATTCGTTGGGCAGCGAGTCCCGAGGCTTTGGCGTCGGCCGCGTGGGCTAATTGCAGGGCCAGGGTCGCCGTGTCGCGATCGGTCGAGGGGATGGAATGCGCCGCGACGAATTCATCGACTTGGTGCGAGGAGACGTCACGCGCGTAGGGCCGTAGCTGCAATATGAGATCCCGTATTTCGACGACCGTCTGATGGAGTTGCAGTGTCGTCTTACGGCGCCGGACACCGTCTTGCTGCAAATCGAACGAACTCTCCGGCGCGGCTTGGCGCAGGCTGTTCCGCAGCGGTTGCAGTTTGCGCCATTGCCGACTAACGGGATCCAGCCCGCCACGGGCGATAATCGCCAGCAGGCACGGGACCGCGGCGAGCGCGGTACAGCCGACGGCTTCCCAGAAAAAGTACACGCCGTGGACTTTGACCCGGTACGCGCCGGTATGCAGCCACCCCAGCTGTTCAAACACCAGCAGTAGCAGCGATTCTAGGGTGACCCATCCGATGGCCAGTGCCAATGCCACCCCGCAGGCGGCGATCAGGCGTTCGCGACGCGGCGCACCCCGGCGGGTCAGCTCCCGGATGCTCAGTCGCATCAGTTGGACGACCAACACGAGGAACATCGTCGAATAGAAACAATAAGCGAGCACTCCATCCCACCCGCCGCAAACTTCGACGGGCTCTGCCGCGATCCGGGCCCGTGCTGCCGCAACGAGATAGCCGATCACCAATAGTATTGCCGCACAACGGTAGTAGCGATGTCGACGGCGGATGTCGGGTCCAGATAGTCCTGACCACATCATCGTGAAACCGATGAATTCCGTGCTGCCGAAGACCAGGACCACCGCCGCCAGTTGCTGTGCGGTGGTGACGGTGATCAGCGCAGCATCCGAAAGCAGTTGTTGGACAACGTGCTCGCGCAGCAGCTGGGCCGTCAGCAGGATCGCCAGCGTGTTATTCAGATAGGTGTCATACAGACTCGTGTTGAACCACACGTAGCGCGAGACCACGACGATCGCCATGAACAGGATCAGCGGCCAAGCGACCGCCGGGGGCACGGTGCTGGTCATCGCGAGCGGAAGAACACGCTGCGCATGACCGAGCGTTGCGCACCGGCATCGGCGGCGGCAATCATCAGGACCGAGGCGAACGTCTCGGCGTCACGTTCCTGGGCACTGGCGTAGTCGGTGCGGCCCAACACCGATCGCACGGTGGCCGGGTCGAGGTCAGGCAGCAGCGTGGCGCACATGCGGCTGTGCGCAGAGCCCGGAGGCTCACTAATGTGCGGCTGGTCGTGGCCGAGCACCATGTGCCCAATTTCGTGGCAGACGATCTGGTCCATGTGGTACTCGGAGGTGCCGATGTCGTGGACGATCACATCGTCGGTGTCGCGTTTTAGCCACAAACCGCACGGGCTACCGGCAAGCGCCGGTGTGGGTGTTGGTATTAGGCGAATCGGTCGGCCCCGCATCCGGGCCACATTGTCCACGAACTGGTGACGGTCCCACGGCACAGGGATCGGCATCCGGCGGGCTAGCGCCAGCAATTCGGTGTCAGGAGTGGTCATCTCCGCCCCCAGGTGCCGGCTCGAGAGGAGGCAGCTTCTCCAGCTCGCGGACATGGTCGACCATCGCCACTAGATTGGTAAGCGCCGCACCCGTTAGCCCGGAAGCGCGCGTGGCCAGATCCCGCACGCCCGCATCGCGCAGTGCTTGCAACAGGCCCAGCTGCGCTTCGAGGTGTTCGTCAACCTCCGCATCGATCAAATACGATGCAGACACACCGAAAAACTCCGCGATCGCACGTAGATGCGCCACCGTCGGATTGGTTTTCAGTCCGCTGCGCAGCTGCCACAAGTACGCCGGACTGATCGAAACGCCAGTCTTTTCCGTAATGGCCTCGGCAGCAGCGGCATTCGATAGCACCGGCTCCGATGGGCTATGCATGACCTCGAACAACTTGTTGAGCTTGTCCGCCAAATCCGTTGTGGAAACTTGGCCGTCCGTGCTGGTTCGACGCCGGGTCACCATACCTCCGTTCACACCGACACCCCCACTCGTACACCCATGTTAAGGCAGGATGCGGGAAATCGGCTGGGTCGTTATTCGGCCCGCCGGTCCCGTTGACCTACGCCAATTCTCGGTGTTGCCCCCAACCCAAGGGGCCGACTACCTACCGGTCGCCATCCTCCAGGACCGAATCGGTTTGAGTTTCGTCGTCGATATGGCGGTCCGCTCGATCAGCCCGGTCAGTCAACGGTGTACGACAGCGCATCGAGCGCGTCCAAGAGGGCGTCGACGTTGAGCTGGGGTTGGATTCCCGAGGTTCCCGACAGGCCTGGCGCGGCCAACAAGCTAAGGAGTTCCGGCTGAGCTGCGGGAGCCGGGGGCGTCGGTAGAGTCCCGGGAGCCACGGTAACGGGGCCGAAGAACCCGCCGCGGCCGGCGAAGCCACCAGGGCCGACGGTGACGATATCGCCGGGACCGACGGTCAGCGTGCCCCCGGATTCGACGGGGACGGTGCTGCCGGCGTTGACCGTGAGATAACCACCGCCGTTGATAGCAAGGGTGCCACCATCGCCGACGGTCAGGACGGTGCCGGGGTCGAGCGTGATGGCACCGCCG
This sequence comes from Mycobacterium stomatepiae, assembly GCF_010731715.1. Lineage (NCBI taxonomy): Bacteria > Bacillati > Actinomycetota > Actinomycetes > Mycobacteriales > Mycobacteriaceae > Mycobacterium > Mycobacterium stomatepiae. Next base: position 2,270,917 of record NZ_AP022587.1, read on the forward strand.
GACTCGACTGTGAGGATGCCGCCGTCATCGAGCGTGATCACGCCACCGGACTCAACGGTCAAGGTGCTGCCGTCGTAGAGGATCAGGGTGCCGCTGTTGGTCAGATTGCCACCGTTGGTCAGGGCGCCGGCGTCGTTGAGGACGCCGCCGCCTTGGACGGCGAGGGCGCCGTCGGGTCGGACGGTGAGGGTTCCGTAGTCGCCGAGCGTGCCGTAGTCGCTGAGGGATCCGCCGGCGTTCACCGTGAGCGTGCCGTAGTCATTGAGAACGCCACCGGAATCGACGGTCAGGGTGCCGTAATCGTTGAGGACGCCGCCGGAATCGACGGTGAGAGTGCCGTAGTCGCTGAGGGATCCCCCGGCGTTCACCGTGAGGGTCCCGTAGTCGCTGAGGACGCCGCCCGGGTCGACGGTGAGGGTGCCGGTGTTGGTCAGGGTGCCGTCAGCCTGGACGGTGAGCGTGCCGTAGTCGTTGAGGACGCCGCCGGATTCGACGGAGATCGTGCCGCCATCGTTGACAACGCCACCGGTGTCGACGGTCAGGGTCCCCGTGTCATTGAGTGTGCCGCCAGCTTGGACGGCAAGGGTGCCGCCGTCGGTGACAACGCCACCCGTGTCAACGGTAAGGGTCCCCGAATCGGTAAGAGTGCCACCGCTATTAACGGTCAGAGTGCCGTAGTCGTCGAAGACACCACCGGGCTGAATGGAGATCGTGCCGCCGTCGGTGACAACGCCACCGGTGTCAACGGTGAGCGTGCCGGCGTCATGGAGAGTCCCGCCGGCTTGGACGGTAAGGGTGCCGTAGTCGTTGAGAACTCCCCCAGAGTTGACCGACAGGGTGCCGCCGCCGTTCACAGTGAGGGTGCCGGTGTCGTTGAGAGCGCCACCGCTGTTGACAGTGAGGTTTCCCGAATCGATAAGGATACCGCCGGAATTGATGGTGAGGGTGCCGCCGTCGGCGATGGTGCCGCCGGAGCTGACGGTGAGGGTGCCGGAATCGGTGAGAGTACCGCCGGGTTGGACGGTGATGGTGCCGGAATCGTTGAGGACGCCGGCGGGCTGGACGGTAACGCTGCCGTAGTCGTTGAGGACGGCGCCGTGGGTGACGTTGAGGGAACCGTGGCCAGTAACGCTGAGGTAGCCGTTGCCGTTTACGGTCAGCGTCCCCTCGTCGCTGAGCAGACCGCCGGTGTTAGTGAGGGTGCCGTCGTCGATGGTGAGGTTGCCGCCAGCGTTGACGGTGAGGTAGCTGGTGGGGCCGATGTCGAGGTTGCCGCCGTCGGTGATGGTAAGGGTGCCGTAGTCAGTGAGGTTGCCACTGTCGGTGAGGTTACCGCTATTGATCAGGGTGCCGTTGTTGATCAAGACGGCACCGGGGTTGACGGTCAGAGCGTTGTTGTTGACGAAGGCGCCGTTGTTGGTGAGGCTGGCGAGGGGGTCGATAGTGACGGCGCCGGCATTATTGACAGTGCCGGCATTGGTGAGGGTGCCGCTGTCGGTGAGGCTGGCACCGGGGTTGACGGTGACAGCGCCGGCGTTGTTGAGGGTGCCGCCGGATTGGACGGTCACGGTGCCGTAATCGCCAAGCGTGCCACCGGGGTTGACGGCCAGGGTGCCGTAATCGCTCAGGGCGCCGCTGTTGGTGAGAGTGCCGGAGGCGGTGAGAGTGGCGCCGTGATTGATGGCCAGGGCGCCGCCATTAGTGAGGGTGCCAGTGCTTTGGATGTTAAGGGCGCCGCCGTCCGTGAGCGTGGCGCCGTTGTTGACGGTGAGGATGCCGGCGTCGTTCAAGGTGCCGCCGTTAATAGTGAGGCCGCCACTGTTAGTGAGGGTGCCGCCGCTTTGGATGGCGAGGGTGCCGGAGTCGTTGACGACGCCGCCGGGTTGGACGGTGAGGGAGCTGCCGTCGCTGACGGTGAGGGTGCCGGCGTTGTTGAGGGTGCCGTATTCGTTGAGGGTGCCGTACTCGTCGAGGACGGCACCGTTGTGGATGGCGAGAATGCCGGAGTCGTTGACGACGCCGCCGTTGACGTTGAGGGCGCCACCGGTATTAACGGTGACGCCACCGGTGTTGGTGAGAGTGCCGCCGTCGGTGACAGTGCCACCGGAGTCGACAGTGACGGTGCCACCACTGCCGACGGTGAGTGCGCCCGAGTCCGTCAGCGTGCCGCCGCTATTAATGGTGAGAGTGCCAGAATCTGTCAGCATGCCGCCCGAGCTGACGGTGGGACTACCCGAGTCGAGAACGGTGCCGGAGTTGGTGAGGGCACCGCCACCGCTAATCGTGAGGGTGCCGCCGTCCATGAGTGTGCCGCCGGAATCGACGGTGAGCGTGCCGCCGTCGGTGAGGAAACCGCCCGAGTTGACGGTGAGGCTGCCGCTGTCGGTGAGGGTGCCACCGCCGTTGAGGGTCAGGGTGCCGCCGGTGCCGACGGTGAGGCCGCTGTCGGCGTTGAGGGTGACGGTGCCGCCATTGTTGACGATGAGGACTCCATCGGTGCCAACGGTGAGAACGTCGTTGTTGGTCAGGGTGCCATCGGCGCCGACGGTGAGGATGCCGCCGGTGTTGATGTTGCCGCCCACCGTGACGGTGCCGCCGTTGGTGAGGGTGCCGCCCGAGTTGACGGTCACGGTGCCGCTGTCGGTAAGGGCGCCGCCAGAGTTGACGGTGAGGGTGCCGCTGTCGCTCAGAGTGCTGCCGTCGCTGACCATGACGGTGCCAGCGTCCGTCAGGGTGCCTCCGCTGGTGATGGTCAGCGTGCCGGAATCGGTGAGAGTGCCGCCAAAGGAGACGGTGAGGGTACCGCCGTCGCTGAGAGTGCCGCCACTACCGATGGTCAGGGCGCCCGAATCGGTAAGACTGCCACCGCTATTGATCGCGAGGGTGGAGCCGGAGTTGATGGTGACGGTGCCAGAGGAGGAGAGGGCGCCGGAGTCGGTGAGAGTGCCGCCGGAGGAGACGGTGAGGGTGCCGTCGGAGCTGACCATCAGGCTGCCGCCGGAATTGATACTGACGGTGCCGTAGTCGATCAGGGTACCGCCATCGGTGAGGATGCCGCTGATGTCGTCGATGGTGCCACTGATGGTGAGGGTTCCGGTGGGGTCGACGGTGAGGGTACCCCCGCTGTCGATGGTGACGCTGCCGCTGTCGATGGTGAGGGTACCGCTGTCCGTGAGGGTGCCGCTGTCGATGGTCAGGGCGCCGGAGTCGGTGACCGTGAGAGAGCCGCCGTTGGTGAGGGTGCCGGAGTCGCTGAGCGTGACGGTGCCGTAGTCGGTGAGGATGCCGCCGTTGTCGAGGGCGCCGTCGACCGTGAGGGTGCCATCGACGGTGAACGTGCTGCCGTCGCTGACCGTGACGGTGCCGGAGTCGGTGAGGGTACCGCCGGCGTTGACGATGAGGGTGCCGGAGTCGGTGAGGGTTCCGCCGGGGTTGACGGTGAGGTTGCCTGCGTCGATGAGATAGCCGCCGGAGTCGACGGTCAGGGTGCCGGAGTCGCTGAGGTAGCCGCCGTTGGCGAGCATGCCGGAGTCGGTGACGGTGCCGCCGCTGTTGATGTTGAGGGTGCCGGTGTCGGTGAGGGTACCGCCGCCGGCGACCGTAAGGCTGCCGCTGTTGGTGAGCGTCCCGCCCGAGTCGATCGTGAGAGTACCGCTGTCGGTGAGGGTACCGCCGTCGGCGACGGTAAGGCTGCCGCTGTTGGTAAGGGAGCCCGAGTCGGTGAGGACGCCACCGGATTGCACTGTGACGGTGCCACCGTTGGTGAGGGTGCCGCTGTTGGTGAGGGTCCCGCCGTTGGTAACGGTGACGGCGCCGCCGTCGTTGACCAGGATGCCGCTATTGGTGAGGGTGCCGCCGTTGGTGGAAACGCTGACCATACCGCCGGGATTTATAGTGAGCGTGCCGTAGTTGATGACAGTGCCGGCGTTGAGAAAGCTCCCGCTGTTGACGAGGGTCCCACCGGATTCGACGACGACGGTAGTGCCCGGGAAGACCTGGAGGGTGGCGCCGGATTCGAGGGAGACCGCGCCGCCGGATTCCACGGTGAGGAAGGCACCGCCGCCGGGGTTCAAGGCGAGAGTGCCGCCGGATTCGACAATGACGGTGCCGCCGTTTTCTACGGTGATGGAGCCGCTGCCTATGACGTGCAGAACACCACCAGACTCGACCGTGATGGAACTGTAAGTTCCGCCCGGCCCCACGGTCACGCTCGAACCGATGTTGAACACCTGGCCAGACGTGACCGTGAGGGGTTGGCTCGCGGAGTCGGCTGCCGACTGGACTGTTGAATTGGCTGTCGAGCCAAGCTGGGTGAGGGTTTGGGTTTGGGTACTGGTGGCATTGGTGGTCGCCTGAGCGACCGCGCGGGCCTGATCGGCCTGCCCCGACTGGTTGGTGGTCTGCGGAGGATCGTCAAACGGCTTGAGAGCGCTCGTGATTGAGGAGTCGGTAGCGTAGCCGTACATCGCGGTGGCGTCTTGGATCCACATCTGCATGTATTCGGCTTCGGTGGCCGCGATCGCCGGGGTGTTCTGCCCGAGGAGGTTGGTCGCAATCAGCGCCATCAACTGGGCCCGGTTCGCCGCAACCACCGGCGGGGGCACCGTCATCGCGAACGCCGCCTCATACGCCGCCGCCCCATAGGCCTGGGCAGCGGTCTGCCCAGCCGCAGCGGCGCTCGTCTGCAACCATTCCACATAAGGCGTCGCGGCAGTGGTCATCGCTACCGACGCCGGGCCCGACCATGCCTGTCCGGCCAGCCCCGCGATCTGTGATGTGTAGCCGGCCGCAGCGGATTCCAACTCGGCTGCTAACGCGTCCCAGCCCGCCGCGCTCGATAGCAGCGGGCCCGACCCAGGCCCGCTGTACATCAACTCGGAGTTGATCTCGGGCGGCAGCAACCCAAAATCCATGGCCCCGTTTCCCTTCCAGCCATGACGACATACTTGTTCGACGGAATGCTGCGGCCCGGCATGGTCCGGACTCGCGAGATGCGCCTTGTCGAAATATGTGTTCGGGCCCAAATATAGCGGCATGCGCGACCAGCAGCAACATATACTGAAATAAATGTGCCGGCACGAGCCTGCCCCGAACCGGCCGGTTCAAAAGGGACTCGCGGCCGTCACGGAGGTGGCCAACACCGCCAGCGGACCCGCGGCAAGTGCAGCGGGTGCGAAGCCGTAGCGATAAATCCCATGGCGCCAACGATTGTCGGCCAGCTTCAGCTCGACCGCCGAAGCCGGCGCCGCGCCGTTGGTCATCATCGTTGTGATCGCCAGATGATGTCGATGGTGGCAGCGATCTTGGCGACAATCGCAGCGGGATATAGCGGCGGCAGGGCGATGGAGCTGACGAGCCGAATCCGGGTGGTTGCGCCGGCTGCGGCCGCGAGCATCGCGAACGCGTTGGGTGTGGGGCCATGGAAGAACAGATGTTCGCCGCAGCCCAAGAAATCCAATCCCCGATCCTCGGCATGTCGTGCGTCCTCAATCACCGTTGGCGGATTGTCCACAGCGACGCCAAATCTCCTGGTGCGGAGACACTTTCGTTGTGAGAATAGCGAGCGTATCGACCGCTGCGTCCCCGGAAGGCTCGACGCCCTAGTACGAGCGCGGAAGCTTGAGCGTGTGCTCGGCGATATAGTTCAGCACCATCTCGCGGGAGACGGGCGCAGTGAGTTGCAGCCTTGCGAGGAACCAGAATTGGGCAAGCGCGTATTCGGTTGCGAACCCGTTTCCACCGTGAACTTGGATCGCGTGATCCAGACAGCCCACACCGGCCTCCGCCGCGGCGAGTTTGGCAATATTCGACACCTCGCCGGCATCCATCCCGATGTCGTAGAGGGCTGCCGCCTTTTGAGTGATCAGCCGAGCTTGCTCGAGTTTGACTTTGCCCTGGGCCAGCGGGTGAGCGATCGCTTGATGCGTGCCAATAGGTGCTGACCAAACCGTACGTGTTCGGGCGTATTCGCAGGCTTTGTCCAGGGCGTAGCGTGCCAGGCCTAGCGAGACCGCGGCCGACAGGATCCGCTCCGGGTTCAGTCCGTCGAATGCGACCCGGAGGCCGCCGCCTTCGGCGCCAACTCGGCAATCCGCGTCTACTTCGACGTTGTCGAAGTAGAGGGTGAATTGCTTCTCGGGTTCATCGAGAGCGGTGGCTATGGGTTGTTTGGTTAAGCCGTCGGCGTTGGGGTCGACCATCAGCAGTGTCAACGCACCGCGCCCCCGGGAGTCATACCCGGTGCGGGTGACCAGCAACAGGTAGTCGCAGTCGTCGACACCTGAGATGTAGTACTTCTGCCCGTTGACGACGTACTTGTCGCCCTTTCGGCTCGCGACGGTGGAGATGTTGTGAGAGTTGGTACCAGCATTGGGTTCGGTAAGTCCGAACGAGAACTTCAGGTCGGCGCTTGCGATTCCGGGTAGCCACCTCCGCTTCTGGCTATCAGTGCCGTGTCGGTTCACGATCGTGCCGATGATGCCCGGGGAGACAAGCAGTTTGAGCAGGGGACATCCCGCTACGGCCGTCTCTTCCAGCACGGCCACCAACTCCTGCAGGCCTTGACCGCCGCCGCCGTATTCGGTGGGCAGGTGCTCCCCGAGGAAGCCGTTGTCCCCCAACGCCCGCCAGAGCTCATCGGGTGACCGTCCCGCATCGCTGACGGCTTTGAAGTACGTGGGGCCGAAGCCGGCGGCGATCCGGTAGACCGCGACCCTGAGCGCCTTCTCCTCGTCACTGGGAAGCAGTGGCAAAACCGGTATCGACGCGCCGTCGGTGATAGTCATATCTTTGAGCTCCTGCCTGATGTATTTTGTGCTGTCTTCGCGACCTGTCATACGTGCCGATGGGACGCGCGAACCAGGTGCTCGCGCCAGTAACCCTCAGACGCGCCGCTCCGTTCTGGCCACAGCGAGTCCCAACGCGGTGAAGTCGAGGGTGGGTGTGTTGGTCTTTTCCCTCAAGACGTGCTTCATGACGCGTCCGACCGCATTCTTGGGCAGCTCATCGACAATATCGACGTAACGGGGAATCATGAAGTACGGCAGCTTGTTTCGGAAGAATTCAAAAAGCTCCCCGGCGTCGGGTTGCACGCCAGGCCGAAAGACGATGCACGCCTTGATGTCATCTTCGGTTTGCTCGCAGGGCACGGCATGGACGGCTACTTCGATGACCGCGGGATGCTCGGCGATGGCCGCCTCCAACTCCATGCTGGACACATTCTCGCCGCGCCGGCGCATCGAATCCTTCTTGCGGTCTACGAATTCCAGTTCGCCGCTGGGAAGGATCCGGCCCAGGTCACCTGAGTGGTACCAGCCCCCAGCACAGGCTTGCTGGGTAGCTTCGGGGTCTTCCCAGTAACCATCGAACATGGTGAACGCTTCACGGCCGCGAAAGCAGATTTCTCCGACGCCGCCTTCACGAACCTCGAGGTCGTGGTCGTCGAAGAGCCGTACCTCTAAGTCGGGCGCGGGCCGCCCCACACCCTTAGCGTCGGTACGCTCTCCGGCCGGCGTGAATGCCAATGGGACACATTCGGTCTGGCCGTAGATCTGCGTCCAGGGCTCGATGTCGAAGCGTCGCCGGAACCGCGCTTGGGAATCGGGGGCCATGGGTGAGACCACCATCGCGCGCACGCCGTGACCGCGGTCATCTGGGCCCGGAGTCGACGCCAGCATCGCATGTCCCATCGCACCGACACCGACACCGACTGTGGCACCCACTTCGCTTGCGCGCGAGAGCGTTCGGCTGGCGCGGCAGTGCTCACCCGCGCTGTCGCCAACGTGGTCGACAGCACCACGAGTCAACTGGGCCCGCCACCTCTACGACGGGCTCGGTTGGCACCGCCGCGATGGAGAGCGCAACGTGCACCCTTTCGTTCTGCCATTACGGACTTATAGCTCACCTCAAAATTATAATCAAGCTCAAATTTGGTGTACACTTCATCGATGCCGCGGAAGAGCAACAGCGTCCGACTCGCCCAGCGGGCAACGAGCACAGATGTCGACGGCCTTCGCGAACGGGGCAAGAACGCACGTATCGCCCGCATTATCGAGGCCGCGTGTGCCATCCTGCGCGCCGACGGGGCGCACGCCCTGACCGTGGCGCGCATCGCCGAACAGGCCGAAGTCTCTCAAGGAACCGTGTTCAATTTGGTCGGCACCCGCGATGAAATCTGGGCCGCGATCGCCGAGCAAAGCTTCGCCCGCATCGAACTGGCTGGTTTTCGCAGCGTCGAGGATCCGCAGATCCGGGCGCGAGCCATCATCGACGCCGTTGTCACCATGATCTGTTCGGACGCAAAGGTATTCCGCCCGCTGCTGCTGAACTGGGAACTCAGTTCCCACGTCAGCAACGCCGAACCGACCCCCGAATTGCTGCGATGCCTTCAAGACGCTCAGGCCGGCGGAGTTATCCAGGACCAGGTTCATCTACGTCGATTAGCTCAGCAGATCACCACAGGGTTCATCGGGGCCATGCATCAGTGGGCAGCTCGTGTCATCACCGACGCGACGTTTCGGCTCCGTACCAGAGACTTTGTTGATCTCGTTTTCATGGCCGCCCGTAGGGACGATCACCCCGCTGCGGTTGCATGGCATTTCGGTACAGCCAGACGCCAATAGCCGTCCGCAAACGATCGCCTGCCGACCGTGCTGCCACCACGGTGATCCGATGCAGAAGCGTTCTGTGGCAGACCAGTTCGATTACGTATCCACACAACAACGATGGACGGACTACATAGATGTACCACGTTGACGACGTGCTCACCAGAATCGATGTCCACACCACCACAGTCATCATTTTGGTGCTCTTCGGCTGGATCGGCGGATTCATGCAAATCGGCGAGGCAATGCGGCTAGGCATTCGGCAACGCGTCGCCGGACAGCCCTTGGGCACCACGATCGTTATGCTCACCCATGACCTGACGTTCACAGCCCACTACCACCACTTCGTCGACGAGATCGGCCACCCGATGTTCGTGTTGTTTTGGGTGGGCATGCTCACCTCGAACGTGATCGAATTGGTACTGCTCTGGCATTGGGTGCGGTTTCAACACACCGGCCTACCGACACCGGCCGTGTTGTTGATCGTCGGCGTATACCAGGGCCTGGCCTTTGCCTTGTGGTGGTGGACGCAATCCCTATTCGACGATCCACTCGACTTCGTCGGCCTCACCATCGTCCAAGTTGGCGCTGTAGTGTTCGGCGTCCCAATGCTTCTCGGACGAGGCACCTCACGCGGATCATCGCGAGTGTTCGTATGGGCCACACTCCTCGGGCCCGGCTCATTAGGCTTTCTGTTCATCCCCTACCTGGCTCCAGCGATTCGCGCCAGCTGGCAATTCTGGTGCGTCGTCGCCGTCACCTTCACCTGCGCTCTGACATTCGTCGTCGTATACGAACGACTGCGAAACACCGACCAATTCACGGCTTGATACCGCAGTGACCAGCGCAAGAACGTGCGCTGCAACTGGAACAACGTCGCAGCTGGGCACGGATGCCGGGGCTCTGCGCGGCCTACCGGTTAGTCGGCCGCGCAGAGCCCGAACCCACCGACAACACCCCGCCGGTCGTGGCGCCGGGCATCCTGAGCAAGATCGCTCCGTGCCGCGATCACCGTGATTCTGGGGATCTTCCCACAACCGCTGCTCGACCTCGCCGGTCACGCCGCACAGTTGCTGCAGTAACTCTCCGCCGCGGAGGCGCTCCCACCAGCAGATCGGATGCCTTCTCTCCGATCATGATTGAAGGGGCGTTGGTGTTGCCGGCGGTGATGGACGGCATGACCGACGCGTCGGCAACCCGCAGTCCGTCAACGCCGCGCACCCGGAGATCCGGTGCCACGACGGCGTCGTCGTCGACACCCATGCGGCATGTCCCGACCTGATGGTGGTAGGTGCCGGCGGCACGCCGGACGTATGCACGCAGATGGTCACGGGTGCGTGCCGCCGGCCCGGGCGCGACCTCGGCATGCCGCCAGTCACGGAAGGCCGAACTGGCCCCTATCTCGCGACAGATCTCCACCGCGTCGACCAGTGCCTCGAGGTCATAAGGCTCGGCCAGAACGTTGGGATCACACTGCGGCGCGGTCGCCGGATCGGCCGAAGCCAGCCGAAGGGTGCCCCGCGACCGGGGGCGAATAATGCCGGGCGCGATCGTGTATCCATTGCGCGGCACCCGGTAACCCTCGGCTGGGTACACCAGGTTCATGAACAACGGCTGTAGATCCGGGCCGGGTCCGCGCCAATACGCGCTGGAGGTGAACAGTTGGCACTCGAGCAGATTGTGGTGCGGTGGCTCGATCGGCCGAGACGCCTCGTAGATATTGCTCACCAAAAGATGGTCGTGCAGGTTCTCGCCCACTCCGGGAAGATCGACGGTGGCATTCACGCCGATTTCGGCGAGATGCTCGGCAGGGCCGATCCCACTGAGCATCAACAGCTTTGGTGACCCGATGGTGCCCGCGCTCAGCACAACCTCGCTCTCCGCCGAAGCCTGAAGAACCTGCCCGCGCACCGAGTACTGCACTCCGACCGCTCGCCCCCCGCGGATGGTGACATGATGCACGAGCGCCCCGGTGGTGACGGCCAGGCGTGGATTGCCCCTCGCCGTTGCCATGAAACTGCGCCACGCGCTGGCTCGGCGCCCGTTGCGGGTGGTCAGTTGGCTGTAGCCGACACCGAGCTGGCTCGGACCGTTGAAATCATCGACGATCGGGTGTCCCAGGGCATTCGCGGCTTCGATGAACGCGACCGAAGTCGGGTTTGGCCGGGTGATCCGCTCGACCGGCAACGGCCCGCCCGCTCCGTGCCACGGGCTCGCCCCGTCCACGTGGTCCTCCGAACGCCGAAACAGGCCGAGGACGCTCTCGAAATCCCAGCCTGTACACCCGAGTTGGGCCCACCCGTCGTAATCGCTGCGATGTCCCCGCATGTATATCTGCCCGTTGAGCGAGCTGCTGCCGCCCAACACCTTTCCCCGCGGCCAGTACAGGCGCCGATTGCCGGCATGCCGCTGGGGGGTAGTCATAAAGGCCCAGTCCTGAGCACTGTGCAGCAGCGCCGGCCATCCGGAACTGGTGTGGATATCGGGGTTGATGTCGGCAAGACCGGCCTCGAGCACGTGCACCGAGTAACCGCGCTCCAGCAATCGGCGCGCGACAACACTGCCCGACGCACCGGCGCCGACCACGATGTAATCGGTCGTATGTGTTCGGTGGCTCACTGTGGACTCCCCCCGTAGAACGGCGCCGTCTCGTCACACCGCGTGCCACCACATACTCCTCATGCGCGGACCAGGCGGCCAGGACCAAAAACCTTGCAGGTACGTCGACGCACCTCCAAAAACGCCCAAAGCCAGCCAAAACTCGCGATGACTCGCGGCGTTGTCACGCCCAACGCGTGATCAGCCCAGGAAGGGGAGGGTTGCCAGTACGTAAATCGCCAACACCGCCAGCGGAGCCACCAGGGGCACCCACGGCAAGGTCAGCGGAAACAACATCGCCGCCATGCCCACAAGGGTGAATCCCACGGCGCCAACCAGTGTCGGCCAACCCGCCATCACGATCGGTTCCGGCATTCCGGCGGCGTGCCGAGACACCAGGTAGGCCGCCGCGCACAGCCCCGATAGTCCCACGAATATGTAGGAAGGATTCCCGACCACGATCGCCGCCACCGAAAGCAACACGGCAACCGTTGCCGCGGGCCGGAACACGGTCCCGACGCCCACCGCGGTCAGCGCCGCCAGCGCGACGCCCATGGACTGTCCGTGGGCACCCATCACGGCCAGGCCGACCATCAGCAGGCCGAATACCGTTGCCAAAGAATGGACCCCGAATCGCGCGGCGGACGACATCGCTACCCCCGCAGCCGTCCACGAACCCGATGACGGCGATCTGGCATCACGCCCATCGACTGCTCCAGGGTGTGATCGCAGTGCCAGGCGACGATGTCGACGCCGATCGTCGCCATGTCGCGATACATGGCCGTGCGCTGCAACGCCCACAGCCGATCCACCAGCGGGTCCTGCTCGTTTTCGAACGGCGAAACGTCGAGCGTGTCGACGGCGATCACGACATGACCGCGCTTGCGCAAATCGATCAGCGCCAGCGCGAATTCCGTGTCGAGCAGTGTCGAGAACGCGATCACGATCGCCCCGGCGGGAACTGCCGCGCGCGGCGCCAGTGTGCCGGTGGTGTTCTCGAACCGCTCACCCGCACCCAGCACGGTATCGAGGACACGATAGAACTGCCGCTGACCGATGTCCGCGCCGAGCCACCGCGGCCGATTTCCGCCGAGCGCCACGATTCCGGCGCGATCGCCGTAGCACAGCGCGGTCTGCACCACCTGGGCCGCGCCCCGCACCACTCGCTCGGTGGCATCGGTCGCAGGACCGGCGGGCTGCCGATACGCGTCGATCAGCACGACGACGTCCGCCGCACGGTCGGTCAGTCGTTCCGTCACATGCAACTGGCCACGGCGCGCGCTCACCGGCCAATTCACCACTCGCAGTTGGTCACCCGGGACGTAGGGACGGATATCGGCGTACTCGACGCCAGGGCCGACATGCCGGGTCAGGTGGGCGCCGAGGCGGTTGAGCAACTCGGTTCGCGGGATGGGCGTTGATTGCGTTGGCGTCAGCGGAAACACGATGACATCGGCGGCGTCGACGGTCGCCGTCCCCGTGAGCAGTCCACCGCGTGCGACCGCGTCGACGCGAGCACAGATCGAGTATCGGCCCCAGCGTTCCGCCGTTGCGGCAACCGTTTTCGCGAGCCGGGAATCCGAATCGAGCGCTTCGAGCTGCATGCCCTCGACATCGGGCACCGTGAGCTCGATGGCCGAGGTGATCAGCGCCCCGGCTTCCGGTGTTGCCGACAGCGTCAGTCGCGCCTGCTCGCCCTCGAAACATCGCTGCGACTGCGGTTCACCATGAACCTGTACCTCCGGTACGGGATGTTACCAGCTGATCGAGCACAGCACGCCGAGCAGCGGCGCCGCGAACGCAATGAGCTGCCAATGCGCACCGATCACGGCGGCAACGAGCGCGACACCCGCACAGGTCGCAATCGCCCGCGTCAATGGCGATGCGCGCCAGCGGAACTCGGCTGTGTTCACGGCGAGCTCATCCAGTACCCTCGTTGGTGCGAGGTACCGGCAAGCGCCGCAACAGTTCTCCGACGACGTCGGCACCCTGAATCTTGCGCACCCACATCTCCGGGCGCAGGGTGATTCGGTGTGCGACCGCCGCGATGGCCAGAGCCTTGACGTCCTCGGGGATCACGTAGTCGCGACCAAGCAACAGCGCGCGGGCCCGGGCGAGCTGGACCAGGTCGAGCTCGGCACGCGGGCTGGCGCCAACCGCGACTTGTGGATGGTGCCGGGTGGCGGTGGCCAGCGACACCACGTAGTGCAGCACGTCCTCGTGCACCGTCACCTGCTCGACCGATTCGCGCATCGCCAGCAGATCCTGGGCGTCGACCACCTGGTTCACCGTCGGCTCGGCCGAACCGCGTTCGAGACGACGGCGCAGCATCGAGGTCTCGTCACGCTCGGAGAGGTAGCGCAGTTCCAGCCGCATCGCGAATCGGTCCAGCTGCGCTTCAGGTAACGGGTAGGTGCCCTCGTACTCGATTGGGTTATCGGTCGCCAGCACGATGAATGGCGTTGGCAGCTTGTGGGTTTCGCCGTCAATGCTGACCTGGCCCTCGGCCATCGCCTCGAGCAGCGCCGCCTGAGTCTTGGGCGGCGTGCGGTTGATCTCGTCGCCGAGCAGCAGGTTGGTGAAAATCGGGCCGGCCCGGAACGCGAACTGGCCGGACTGCATGTCGTAGATCGTCGAACCAAGCAGGTCCGCCGGCAGCAGATCCGGCGTGAACTGTACCCGGGTGAATCGCAGACCCAGTGCGGCGGCGAATGATCTCGCGATCAGCGTCTTGCCGAGTCCCGGCAGATCTTCGATGAGTACGTGGCCGCGCGCGAGCACCGCGGTGAGGATGAGGGTCAGCGCGGAACGCTTGCCCACCACCACGCGTTCGATTTCGTCGAGCACCGCCTCGCAGCGTGCGGTGGTCGTACTGGCCGGCATCGCGGTCGGCATCGTCGCACCCCCTGTCATACCTGCTCCAATTTCCGGAGGATCTCTTCGAATGCGGCCCGGCCCGGACCCGGCTGGTAGTCGGCGGCGCGCCTGATGTTGTTGGGATTGACCCATTCCCACAGGTCGGCGCCGAACAGCATGCGGCCGGTCGACTGAAATGCGGCCGGGTCCTTGGCTAGTCGCTGGCCCGTCGCGAGTTCGTATCGGCGGGCGAGCATCGGACGCAGATGCCGATCCCAGTCCGCTCGGGTGGACTCGGACCAGCGAATCGTCGTCTCGGTGGTGGCGAGCCAGTGCCGCAACGAATCCCCGAGATCGTCGGGATCCAGGTCGGCGGCGGGCTCGTTCCCCTGCCCCAGCAATCGGCGTATGTCGAGCAGCACCAGGGCCAGGGCGAGGCCCGAGGCTACCAGTACGAACGGGCGATCGTGCAGGATCAGCACCAAGAGCTCCGACCCGGCGACCAAGCAAATACCCAGCGCTATCAGCTTTTTCATGCGGGGCTCCGTAGCTCGGCGAGAACCAGCCGCAGCACCTCGACAGCTACGTCCCGATGCGTCTCGCTCATCACGTGAGGGCTGAACCGCGCCTCCTCGAACAGGTTCGCCAGCTGGGCGGCGTTATCGATATGCAGCACCCGGAGTTCGACGGCACGGGCCAACACCTCGGTCGGCGTATCGAAGTCCTGGGGAGCAGCCCCGGGAACATTCGCGAGCTCACGTTCCATCGCGGCATAGCACGCGATGATCGCCTCTCGCGGTTCACGACTCAGATCAGCCATCTCGGCTAATCCCCGTTCGGCCGCTCGCACCAGGGATTCCGACGGTCGCGCCGGCGGCACATAGTCGGCCACATCACCGGCGAGCGGGTGCGCCGTCGCGGCGCGGAATCGCCGCCGCGACATGATCAGCGTCGCGACGACGAGTAGCAGCATCGTCGGGACCGTGGCGGCCAGCAGGATTCCCAGCATGTTGCCCTCGTCGTTGTGCGGGGGCGGGCGCTGCGGCGCGGGTGCGGCGGGGGGCGACGCCGCGCCGGCGTCCGACGCGTGCTGTGCGGGAGGGGCACCGTGCGGCAGCGCAAAACGAGCCAGCAGCACCGCAATCAACAGCCACGCGGCAATCACGGCGAACCCGATCAGCAGCACGCGCCAGCTCGGTCGCCCGCGGCCGGTGCCGAGCATCGCGGAGATATCGCCCGCGTTCGGCGCCGCAGCCCGTGGATCCCGTAGTCGCGCGATCACCGAGACCGCGAGCAACGCGATTGCGGCACTCAGCAGAACGACGATGAATACGAGTGCCGCCCGGCCACTGCCGTCGGCGTGCGGCGCACGATCGCGAGCCGGAAGATATCCGCGCAGCGCAGCGGCAACGACGATCAACAGCACGATGAGCGCAACGACGCGCCCCGTCGGCTTATCGGGCATCTGGCACACCGCTCGCCGGTCTTCCTATGCCGTTGCGGCACAGGCTTGATTCATACTTGCACGTCAGGCGGGCGTGTGGCCAGGAACCGCCGCATCCCGCGAGCGTAAGCACACTGCGAAATCAGGCCTACTTTTTCGCAGTGCGTTTACGCTCGCGAGCCTTATGCAGGAGCAAAGGGCCGGAAGCTGCCGTCGAGAACCTCGTGGTGACCGATGGTGCGCCCGGTGACGACGGCGGGGTCCACGAGCGCCAATTGCGCTGCCGCCCGACCGAATTCATCCGCGGTCGCCGTATCGTTGAACGCCGTCGCGTAGTACGACAGGCCCGGCGTCATGATCGGCTTCGACGGAGCCAGCGCGTTGACTGCGATGTTGTGGTCAGCCAGATCGAACGCCGCACACTGGGTCAGATGCTCGAGCGCCGCCTTGGAGCCCCCGTAGCCGGGCAGGACACCGCCGCTTCGCTCGGGATACGGGCCGTCGCCGGGCAACCGTGACGCCACGGAGGTGATGTTGATGATCGAGCCGCCACCGGCGTCGATCATGTCCGGGCACACCATTTGCATCAACTCATACGCCGCGAACACCGCGATGTCGAAGTGGCGTCGAAAGGCCGACAACGGCGCGCTGACGAACCCTGGCCAGCCCGGTTTGACGGCGCCGGCCGGTTTGGCGGCCTTCGGACGCGGTTGTGCACCCGGAACCGGCGGGCGACCCGGCGCGGTGAAGGCCGCATTGTTGATCAAAATAGTGATGGGACCCAAGGCATCTCGCGCCTCGCCCACCACGCGGGCGACGTCGTCCGGGTCGGTCAGATCGGCGCGGACCGCGACCGCGTGCCCGCCCGCCGCTTCGATGGCCCCGACGGTTTCGCCGATGGTCCCAGGCAATCGGTCATCCCACACCTGCTCGGTGCGACCGGCCACCGCCACGGCGGCACCCTCGGCGGCCAGCGCCAGCGCGATCGCCCGGCCCAAGCCGCGGCTGCCGCCGGTGACAATCGCGGTGCGGCCCGCAAGCGTCATCGCGTCACCCCGTGCACGACGATGGCGGTGGTCTGATCCACCCACGCGTCATCCAGCTTTTCGTCGGGGCGCAGCAACATCCGAAGCATCGTCGCTCCCCCGATCAGCTCGATCAAGCGGTCCGGATTGACGTCGGGATGTGCTTCACCGCGGTCGACGGCCTCGCGCAGCCGTGTCTGCACTGCGGCGAACAGGCCGGTGAAGCGCGACATCACCCGGGCGTTGAGTTCGGGATCGGCCGTCATGTCCGCCACCAGACCCGCCAGCGCGGCGCGCACCACCGGGCTGGTGAACACGTCCCGCGTCGCCTCGATCATCATCCGCAGATCGGCGGCGAAGTCACCGGCCGGGGCCTCCAGCGCGCTGGGCGCGGTCGGAAACGCCGTTTCGTGTACCAATTCCGCCTTGCTCGACCACCGGCGATACAGCGCAGATTTCGTGGTGCCGGCCCGCTCGGCGACGGCGGCCAGGGTGAGATTCGAATAGCCGATTTCCACAAGCAGTTCCGCGGTCGCGGCAAGGATGGCAGAGTCGATACGCGGATCCCGGGGGCGCCCGGCACCAGGGGCCTTGTCAAGGTAGGACGGGTCTGCTTTCATAACGCTACCTACCGTATCGTAATTGCCGCGAAGGTCTCAACGAAGGAGGCACCCCGTGGCCAATGAACCCGTGCTCGACAACGTCAACCGGCTCCAGCGCTCCAGCCGCGACGTCACGACACTGCCGGCGGTGATGTCGAAATGGTTGTCCACCGTCCTGCCCGAGGGAGCAGCGCCCGAGGTCACCGTCGAAAGTGGCATCGACTCGACGGGCATGTCGTCGGAAACCATCATCTTGACCGCACGCTGGCAGGAAGGCGCAAAGTCGATCGAGCAGAAGCTGGTGACGCGGGTCGCGCCCAGCGCCGAGGACGTGCAGGTCTTCCCCACCTACCGGCTTGACCACCAATTCGAAGTGATCCGAAAGGTCGGCGAACTCACCGAGGTCCCGGTTCCACCGGTGCGCTGGCTCGAGCCCACCGGCGAGATGCTGGGCACCCCCTTCTTCGTGATGGACTACGTCGCCGGTGAAGTGCCGCCCGACGTAATGCCCTACACCTTCGGCAACAACTGGTTCGCCGACGCGCCCGTCGAGCGGCAACGCGAACTTCAGGACGCCACCGTCGGCGTGCTCGCGAAGTTGCACTCAATCCCCAACGCCCAGAGCGCGTTTGGATTCCTTTCCGAGGGCCGAGGCGATACCGCCCTGCGCCGGCACTACAGCTGGGTGCGGGACTGGTACGACTTCGCGGTGCCCGACATCGGCCGCTCTCCCCTGCTGGAACGCACGTTCACCTGGTTGGAAGACAACTGGCCGACGGACGTGGACGCGCGCGAACCTGTATTGCTGTGGGGCGACGCGCGGGTGGGCAACGTCTTGTACCGCGACTTCCAGCCCGTCGCGGTGCTGGACTGGGAGATGGTGACGCTCGGTCCGCGCGAACTCGACGTCGCGTGGATGATCTACGCGCACATGGTCTTCCAGGAGCTCACCGGACTGGCGGGGCTTCCGGGATTGCCCGACGTGATGCGCGAGGTAGACGTGCGCGACACCTACCAGCGACTCTCGGGTGCGGAGGTGGGCGACCTGCGCTGGTTTTACGTGTACTCGGGCGTGATGTGGGCTTGTGTGTTCATGCGTACCGGTGCGCGGCGAGTGCACTTCGGCGAAACCGAGAAGCCCGACGACGTCGAGTCGCTGTTCTACCACGCCGGATTGATGAAACGTCTTATCGGAGAGGACTCTCTATGACGAAGTCAAGCCGCGGACTGGGTGGCCGGGGGTGAGTCGGGTTGCCAGGTGCGGTTGTCGCGGATGAGTGCGTAGAGGACGTTGGTGCGGCGTCGGGCCAGGCAGATAGTTGCCAGGATCGGTCGTTTGCCTTGGTCTCGTTTGTGCTGGTAGTAGGTGCGGGAGGCCGGGTCGCAGCGGATGGCGGTCAGCGCGGACATGTACATCACCCGGCGCAACCGGCGGCTGTAGCGCTTGGGGGTGTGCAGTCGGCCGGTGCGTTTTGCCGAATCGCGAGATACCGGTGCGAGCCCGGCCCAGGCGGCGAGCTGGTCGGCCGACCCGATCAGTTTGGGATCGCCGACCGCGGCCAGGAATTCCGCGCCGAGCCGAAATCCCATGCCGGGCATGCTGGTGATCACTTCGGCCAGGGGATGGCGGCGAAATCGGTCCTCGATGTCGGCATCGGTTTGTTTGATGCGGTCATCGAGGGCAATCACCCCCTTGGCCAATTCGGCAACCAGCCCAGCGGCGACTTGTTCGCCAGGCAGTCGGACCGTTTGGGTCTTGGCTGCCGCCACGGCAGCCGCGGCAATGGTTGCGGCGTTACGAACGCCGGCGTCGGTCAGGATCCGGGTCAGCCGCGAAACACCGCTCTGGCGAATCGCTTTGGGGCGTTGGTAGCGCGCCAGCAGCACGACCCAGCCGCGGTCAGAGCTCAGCTGGGCGACCCGTTCCAGGGCAGGACAGACCGCCACCAGCTGTTGACGCAGTCGGTTGATTGTGCGGGTGCGGTCAGCGACCAGATCGCTGCGATGAGCCGTGAGCATGCGCAGTTCGGTGATCAAGTCATCGTCGGGGTGCAGCAATGGCAGATCATTACCGCGCATCCGCGACTGATCAGCGATCACCCGGGCATCTTTAGCATCGGTCTTGGCCTCCCCACCGCGATAGACCGTCGCGGCCTGCCAGACCGCCCGGCCCGCCAGGTAACGCACCGACCTACCGGCATCAGCCAGCACCGTCAACAACAGGGCGGCATACACCGTGGTCAAGTCCACCGTCCACGACACCTGATCACCCAACAACTCGATCTCGCCAATCAGTGCACGGATCGATTGCTCATCGTTGACGAGTCTGCGCGACAACACCACAGCGCCCGCACCGTCGACCACACACACCCAATGATGCTCCTTGCCGACATCAACACCAGCCCACAACCGGTCCGTTGCAATCGATCTCCTATTCGCTTGTCTGCCAACACGATCCCCATGGACAACCCCGCCAGCATTTCCTTAAACAAGCGATCACATCGCAGATCTCAATCAGCAGCCCGAGGAAGTCCAGGCAGGCCGGGCGGCCAGTCCTCTCAAGCCGCACCACCAGGCCGGCAACAGAAATGGATGCCTCACCCGACCCACCCGGGTCGCAGCACAACGTAACAACACGCAGCAACTGCACCTACAAACTTAAGGACCAGTAATGCTCGGACCGCTCGACGAATACCCGGTACACCAGGTTCCCCAGCCGATCGCGTGGCCCGGCTCCTCGGACCGCAACTTCTACGATCGGTCCTACTACAACGCTCATGACCGCACCGGAAACATCTTCTTGATCAGCGGGATCGGCTACTACCCCAACCTTGGTGTCAAGGACGCGTTCGTGCTGATCAGGCGCGGCGACACCCAGACCGCGGTGCACGTTTCGGACGCGATCGATCAGGACCGGCTCAACCAGCACGTCAACGGCTACCGGGTCGAGGTCATCGAACCGCTGCACAAGCTGCGGATCGTCCTCGACGAAACC
The DNA here is from genome assembly GCF_010731715.1 of Mycobacterium stomatepiae. Classification (NCBI taxonomy): domain Bacteria; kingdom Bacillati; phylum Actinomycetota; class Actinomycetes; order Mycobacteriales; family Mycobacteriaceae; genus Mycobacterium; species Mycobacterium stomatepiae. The sequence continues at coordinate 2,291,040 of NZ_AP022587.1, forward strand.
GAAGGAATCGCAGCAGATCTCACCTGGAAAGGCCTGTTCGACGTCGTCCAGGAACAACCGCACATCCTGCGCTCGGGTAACCGGGTCACGCTGGACGCACAGCGGTTCGCACAGCTCGGCACCTGGAGCGGGCACATCGTGATCGACGGTGAGGAAATCACGGTCGACCCCAACACGTGGCTGGGTAGCCGCGACCGGTCGTGGGGCATCCGTCCGATCGGTGAGGCCGAACCGGCGGGCCGGCCGGCCGACCCGCCGTTCGAGGGCATGTGGTGGCTTTACGTGCCAATGGCTTTCGACGATTTCGCCATCGTGCTGATCATCCAGGAGCAGCCCGACGGGTTCCGCTCGCTCAACGACTGCACCCGGATCTGGCGCGACGGCCGCGTCGAGCAGCTGGGCTGGCCGCGGGTGAAGATCCACTACACCTCCGGCACCCGCATTCCGACCGGCGCCACGATTGACGCGACCACCCCCGACGGCTCCCCCGTCCACTTCGACGTCGAGTCCAAACTGCCGGTGCCCATTCACGTCGGCGGCGGCTACGGCGGCGACTCGGACTGGATACACGGCATGTGGAAAGGCGAGAAGTTCGCCGAACGGCTGACGTACAACATGACCGATCCGGCGATCATCGGGCGGCCCGGTTTCGGGGTGATCGACCATGTCGGTCGCGCGGTCTGCATCGAGGGCGACAAGGCTTCGGTCGAAGGTTGGGGCCTCTACGAGCACGGCGCACTGGGTCGCCACGACCCGTCCGGGTTCGCCGACTGGTTAACGGTTGCGCCGTAACCGATCTCGGTAGGCCGCGCCGGGGTGATCGGCCGGCAATAGCGGGCTGGCGCCGCCCAGCCGCTCACGCAGCGTGCTTGGCGCCACCCGCTCCGGCACGCGCCCGCGTCGGCGCAGCTCCGGCACAACGAATTTCGCGAAGTCCACGAACGTGCCCGGCGTTGTGATGTAGGCGAGGTTGAAGCCGTCGACGTCGGCCTCGTCGACCCAGCGCTCGAGTTCGTCGGCTACCTCGATCGGCGAACCCACCAGCACCGGGCCACGGCCGCCGATGCCGATTTCTTCGGCGAGTTCCCGCGCCGTCCAGGTGCGCTCGTCGGTGGTGAAGGAGGCCAGCGCCGAGCGGTTGGCGTCGGTCTCGCTGTAGCGCAGCGGATCGTCGTCGCCAAGCTCAGCCAGGTCCACCCCGGTCCAGCCGCCGAAGAGCGCCAATGCGCCTGTGGTGCTGACGAATTGGCGGTATTCGGCCAACTTGGCCAGCGCTTGCTCGCGCGACTCGGCGACCACCGGGGTCACCATGGTGAATACCTTGATCGAGCGGGGATCTCGGCCCAACTCGGCGGCGGCCTCCCGCAATGCCCGCACCGGGCCGCGCACGATCTGCGGAGTCGGGCCGGAGATGAAGGCCGCCTCGGCGTTCGCCGCGGCGAATTTGACACCCCGGGGCGAGGCACCGGCCTGGAACAGCACCGGTGTGCGCTGCGGCGACGGTTCGCACAGGAACGGCCCCGGGACCGAGAAGTAGCGGCCCTTGTGGTCGATGTCGTGCACCTTGGCCGGATCGGTGAACACGCCGCGCACGGGATCGCGCACCACCGCGTCGGATTCCCACGACGCCTCCCAGAGCTTGTAACAGACCTCGAGATACTCGTCGGCGATCTCGTAGCGCTGGTCGTGCGGAATCTGGGCGTCCAGGCCGAGATTGCGCGCCGCACTATCCAGGTACGAGGTGACGATGTTCCACGCCACGCGTCCGCCAGTGAGGTGATCTAGCGTCGACAACCGGCGCGCCAGCGCGTACGGCTGCTCGTAGGTCAGCGACAGCGTGATCCCGAAGCCGAGAGTCTCGGTCACCGCCGCCATTGCCGAGACCGCGGCGGTCGGGTCGTTGACTGGGAACTGCGCGGCATCGAGCACCGCCGCATCGCGCGACGCGCCGTAGACGTCGTAGACGCCAAGCACGTCGGCGAGAAACAGCGCATCGAAGCCACCCGCTTCCAGGACTCGGGCCAGCTCGGTCCAATAGCCGAGCTCACGATACCGATAACCCTGATCCTCGGGGTGCCGCCACAGCCCGGCCGACTGGTGCCCGACACACGCCATGTCGAAGGCATTGAGGTAGATCCTGCTCGCCGCGCTCACTCGATCTGATCCGCATATGTTTCCCGTGCCGCGGAGGCCGCGGCCACGGTGATTGCCGCCAGCACCGCGAAATACCCCACGATCAACCACGGTTTGCCGCCCCCGGCGACCAGCAGAGCCGCCGCGATCAGCGGTGCGAACCCGCCCGACAGCACAGCTCCAATCTGGTAACCCAGCGACGACCCACTGTAACGCACCCGGGTGTCGAAGAGTTCGGCGAACCAGGCGGCCTGCGGGCCATACATCGCGTCGTGAACGACGTTGACGCCGAACACAATCGCGACTATCACCGTGATCGCAGACCCGCTCGCGGCGGCCACGAAGAACAGCGTCAGAGCCACCACCCCGGCGAGCGCGCCGAACAGATACGGTGGCCGCCGGCCGAACCTATCGGACACCCATGCCCAGCCCGGGGTGCTGACCAATCCGAGGGCCGACGAAATCAACACCGCGATCAAACCGACCCCGCTGCCCTTGCCGAACGAATCCTGAAGGTAAGTAAGCGAATACGTGGTCAGCAACACGAACAGCGCGATCTGAGATATTCGTAGCCCGGTGGTGATCAACACATTACGGGGCTGGCGGCGCAGCACCTCCAGCACCGGCAACGCCGAGAGCTCGTCGCGTTGCTTGAGGCGATCGAAAACCGCGGCGTCGGTCAGCCGTAGCCGAATGAACAACCCGACTCCCACCAGAATCGCGCTGAACAGGAACGGAATTCGCCAGCCGAACGCCAGGAAAGCGTCGGCGCCGCAAGATTTGCGGGTGGCAAAGAAGACCGACGTCGCCAGCAACATCCCAGCGGGAGAACCGAGCTGGGTGAAGCTGCCGAACAGGCCGCGGCGCCCGGGCGGCGCGTGCTCGACCGAGAGGACGGCGGCACCGCCCCACTCGGCGCCCACGGCCAGCCCCTGCAGCACCCGCAGCGCCGCCAGCAGTGCCGGCGCGAGCAGCCCCGCGGTCGCATAAGTCGGCAGCAGCCCGATCGCGGTCGTGACGAGGCCCATTGTCAGCAGCGCGACAACCAGAACGGCTTTGCGCCCCAGCCGGTCCCCGTAGTGGCCCGATACCACGGCGCCGATCGGCCGGGCCCCGAACCCTGCCGCGTAGGTGGCGAACGAGGCCAATGTCCCAGCCGTCGACGAAACATGAGGAAAGAACAGCGGCTTGAAAACGAGCGCCGATGCTGTCGCGTACAGATAGAAGTCGTACCACTCGATCGTGGTGCCGATCATGCTGCCCAAAGCGATGGTTCGCAGCTGTTTGCGGGCGCCGGAAGTAGCGGTCGACTCGGTGATGATCACGTGATCGCAGATTAGCCGCGTTGTCGACGGCGGCATAGCGTTGCTCTCGCCATGATGCGAACCGCTCTACCGCTGGCACGGCACCATGCGGTTGACTAGAGGGGTGACAAAGCCGTCGTGGACTGTCGATGTTGTGGTGGTCGGCGCCGGCTTTGCCGGGCTCGTCACGGCGCGAGAGCTGACGCGACAGGGCCACGAAGTGCTGGTTTTCGAGGGCCGCGACCGCGTGGGCGGGCGTTCGTTCACCGGCAGCGTCGCCGGATTGCCGGTGGATATGGGGGGCGCGTTCGTCGGCCCGACCCAGGACGCCGTGCTGGCGCTGGCGGCCGAGCTGCAGATCCCGACCGTACCTACTCACAACACCGGCAAGAACGTCATCCACTGGCGCGGCTGGACCCGGTCCTACCACGGCACCATCCCGAAGCTATCGCTAACCGGATTGCTTGACATCGGACGGCTGCGTTGGCAATTCGCCAGAATCGCCCGCAACATTCCGGTGGACGCACCCTGGAATGCACGCCGAGCCACCGAGTTGGACGGCGTGTCGTTCGGACAGTGGTTGAGCTCGGTACGCGCCACGGCGTCATCTCGCGACCTGATGGCCATCATGGCCCGGGTGACCTGGGGATGCGAACTCGATGACGTGTCGATGCTGCACGCGGCGCGCTACATCCGTGCCGCTGGAGGTCTGGACCGGATGCTCGACACCGAAGACGGGGCCCAGCAGGACCATTTCCCGGGTGGCACCCAGCAGATCGCTCTGGCGGCCGCCGACGAACTGGGCGCGCGTGTCGTGCTGAAGGCCCCGGTCCGGCGCATCGAGCGGCACGGTGCCGGTGTCACGGTCACCTCCGACGCCGGCACGGCCGACGCCGGCTTCGTCGTCGTCGCGATCCCGCCGGCCCATCGCGGGGCCATCGAGTTCACTCCCCCACTGCCCGCCGAGTACCAGCAACTGGTCGAGCAATGGCCGCAGGGCCGACTCAGCAAGGCCTTCGCGGCGTATTCGACGCCGTTTTGGCGGACCAACAGGTGCTCGGGACAGGCGCTCTCCGACCGGGGCCCGGTGTTCATCACGTTCGACGTCAGCCCGCAAGCCGACGGACCGGGCATCCTGTTGGGCTTTGTCGACGCCCGGGCGTTCGATTCCTTACCCTCCGACCAACGCCGCCGCGACGCACTGCGCTGCTTCGCGTCGCTGTTCGGCGACGAGGCGCTCAATCCTCTCGACTATACGGATCATCGTTGGGGCACCGAAGATTTCGCTCCGGGCGGCCCGACCGCGGCGGTACCGCCGGGGTCGTGGACGCGGTTCGGGCGGTGGCTCCGCGAACCGGTCGGGCCTATTCACTGGGCCGGCACCGAGACCGCCGACGAGTGGACCGGATTCTTCGACGGCGCCGTCCGGTCCGGCCTGCGAGCGGCCGCCGAGATCACCGCCCTGCTATGAGCTGATCTGCGCGATCGGTAGCGTCACCGATTCGGCCAGTAACCGAAGCTGGCCGGTGACCTCACGGTGGTGCTCCAACATCGAGCAGTGACCGCCGGGCAGCTCGACCAGGCCCAACACGTTGGGCGCGGTGCGAGCGATCGCGCGCGACGCGGCGATCGGCGTGAGCCGATCGTCTTCGCTGCCGATGACCAGTGTCGGCACCGTCAACCCGGTCAGGTCCAGGTACCGCGAGCCCAGGGATTCGACGAGCATCCTCGTGCAACCCCCGCGCCCGGCGGCCGCCGTCTGGGTGAACAAGTCGTGGATGAGTCTGGCGGCGCTCGGGTCGGCGTCCTTGCCGACCGCGAGCATCGCGATCAGGGAGCGCGTGGCGATCAGCGCCGGGCCGGGAATCGGGATTCCGCCGAACACGTTTATCAGGCCGCGCGCGGCGAGCGAGCGGGCCGACGACAGTTGGCCCGGCACCGAGAGCAGCCTGACTTGGCGGACCAGATCGCCGGTGGTCGTGTTGATCAGTGCGACGGCATCGGCGCGGCGGTGGACCTTGTAACGGTAGCGGGCCGACCACGCGGCGATTGTGATCCCGCCCATCGAGTGCCCGGCGATCACCGCGCGCTCGTGCGGCGCCAACGTCGCCTCCAACACGCAATCCAGGTCGGAAGCAAGGTGTTTGAGGCTGTATCCGCAGCGCCGCGGCACCCCGCTTCGGCCGTGGCCGCGGTGGTCGAACGCGATCACTCGGTAATCGGCGGCCAGGGCGGTGATCTGGTAGGCCCATGCCCGGATCGCGCAGGTGATGCCGTGGGTCAGCACGATGGGGTAACCGTCCTCGGGCCCGAAGACCTCTGCGTGCAGTGGAGTGCCGTCGACCGCGCGGACGCTCAGGATGCGGCTCGGCGGTAAAACGTCGGGCAGCGGATCAACCACGCGTGTCGTTCGCCGAGCACTCATCGCCAGCTCCCCCCGTCGAACACGGCCCCGTCGCCGCGCTCTGGATACGCCGATCCTATAACGGCACGGGCGTCCAACTATGCAATTTCGACCAAACCCGCGCGCCCGAATCGCAGCACACAAATTGGAGCTAACCGGCAAACCCCGGCACGGCACTGTTTGCCATGTGAGAGGCTAACTGTCATGTCCCCGATGTCCCGTCGGGCGGTGCTCACAGCAACGATGAGCACGGTCGCTGGCGGGCTGCTGGCTGCCTGCACACCTGGTCAACATTCGGCTCCTCCGCCACACCCGCCGCCGGAGATCAAACCCGATACTCAGTCCGTCCTGATCGTCGGCGCCGGCATGGCCGGCCTGGCTGCCGCGCGCAACCTGGTCGACGCTGGTTGGCCGGTCCGCCTGATCGAAGCCCGCGATCGCATCGGCGGCCGCGTCCATACCGTCCGCGACTGGGGCGTGCCGATCGAGATGGGCGCGTCCTGGATCCACGGCACTGCCAACGATCCGATGATGGAACTGGCGCGCAAGGCGCATGCCGAGGTCATCCCGACCGACTACTACGGATGGGCGAAGCTCGCAGTGGATCGTCGGCTGGCGCCGGTCGACTACGACGACGACCATTGGCGCAAGTTCGTCGAACGGGCCTGTGACCGCGTCAGCGGAGGCAGCCTCGCGGCCGCCATCGACGACGCGGCCCGACGCGCGGAGCTCTCCAGTTCGGACCGCACCCAGCTGGCGTTCTTCGTCGCCACCGAGATCGAGGACGAGTACGCGGCCGGTGCAGACCAATTGTCCGCCAAGACGTTTGACACCGGTGATTACGCCGACGGCGATCAGTCCGTGATCACCAACGGATACGACGCCCTGCCGAAGCTGCTGGCCGACGGACTTCAGATCGTGCTCAACACACCGGTCACCGCGATCACCCGGCGAGAGAACTCCGTCACCGTGCACGCCGGAAACCAATCCTTCGACGGGCCCGCCGTGATCGTCACCGTTCCCCTTGGGGTGCTCAAGGCCGGTTCGATCGCCTTCGACCCGCCGCTGCCCGACGGACATGCTCGTGCGGTCAATGCGCTGGGATTCGGCGGGCTGTCCAAGACCTTCTTCCGGTTCGACCGGCGAACGTGGAAGACGGACAACGCCTTTTACCTCTTCATGGGCACCGACCCCGGCGCGTGGGCGCAGTGGTTCACGCTGTCGAGCAACGCCGGGCCGATCGTGGTGGCGTTCAATGCCGGTGAACGGGGCCGGGCGGTGGAGGCGTCGTCGGTCGCCGATGTGACGACCCGAGCGCTGCCGATCGCTCGCCAACTGTTCGGCGACGGCATCTCGCCGGTGGAGGTCCGGACATCGAGCTGGAGCACCGACCCGTACGCGCGCGGCAGCTACTCGTTCCACGCGCCCGGCTCGGGGATCGACGACCGCCGCCGCCTACGGGAACCGATCAGCGACCGGCTCTACCTGGCCGGCGAGGCCGCCGACACCAAGAATCCGTCGACCGTGATCGGGGCCTTTGTCAGCGGCCGCTACGCCGCCGACCAATTGATGCGCCGGTTGACGAACTAGCCACGAAATATCAAGGTGTTCAGTAGTTTTCCAACCCGGTGACCTTGCGCCAACCCGACCGCGTCGTCTCCCAGACCGGGGCCGGCGACGTTGTCTCCGGTCGCCGTCCGCACGCCGCGACGTCGAGTGTGCGTTCGCGGTTTTCAGTGCGCGTCCACGCCGGGATTTCGGCCTTGAGTTCAAGGGGTGGTTGCAACACTTCGTAGTTAGGGGTGTTGATGACGGGTCAGCCTCAGTTGTTGGTGGTGCAGCGGCGGTATTGGGATTTGATCGCTGCGGGATGGTCCTCGGAGGATGCCGGGGTGGCGGTCGGCGTGTCGGCGACGTGCGGTAGCAAGTGGTTTCGCAGGTTTGGTGGTGTGAATCCACGATGGTCAAAGCCTCAAGGACAGCGACGGCCGCGGCTGTCGGCGGATGAGCGTGAACAGATCATGATCGGCACCGCGCACGGTGAGTCGATCCGTTCGATGGCGCGCCGGTTGGGCCGGGCGCCGTCGACGATCATGCGCGAGATTGCCCACAACGGTGTCATGCGAGGGCATGTGGGCCGTTATCGCGCCCGGTATCGGTTCAGGGCCCGCCGGGCCGGTTGGGACGCGAAGTCGGGCTACTCGGCGCGCATCGCTCAGCGGCGCAGCGAGCAACGGGCGCGTCGACCCAAGACCGGCAAGTTGGGCCGCTGTGAGCAATTGCGGGCCGAGGTGCAAGCGTTGTTGGTCAACAAGTACAGCCCCGAACAGATCGCCGGGGTATTGACCGCGACCTATCCTGACCGCCCGGAGATGCAGGTGTCCCACGAAACCATCTACCAGGCGCTTTACGTGCAAGGGCGCGGAGAACTGCGCCGGGAACTGAGGACATGCCTGCGCACCGGGCGCGCGTTGCGTAAACCGCGCCGACGGGCCCGCGCCGGTGACGGCCGCGGCCGTATCAAGGCATGGTCAACATCAGTGAGCGGCCCGCCGAAGCTAACGACCGCGCCGTGCCAGGCCATTGGGAAGGAGACCTGATCATCGGCAAGGACCAGGCCTCTCAAATCGGCACGCTGGTTGAACGTTCCACCGGATATGTCCGACTGCTGCACCTACCCCATACCCGTAGCGCCGAGGCCGTCGCCGAGGCCATGATCGCCGCGGTCAAAGACCTGCCCGCCACCTTGCGCCGCACCGTGACCTGGGACCAAGGCCACGAAATGGCCCACCACGCCCGCATCAGCATCGACACCGGCATCGAGGTTTACTTCTGCGATCCCCACTCACCCTGGCAGCGCGGTAGCAATGAGAACACCAACGGCCTACTACGGCAATACTTTCCAAAGGGCACCGACCTTTCGGTGCACGACGCCGAACACCTCGCCTACGTCGCCGACGAACTCAACGGACGACCCCGAAAACGCTTCAACTGGGACAACCCCACCAACCGCCTCAACAAGCTACTGTCCACCCCGACAGACACAACTGTTGCAACCAAACCTTGAATCCACCGGCGGTTTTCCCGCCATGGCGCAACACTCAAAGCCGTGATGCCGCCCGGCCGGCGAGCAGTCGCAGTGCCTCGTCAGATCGTGAACACGGTGCGGCGGTATGGCCGACCAACGACAACCCACCGACGCCGGTGAAGTCGAAGACGTTGTAGGTCAGCGACAGTTCCCCCACCTCGGGGTGCCGGAATCGCTTGACGCCGTGGCGATGTGCCTTGACGTTGTGCGCGGCCCAGGTGCTGCGGAATTGCACGCTGCGGGTCGCCAACTCGTCGACCAGGCCGTTGACGCCCGCCGAATCGGGCGAACGTGCCGCTTCGGCTCGCAGCAGCGCAACGACGTCGTCGGCCTCGCGAGCCCAATCGAGAAAGAACTGATCGGCGGCGGTGTCGAGAAACATGAACCGGGCCAGGTTCGGCGTCGCCTTGGCGCCGGCGAAGACCGGCGCGTACAGCGCGCGCCCCAGCGCGTTGGCGGCCACGAGATCGAGGTGGCCGTTGATGACGAGCGCCGGCGCGGTGGCCATGCTGTCCAGCAATGCCTGCACGCCGTCGGGCATGGCCGTGCCCGCGGAGCGCGCCGGTCGGGTTCGATCGCCCCTGCCGGTGACGGCGCGAACAAGATCGAACAGGTGGGTTTCCTCGGCCTCGCCGAGCCGCAGGGCTCGGGCCACCGCATGCAGGACGTCGTCGGAGACACCGGCCACATTTCCCGGCTCGACCTGCGTGTAGTAGTCGATGCTCACACCGGCCAGGTGGGCGACTTCCGCGCGCCGCAACCCGGGCACGCGGCGGCGCCTGCCCGTGGGCAAGCCGACCTGCTCAGGCGTGATTCTCGCCCGGCGGGTCATCAAGAAGTCCTTGATGTCCTTGGCGATGTCCATTGCCCTGGGATACCCCGACCGCGGGCAAACACCCGTGCGCCGCTTGACCGACCGATGGTCTTGTAAACCGACCAATGGTCGGTTATGGTCCTGAAATCCGTCCATGGAGGTCGCCATGAGCCAGCCAGATCCCTCGCAGCTTCGCACCCGGATGTTCGCGCGGGCGTTCGGGCCGTTTTTCCTGATCGTGCCGTCGATCGTCGCCGTACGAGCGTCCTCACAGGTGCCGGTGCTGTTGAACGAATTCAGCCGTGATCCGATGTGGCAATGGGCGCTCGGGGCGATTCTGCTGATGTGGGGCAGCGTCATCATTGCCTTTCACCAATATTGGCGCAGTGTCGCGGCGGTTTTGGTGTCGTTGCTCGGGTGGTTCCTCGCCATCCGCGGCATCCTGATCCTGGCGATTCCCGATGTCTACGACTCGGCGGGAAAGTCACTGCAAGACAATGCCCTTCCGGTGCTGCGCGGCATCTTCGCCGGAATCGCGTTGGTTGGCTTGTATCTGACCTACGCTGGCTGGATCGCCAAGCCCGTCGAGCGGGATCGGGCGGATGCCGCGGGTAGTTAAGCATCCCGACATTCGCCGTGCCGAGATCCTGGATCGCGCCACGGCGCTGTTCGTGGCGCGCGGCTACGACAATGTCAGCCTCAACGATCTGATCGCGCATGCCGGTGTCTCCAAAGGCGCCTTCTACCACTGGTTTCCGTCCAAGGAGGCGTTGATCACGACGCTGGCCGAGCGCAGCGCCCGCAGTCAACTCGCGTTCATCGAAGAGGCGGCCGCGCACTGCCACGGCAACGCCCTCGATCGGCTCAACACGCTGCTGCAGGCCGGTTTTGACGTCAAGATGCAGACCGGCACCCCCGAGCAACTGGCCGCGATGGTTTCGCTGCTGCGGCCCGAAAACGCCCACCTGTACGGGCGCATCATCGCGGTGAGCGAAGAGCTGACCCGACCGCTGCTGACCCGGTTGATCGCCGATGGAGTGGCCGAAGGCACCTTCCACACGTTCGACGCCGAAGGTGTGGCCGACATGATTCAGGGCCTGGCCGCGCGCCTGAACTCCAATGTGGTGCAGATCATCGACGCCGCCGACGAGCCCGCCAGACAGCACGCTATCGACGTATTGACCGACAGATGCAAGCTGCACGGGTTGGCCGTCGACCGGGTTCTCGGGCTAACGGACGGCAGCGTCACCACGCTCAACCGCGCACAGGTCGAAGTCATGGTTGCGGCCTTGGCGCGCGATTACTGAGGCGGCGATTGGGCATAGCTGATACATGACGGCATTGCAGACAAACCAGCGCTCGAAGAGCGACACCATCGCCACAGCCATCATGTTCGTGCTCGCCGCGATAGCCGGGGTCGTAACCGTGTCGTTTTCCTTCTTTTTCGTGATGGCCACCGATTCCTGCACGGCCAACAACTGCGACACATCGGCTCTCGATTGGGCTTATGCCGTGGCGTGGGGAGGCATCGGGATCGCCGCGATCGTCGGCGTCGGGGGCATCATCATCGCGGCGGCACGCAAACGGGTCATGTGGGTCTGGCCAACCATTGCCCTGGGGCTGATCATCGTCGCGGTGGTGATCGGTTCAATACTGGCGAACTCGGTTGGCCCGCATCGTTGATAAGGGCTAAAGCATTGCGCTACGGCAGAACTCGATGCTACTTCTCCAGCGCCTGCGCGCATGCGTTGAGGATCGCGAGGAAACTCCCACGCAGTAGCCGCCGGCTGACCGCCTCCAGCACCTTGCCGCCCGCCGCGGCCGGATGCGTGTAATTGGTCAGCCAGTCGACGTGCGTCACATCGCCCGCGGCCGTGAACGTCAGGGTGCCGCCGTCGTGGTTGAACGGCGGGATCGACTTGACGATCAGGTAGCTATAGCTGTGCGGCCGGTCGTAGGCCGTGAGCTCTTCCCGGAAGAAGGTGCCGACGCCGATCACCTCGCGCAGCGCGCCCGGGCCCGGGCCCGACGTGCCTTTGGCCCAATACCCCTTGAGCGCCAACGGTGCGGCCGCCAGGTGGGCCGGGTCGCTCAGCCAGTCGAAGACCTGGTCCACCGGTGCTGCGATCGTCCGTTCCACGTGAATCTCGACCATCAGAACTCCCGCCTGGCAGTACCGGCAACGACCCGAAGCCATGCTAGTCGCCGGTCGTGTCCACTCACGAGCGCGTGACAGCTGGCAACAACGGATATCTTTGCGACAGCATGGATCGCCCCGATCGGGACGGGTCAGATCACTAAGGGGGATTTTGCTGGCACCCGTTTGAGTTGGTCACGATTTGGTCACAACGTGCAAATTCTGACTGCCAGGGCTCGCTCGCGGTCAGAATGTCCGTCGAGGCGACCGTTAGCTGCCTGCGTCGGTCCAGCGTTGCCAACGATCGGCTCAGCTACCTTGGACTTCGGGGAATCGGGAGTCCCCGCGAATCAATTCGGATCGATTCGAAGGGCACAAAAACTCATGAAGTTCAGCAATATCGTCGCGCGTCGGCGAGTCGCCGGCGTCAGCGCCGGCTGCCTGCTCGGGGGAACGGCTATCGGCCTCGTCGCCGCGCCGTCGGCGGCCGCCGCCCCCGACTGCAGCCCCGCGGGTGTCAACGCCACGGTTTCTTCGGTGCAGGGTGCCGCAGAGCAGTATCTCGCGGCGCACCCGGGCGCAAACCAGGTAGTCAGCGCCGCGTACGGGCAGCCGCGTGCGGAAGCCGCCTCCAGCCTGCGCGGCTACTTCACCGCGCACCCGCAGGAGTACACCGACCTGCGTGGGATCCTCGCGCCGATCGGCGAAACCGAGCGCGCGTGCAACATATCGGCGCTGCCGGGAAATCTGGAATCGGCTTACCACGAGTTCATGGCCGGCTGATTCCGCCCGCATACGACCCGCCACACCGCCGTGGCGGGTCGTATTGCGTTCGCGGATGGCCGGTGTGAACTGTCCCGTGTGCGGGTAATTCCCAGTCAGCCAATGGGACTGGGAGGTGAAGATGAGGCTACGACGAAGCATGCTCAGCGGGCCGGGGATCGCCCGCAAACGCCGGGGCAACGGCTTTGCTTACTACGCCCCCGACGGCGACCTGCTTGCCGACGATGCCGCCCTGCAGCGGATCCGGGACTTGGTGATTCCGCCGGCCTGGAAGAAGGTGTGGATCTCGCCGCACCCCAATGGCCACATCCAGGCCGTCGGCACCGACGCGGCCGGTCGCCGTCAGTACCTTTACCATTCCGCGTGGCAGCAGGAACGAGCCGAGGAGAAGTTCGACCGGGTCCTGGACCTCTCCGCCCGGTTACCGGATTTCCGGGCTCGAATTATGGCCGACCTCACCCGCCGAGGTGCGTCGCGGGAACGCGTGTTGGCGCTGGGGTTGCGCCTGCTGGACCGTGGCTACTTCCGTTCCGGCGGCGAGCAATACGCCGAGGAACACGAGTCCTACGGCATCGCCACGTTGTTGTGTGACCACGTGACCGTGCGTCGCGACACGGTCGACTTCGACTACCCGGCCAAGAGCGGCGTGCAGCGCACCGTGCAGGTCGAAGACGCCGAATTGGTTCGCGCGGTGCGTTCACTGATGCGACGTCGCCAACGCGGCGAACGATTACTGGTGTACCGCAACGCATCCGAATGGGTCGACATTCGGGCCGAGGACCTCAATACCCGGTTCAAGGAGCTCGTCGGCGACGAATTCACGGTCAAAGACCTGCGGACCTGGCACGGGACGGTGTTGGCGGCCGCCGCATTCACCGACGCGGATCCTCCTGTGTCGCAACGCGTGGTCAAACGCGTCGAGGCGGCGGTGATGAGAGAGGTCGCCGAGGAGCTGGGCAACACCCCCGCGGTAGCCCGCGGCTCGTATGTGGATCCGCGGGTCGTCACCGGTTACCAACGGGGACTCACCATCGCCGCGGCCACCCAGCGAGCCGCCCGCGCGCGCCGTCCCGATGCCGCCCAGGAGATATTGGAAAAGGCGACTCGTGCGCTGATCCGACGCGTAGCCAAGGGCGGCAGCGCATCTCAGCGGCCGGTTCTGGCCAAAACGGCATGATTGATCGCCACTGAACGCATCAGATCATTGTCTGAGCGTGGTGTGTGGGCTCTCGCCGTAGGTCTGCCGATAGAGCACCGCGAACCGGCCGGTATGGATGAATCCCCACCGGTGCGCGATCTCGGTGACAGTGGTCGCAGCGCGCTCGCCCGCCATCAAGTCCAGATGCGCACGATGCAGCCGCACGCGACGCAGATACCCCGTCGGAGTGGTGTCGAGCTGATGCCGGAATAGATACTGCACTGCCCTGGGCGTGAGATGCACTGCGGCCGCGACCTCGTGGACGCCGACGTCACTGGCAGCGTGGCAGTGGATAAACGACACTGCGTCCTTGAGTGCTTCCGGAATCGCCGGATTGCTCAGCGCATCGCTGGCCGCCGTCAGGTTGGACGGGTAACACTCGAGCAGGGCGGTCGCCAACACCGAGGCTGCGGATGCAGCGATCAACGGCTGCTGGACGGTGTCCGCCGAAGACAGGCTGGCGGAAGCGTAATCCAGTGCCCGATGCCAGGCGCGCGCGGCGGCTTGTGAACGTGGCCACCGATCCAGGAACCGGATCTTCTGCGGCAGCGGCGCGTGCAGATCGGCGGCGGCCTTGCGCAACGTATCTTCGGCGATGCAAACGACATCGAATCGGGCGGAATCCACGTGCAGCCCGCAGGACATCCCGTCGGCGACGAGCACCGGGGACTGCTGCTCGGGCAGTGGACTTGCGCTGGTGATCAACGAACCGGCGCGAGGCTGGATCACGAGAATACGTTCGGCCCCAGGGATCTCGTAGCTGGCCCGGCCCTGGATTACGACTTCGTCGAGCGTCATCGAACCCACATCGCAACGCCGGTGCTTGACGACCGCGCGTTTGCCGATGCTCACGATCTCCCAGCCGGGTACGTAGGCGGCCCTAAAAAAGGGCCGTGCGCTTTCAGGATCGAACGTGCGGAACTGCTCATGACGAACCGCGACCGGTCGGGATAATCTGCCCGGATCATCGGCAGCACCGAGGTCGGCGTTGATCGAATCGAATAATCCACCGGCTACGTCGTCGGACGCACCGTGGGCCGTGTTTTCGGTGATGCTCGTCATCATCTCACCTTCAGTAGAGCGAGCGTACCGAAAGACCGCCCCCCCTCACCGTGTGACCTCTTCGGTTGCGCCGCGCCGCGTTCGGCACAGCACGCGTGCTGAGCTGAGTTTTCCATAGATGGCCAGCGAATCCAGCGCGATCCGACGCCACGTGTAGCGCGACAGCGCCCGGCTCCGGCCCGCCGCGCCCATGCTCTTACAGCGAAAACTTTGCACTGGAACGCTTCTCAACGCGGCGCTCAATTCGACCGGATTGTCAGCCGACAGCACAATCCCGGTGACGTCGTCCACGACGATGTCACTTAGGGCACCGACGGGCAACGCGATGACTGCGAGTCCAGTGGCCATGGCCTGCAATACGGGCGTCGCACGTTGCGATTGTCGCGGCGTACACACGAGCACCGCAGCCGATCGCAGTAGCATCGGCAGCTCGTCGCCGGGAACGGTACCGGAGAACCGTACCCGGTCAGCCACCCGTAGCTCTCTTGCGAGACGCCTTAGCTTCGCCCGCGCCTGGTCGTGGGCCCGGTTGGTCGCCCCGGTTTCCGCGAAGACGAGCTCCGTGGCCGGAACCCTGGGCAAAGCCTTGACGGCAATATCAAAACCATTATCTAACAACGGATTTGGTGCCACGCATAGAATGCGGTGAGGGTCGGTGCACTCAAGCACCGGGCCTGTAGGAGCGAATTGCTCGACGTCGATACCGCCGCAGAAGACCGACGCCCGCTCGCGGCCATGACGCAACCTGGCCAGCACGTCGGGCTCGGCACTACACTCCGCGGTTGCCCATCTTGCATTCCGTGCCAACAGCGACTCGATGCGCTGTTGTTCCATGCCTTTGGCCGCAGTGGCATCCGGATACGACTGCGACAGCGCGGCCAAGGCCTGGAAAGTCTGCACCGTAGGCAAGGCTTCTCGGCGCGCGGCCAGTTGAGCCGCCAGCCCGCCCAACCACCCGAATGCGTGCACGACGTCGGGTTGATCAGATAGCCAGCACCTTTCGAGTTTGGCCGCCCAATCCCCAACGAACGGGAGCATGTCCGCGGCCGATCGCGCCGCGGCCGGGCCGACGCACCCCGAAACGATGCGATATCCCCGATCGCTGCGCGATTGCGCCGGACGCCGGTCTCCTTGCCTGACGTAAACTCCGACGTCATGCCCTTGGACGCTGAGGGCGCCGCCGAGCAGGGCGGGGTCGTCACCGATGAAGTCGTCGCCTGCGACGATCGCGATCCTCACGACAAGTCCCTTCGTAGACCCGCTACCGAACTCCTCGTTGAGATCTTCGGTGCATACCGCCTCCTCGCGACAGGAGGCCGTACCCACATCGGCGCTTGGTAAACGCGAAAGCTCCGGGTGCTTCGCCGGCGACCCGGATGCTTCGCAAGTTGGCCACAGGCTCGCTGCGCGACGCTATGAGGACTGCAGTGCCGCCGCCGACGGGTGGACACTGAACACATGACGACGAATGGCCACCGACCACAAGTTGAACTGGTGGTCCTGCTGGCCTCGGCCGGTGGCTTGGACGCACTGTCGGCGGTCTTGGTCGCCCTGCCGGCCGAATTCGGGGCGGCGGTCGTCATACAACAGCACCTCGGCGGGCAGTCCAGCGTGCTGCCGACGATTCTGCGTAGGTCGACGGCACACCCGGTGAGCTGGGCGCGCGACGGACAAGTGGTTGAACATGGTCATGTGCTCGTATGCCCGCCGGACATGCATATCGAATTGATGCCGAACCGTTCGTGCAGGCTGCGCACAATGGCGTCGCTCGCAGAGCGCCGCTTCGACGTGCTGCTGGCATCGGTGGCGAGCTCGTTTGGCCCACGGGCACTGGCGGTCGTGTTGTCGGGCTCCGGCCGGGACGGCGCCGAGGGTGTGGCGGCGATGAAACGGGCCGGCGCCATCGTCATCGCCCAGAGCCCCGAGACCGCTCACTACCCGTCGATGCCGATCGCCGCGGCCAAGGCCGGTGCGGATCTGGTTTTGCCCGTTCACGACATCGGTGGCGTCCTGGCCCGCATCGTCGAAGGCGCGCCACTACCGTCCGTATCGGACGCAGGCGAGACCGCCAATTCTTTCGGGACGCCGCCACCGAAAACGGGGCGCAAGATGACGCCTGCAGGAGGGGAGCCGACGGAAACCGGTGAGATGACTGATGCCCAGCACAACGGTCGGACCCAGCTATCAGTCGACCGCGCCATCGGCAGCGCGGCTATCCGCGCCGAAGCCGCGCGGCTGCGCGCCGCCGAACTCCGGCGCAGGCGCCAGGATCTGGCCGCCGGGTTCGGCGCCACGGCAGAGACGGTGGCAATCGCACAACGCCGGGCGGAAGAGTCCATCCGCCGTGCCCAACAGGCCCGGCAGGCCGCCATGCACGCAGCGGCGCATCGGCACAAGTGATCACGAACGCTGCTGCTAGCCAGTGACTTCCATCAATAGCAGCGCTCCCCCGACAACTCCATCGGCCGAGCGAAACGAGGTGCACGTGACCCGCACCTGGGCCGGACGGCCACGTCGGTTGACCGCGTCGATCGTCGTTTCACCGAAGCTGTCCTGGTCGACGAACGCACTACCGATCAACGGCCCGCACGGTCTCCAGCGGCAACCCGATGTCAAGCGAAGTCAACCGCGTCCCGGTCGTCTCGTCGGCACGCAACCCCCAGAGGTCCTCGCAGCCCCGGTTCCACACGATCACCTTCATCTCCCGGTCCACCACGACCATCCCCAGCTGGACCGAGTTGATCAGTGAATCCAGAAAGTCCTTGGCGTCGTCTAGTTCGAGGCTGCGCTCGCGCAGTGTGTCGTTGATGGTGTGCAGCTCGTCGTTGGTCGACTGCAACTCCTCGTTCATCGTCTCGAGTTCTTCGTTGGTTGACTGCAGTTCCTCGTTGGTGGTCTCGAGCTCCTCCACCGTGGATTGGAGTTCTTCGTTGGTGGTCTCGAGTTCTTCGTTGGTCGACTGCAGCTCTTCGTAGGCCGCCTCGAGCTGCCGATTGGTCTGGACGACCTTGTCCAGCAGGGCGCGCGTACCGGTGACGTCGAAGAAGACGATCGACACGCCTAGCAGGCCATTTTCGGCATCGACGAGAGGGTTGACATGGATCTCGAACCAGACCGTATCCGCGCCCGGTCGCTGCCATTTGACGTCCGGAATGCGCGCGGAACGGCGCTCCACCTTCGCTTGCTCGAGGTAGGCACGCAGTTCGACCGGACGATAGGAAACCTCCAGATCGCGCAGTAGCCGGCCTATGTCGCGGGCTGATAGGCCGAAGACGCTTTCCGCCTGTTGATTGATCATCGCAACGGTATCCTCGCCGGTGACCACGATCTGGGCCACCGGACTGGCGCGAAAAGCCAACTCGCGCACCGTGGTCAGACCCGGCAACTCGCCGTGGCGATCATAGAACGCCGCCGCCGGGTCGAAGCGGTCGACACCGCCGTGAGTCCCGGCCGTCTTGCGGAAGATCCGGTTCTTGAGGTTCAGCGGAGTGAACCGGTCACTGTGACTCAACAGCATCTCCGCGTGCCCAAGAAACAGCGTTCCCTGCGGTCCTAGTGCGAAATGCAAGCGCCCCAGCACGTTTCGCTGCGTCTCGGCATTCAGATACATCAAGGTATTGCGGCACACCAGTAGGTCGACCCGCGAAATTGGCGCATCTTTGACCAGATCGTTGCGGCCGAATATGACTGCGCCGCAGATCCTTGTGAAATATGTAGCGTCCGTTGACCTGTTCGAAATAGCGCGCCAACAAATCCGGGGGCACCGACTCGACCGCCCTGGCGTCGTAGGATGCGGCGCGCGCCTCGCCAAGCGCTTCCTCGTCGATGTCGGTGGCGTAGATCTTGACTCGCTGCCGGAACGCATCGGGCCCGAGCGCTTCGGCGAGCAGCATGGCCAGGGTGTAGGCCTCCTGTCCGGAGGCGCATCCCGCACTCCACACCCGGATCGGGTCGCTGGGACCGCGCTCGGCCAGCATCCGCGGAATGACCTCCTCGCTGACAAAATCCCAGGCTTCTGGGTCCCGGAAGAACGCGGTGACATTGATCAAGATGGTGTTGAATAGCGCAGCGAACTCGTCCGAGCTTGCTTGCAGAACATCGAGGTATTCCTCGTAGGAGGTGTATCCAGCGTGGTCCA
The DNA here is from genome assembly GCF_010731715.1 of Mycobacterium stomatepiae. Lineage (NCBI taxonomy): Bacteria > Bacillati > Actinomycetota > Actinomycetes > Mycobacteriales > Mycobacteriaceae > Mycobacterium > Mycobacterium stomatepiae. The sequence continues at coordinate 2,310,101 of NZ_AP022587.1, forward strand.
TCCGATGGCGCACGCGGCGCATCAAGGAGGTGCGTTTGTAGCCGGTGAAGTCGAAGCCGCGGGAATCCCGCATGTAACGCAATAGAGCCTCGAAGGACTCGTCGATAGTGTCGTCCATGGAGATCCCCGTCGAGGTCAGCAGCCGCAGGACTTGAACAGTACTCGCGAGGCTAGAGCTGGTTTTCCCGGCCAACCACGGCCCACACCGTCTTGCCGGATGACGTTGGGGTGTTCCCCCAGGCCCGACAAAGGACGGAGACGATGGACAGCCCCGACAACGCTTCGGCGCCGCTTTCGGTTTCGAGCCTGACCGCCGGTACCCGGCTGCCATCCTCCACCGCCACAGTGACGGTGTCTCGATGGCTCTCGACAATCAACACTGGTGCACTGTCGGTGTGATCCAGGACGTTTTCCACGAACACCGTGGCAACGGTTCCCGCAATCGGGATCAGATGGCGCTGGCTCCACGCGGTAAGCCACTCCGCGATCAAGGCGCGGGCCAGACCGACGCTGACCGCTCTTGCGGGAAGCTGGGTCCGCGCCCGCTTGCGGCCGTCAAGCGAACGGTCTGCGGCGGCGTTCATCGCTGAGTTGCGGTCGCGATATACCGGCACGTACCGGGAAACGCCACTCGCCGTGATGGCGTGGCGCGCCTGCTGGTCTTCACACACCAGCAGGATCGGTACGTCCGGCCAGATGCTGACGTGCCAGCGAGCGCTGGTAAACACCGACCATGCAGAGTCGGAGGCAGCGGACAGATCGTTGACGTCGACAATCACGGCGCACGGCTCGTCCAGAGCGGCCTTGATCACCGCATCACGGAGCTGCCGATAAGTGGTGCCATCCAGTGCCCCGGCGACGGTCAGGATCACCGTGTCCTGATGGCGATGTGCGTCGACTTCGACGAGTGACTCAGCCACCGGCATCACCGAACTCACTCGGTCGTGACCCGGTAGCCGTCAGCCGCGCGCCAAGTATCGCCAACGCGCGTTCGGTTTCCTCGGCCTGGGCGCTGTAGCGCGAGAAGAGCGGACCGTGACCGACGCTATCGGCCAATTGCCTCGCGAGTTTTGCCTTTTCCTGCAGACTGCGCAGGGCTACCCAGAGCGCGCCTTCGACTTCACCGTCGCGAGCGGCCAACAGCGAATCGGGCGACCAGGCGTGACCAACACGGCAACGAAAGTGGCCCTCTCCGACCGACACCAGCGATCCGTTGCAGTCCGGACAGGAATATCCGGACGCCGGGCCTAATTCCTGGGTGTCGAAGCTCGTGGAGAATCTGTCCGCCATGGCAATACGGTTCTCCATCTCCATCCGGGCATCGTGCTCCATGGTCGGCTCCTTGATCTCCCGCCGCGACAGCAGCCTTAGCACGTCGCCGATTTCGGTCGCCGCGGCCTGTTGATCCAGCACACCCGCATCCTGCGCCTTTCCTGGCAGAGCCGGGAAAAGCGCGTCGTCAAGCGACTGACCGATCGTCGTTCCACCGCGGGAACGGATCGCTGCCAACCCCAGTACGCCGTCGTCGAGCACACCGGACAGCAGCACTCCGACGGCGCGGGGGCCGAACGCCAACGCAACCGAGCGGAACAACGCGTTGATCGCCGGGCGGTGGCCATTCTCGGTCGGTCCTTGCGACAGCACGACACGATGATCGAGAACGAGCAAATGGCGGTCCGGACTGGCGACGTAGATACGCCCCTGTTCCAGCTTCTCGCCGTCCTCGGCGGCGGCAGCGGGGAGCGGCCCGCTTCGGTCGATGATGCGCGCCAGGATGCTCGGCGCACCGGCGGGGATGTGCAAGGTCACCAAATATGAGTACGGCAAATCAGTCGACAATCCGGCGGCCAGATTCGACAGTGCTTCGACGCCTCCCGCCGAGGCACCGATAGCTACTACGCCGTGAAGGTCGTTGCTGGTCGCCCGGATCACCACTTTCGACTACCCCTATCAAGGGTAGGTAACCACGAGGGTGATGCATAGGTGCGTGGTCGCCCGGAGTTTGCGCCGGCTAGCGATCGCCCCCAGCTGGGTTTCACCCCCACATCGCGGGGAATTCTCGCCAAAGTGTCGCATCGATTATAGGAAGGTGACCAACGTGCCTAACCCGTCGATCAAGAACGAGAAGATGTACCGCGAACTGCGCAAGCAGGGCAACTCGGAAGAAAAGTCCGCGCGGATCTCCAACGCCGCTGCGGCGCGGGGAAAGTCCTCAGTCGGCCGCAAGGGCGGCAAATCCGGCTCCTACTCCGACTGGACGGTGCCGGAGCTGAAGAAGCGCGCCAAAAAGCTTGGTATGTCCGGGTATTCGAGCCTGACGAAAGACAAGCTGGTCGCCAAACTGCGCAACCACTGATCCACCCGACTCAGTCAGCCGGTAAGGCCTAGCCGTTCTACCAGAACCAGGAAAGCGACCGCGTAGTCGTTGTCGCCGGTCTCTTTCGTGATGCGATCCCAATCCAGGTGTTCACGGATCGCGCGGACGCCTGGGAGAAGTTTCGCGAAGTCGCAGTGATGCTCGTTGAGGGCGCGCAATTTCTGGATCACGACCATGGAGGGCGGAAATACCGGCATCGCGATTGCCAACACGTCGCGCCGCACGGCACAGTCGAGGGTGGCCGGCACCACCGGTTCGCCATTCAATCGGTGCAGTACATCTACGAGCGCCTCGCCGTTGCGGGCCTTGAACAACCAGTCCTCCGGGGGCTTTTCGATGGCAAATCCCGCATCGCGCAGGGTCGCGGCGGCGGTCTCTACGTCGGATTCGGCAACCACCAAGTCGACGTCGTGACTGGGCTCGGGTGCACCGTAAGCCCACAACGCGTAACTTCCGGCCAACGCGAAGCGCGGACCGTTCTCCTTGAGCGCCGACGCGGCGCTCCGCAGCGCCTCGCGCAGTTGTGCTGGGGAGTCCTGTGAATTTGCCGGGTTCTCCGAAGGAGCCATCGTGACTTGGTCATACCCGCCCGAAGGGGTACACAACCTTGACGGAGCGTCGTTTGAAGCCTGTTTAAGGAACGGCGGATTGGGCAATCGCCAGGTATGTCAGCGCCAGCACTTCGCAGCTACGATCGCGCCGTCGTAGTGGTTCCCGCCCACAACGAAAGGGCCGATCTCCCTGCCTGCCTACGTGCGGTATTGACGAGTGACCTATGCGTGCCGATTCCCGTCTTGATAGTCGTGATCTTGGATGCCAGCGACGATGAAAGCGCGAGGCTAGCCGGACAGTACGGGCCGGATGTGCATTTCGTCAGCGTCGATGTCCACAATGTGGGTGCCGCGCGGGCGGTGGGGTTCGGATACGGCCGCTCGCTGTGTCAAGTCGGCGACCGGTGCTGGTACGCCACCACCGACGCGGACAGCCGGGTGGACCCCGGTTGGCTGATCCATCAGCTGGAGCTGGGCGCGGACATGGTGCTGGGCGTAGTGCGTATCACCAACTGGCGCCAGCATTCCCCCGCCGTCATCGACCGCTATACGCAGGCTTACACGGCGGAACAGACGGATCGGGAAGGCCAGCACGGCCACGTCCACGGCGCCAACATGGGCTTCAGCGCCAGCGCCTACTGGCGGGTCGGTGGCTTTCGCGCAGTGTCCTCGGGCGAGGATGTCGACTTGGTCGAGCGGTTCGAGGCGGCCGGCTACCGCATTCACCGCGACGCCCAATTGTCGGTTATCACATCGGCGCGAACGAAGGCTCGGGCCCCGTTCGGATTCGCGCACTACTTGAGACAACTGGGGAGATCAGTGGCGGGTGATTGCGCGTGACGGCGGGATTGATCAAGCATTGGTTGGACTCGGGACGACTCGAGTTGCCGCTGCCCGCATCGGGACACACGCTGGAACGCTGGCGGCGCCTGTCCCTGCTGGCCGAAGAAGACATCGTCGCGGCCCGGATCGTCGAGGCCCACGTCGACGCCGTCGCGATCCTCCACGAGCTGGGCGGCAAACCCCCCGAGCTCGGTCAGCTTTGGGGTGTGTGGGCGGCCGAATCACCCGATGCGGTAGTGACGGCTACCGACGCGCAGGGCGCGTTCACGCTGAACGGGACCAAGGTTTGGTGCTCGGGAGCCGGGTTCTGCAGTCATGCACTGGTGACCGCCCGGCTGGACGACGGCAGCCGGGGATTGTTTGCAATCAAGATCGTTAACCCCGCGGTCAAGGCGTTGCCTTCCACGTGGTGGAACGCCGGGATGGCCGGAAGTGACACCCGGCCGGTGCAATTCAGCAACGCTCCGGCGGTCGCCATCGGCGAACCCGGTGATTACTTGAGCCGGCCCGGATTTTGGCACGGCGCGATCGGCGTCGCCGCTTGCTGGCTTGGCGGCGCACGCAGAGTTGCCGAGCCGCTATACCGCTGCGCCGCAAGCGAATCAGCAGACGCCTACTCATTAGCGCACCTGGGCGCCGTCGACGCCGCACTTGCGGCCGGCGACGCAATGCTGACCACCGCGGCAGCCCAGGTCGACGCCGACCCTTTCGACCGAGCCGATAGCGCACAACTACTCGCTCGCCGCGTCCGCGCAGTCGTGGAACACGCTGCCGACGAGGCCATTACCCGCACCGGCCGAGCGCTGGGCCCGGGGCCATTGTGTCAGGACGGTCGGCACGCGCAGCGGGTAGCGGACTTGAGCATCTACATACGGCAAAGCCACGCGGAGCGCGATCTGGCAGCGCTCGGGCGCCTCGCTGGGCAGCAGCACTGAGGGCAACGTGAGAACCCTTTCGACGAGCAATTGCGCGAGGTTTGCCGCCAAGCCGCTGACCCACAGCGGCACACCGGCGCCGGTATGGCTGGCCGCGTTGCACGAGAATCCCTTGGCGCCATTAAATCTCGCCGAATGCCCGGGCCTGGTTGTGGTCGCGCCCCACCCCGACGACGAAACTCTCGGGATAGGGGCCACGATCGCCCAACTCGTCGCATTAGGTGTCGAAGTCCAGGTCGTCTCCGTCAGTGACGGCGGCGCGGCGCATCCGGGCGCGACGCCGCTAGACCGAACCCGCATGGCGACCACCAGGCAGCACGAACTGCGCAGGGCAACGAGCACTCTAGGAGTGCCACCGCCGCAGTCGCTGCGCTTTCCGGACGGTCAGCTGGCCCAACACGAGGACCAACTGGCCGACGTACTCGCCGAGACGCTAGGCGCCATGGCGCCCGGTACCTGGTGTGCGGCTACTTGGCGAGGGGACGGGCATCCCGATCACGAATCCGTCGGGCGCGCCGCGGCCACCGCCTGCGCGCGCGCGGACGCCTTGCTGCTGGAGTATCCAATCTGGATGTGGCACTGGGCGATCCCCAACGATCCGGTGGTGCCATGGGATCGTGCGCTCACGGTGCCCGCGCCCGACTGGGCGGTTGCGCGCAAACGCCATGCCGCGCGCTGCTTTCGCAGTCAATTCGAGTCGAGCGCCGGCTCACCGCCCGTGCTGCCCACCTACGTGCTGCCGCGGCTGATGGCGGTGGGAGAGGTGCTGTTGCGGTGAGCGCGCGACTCCCCGACGCCTACTTCGACCAGATGTACGCCGACGCCAACGATCCGTGGCAGCTGTCGACGCGATGGTACGAACAGCGCAAGTACGCGATCACCTTGGCCATGCTGCCGAATAGCCGATACCGGCACGCATTCGAGCCCGGCTGCTCGATCGGCACGTTGACCGCGCAGCTAGCGCAGCGTTGCGATCGGGTGACCGCGGTGGACGTGGTAGAAGCGGCCCTGCATAGCGCGGATGTGCGGCTCCGGCAAGCGGATTGCCGGGACAGCGTGACGCTGGCCCGGTCTCCTCTCGACGCGGCATGGCCGCCAGGCCCCTTCGATCTGGTCGTGCTCAGTGAGGTCGCCTACTACCTCGAGGCCGATGCGCTAGCAGGGGCATTGGAACGCGAATGCGTTCGGTTGCAGCCTGGCACGAATGTGGTTGCCGCACATTGGCGCCACCCCGTGGCCGACTATCTGCTCAACGGCGACGCGGCCCACGCCATCATCGCGCGAACACCAGGGCTGATATCGCTGGGTCGTTACCGCGACCCCGACGTCGTCGTCGAAGTGTTCGACACGAGTGACGGTCGGGCGGTGGCGGCGCGCGAAGAGGTACCCGGAGCCCGCTAGCCGAAAGTGGGTATCGGACACCTATGCGCGTTGCGACCTTCAATATCCTGCAAGGCCGCACCGTGAGCGACGGTGTGCACCCGCAGCGGTTGCGGGACTGCGTCCGCCAGCTGGATCCCGATGTGCTGGCCCTGCAGGAAGTCGACTGCGGTCAGGCGCGGTCCTCGCACGCCGACCTCACCGCATTGGCCGCCGAGGCGATGGGAGCGGTGGAGCATCGGTTTGTGGCCGCGATCTCGGGCACTCCCGGCGCGACTTGGATGGCGGCGACCGGCGATGAACAACCCGGGACCGCGGCGTACGGAATCGCGCTGCTGTCCCGGTTCCCTGCCGCCAGTTGGCAAGTGGTGCGACTGCCCCGGATTCCGATGCGATTTCCGATGTATCTGCCCGGGCCAAACCGGGTGATGATCGTCGACGAGGAACCGAGGGCGGCCGTCATTGCCCGGCTGGACACGCCGCTGGGTCCGCTGACAGTGGCCAACACGCATCTGTCCTTCGTGCCCGGCTGGAACCGTCGTCAGCTGCGCCGGCTGGTCCGCGATTTACGTGGTTTTCCGGGTCCGCGGTTGCTGATCGGCGACCTCAACATGACGCCCCCGACAGTGCGTCGCTGGTCGGGCATGAGACCACTGGCCACAGCCCGGACGTTTCCCGCCGATGCCCCCGCCCGCCAGCTCGACCACATCCTGACCGATGATCGCAACCTGCGCGGTGGTGCGGCCGAGGCCAAGCCGATGCCGATCTCCGACCACCGGCCCCTGGTGGTCAACCTCGACCGTGCCTGAGTGCCGTTTCGCACCCCGGCGAGCGGGTAGGACCTAGCTATGTCGCAGACACCGCTACGAGCTCTGGCTTTGGTGTGCAGCCTGAAACCCAGTCCGGCGCCGTCCAGTAGCGAGCTGATCGCCGAGCACGTCTTCGCCACGTTGCGGGACGAGGATGTCGCGTGTGCCGCGGTGCGGTGTGTGGACTACGCCATCGCCCCCGGCGTCGAGCCCGACATGGGCGACGGCGATCAGTGGCCTCAGCTTCGCAGCCAGGTCCTCGAGTCGGACATCTTGCTACTGAGCACCCCGGTGTGGCTGGGTCACCCGTCGAGCGTGGCGCAGCGGGTGCTGGAACGCCTCGACGCCGAATTGTCGAACAGCGATGAACAGGGCCGACCTTCGCTGGCCGGCAAGGTCGCGATCGTCAGCGTGGTCGGCAACGAGGACGGCGCGCACAAGACCGTTGCCGACCTGTTCCAGTCGCTTAACGACATTGGCTACAGCATTCCCGCACAGGGCTGTACCTATTGGAATGGCGCGGCGATGGAAGCAACCGACTACAACGATCTCGATGAGATCCCCGAAGCGGTGGCATCGGCGACTGCGGCGGCCGCACGCAACGCCGCTCACCTAGCACGGACACTCAAATCCGCGGGGTATCCGCCCTACGAATAGTTTTGTTGCCGAATAGTGTTGTTGCAAAAGCACTCTGGTGCAAAAGCGGGCGGTTCAAGCGCCCCCGGTCGGGGTGCTGGGCCGCCTAATCGCGATGAGCCGCCGCCGAACCCGCCCGATGTCTTCGAGCGAAGGCATCTCGTGGATGCTGCGGGTGATCTCTACGCCGATATCGGTGTTTCCGACCGGACGTCCGCGTAACGCAAGTTCGCCGGCGATCTCGCGAACTTCGTCATCGGAAACGCGACGCGGCAACAGCGCCAGTAGCGGGAGATAACCGAGTGCCTGTACGCGGCTGGGGTAGCCGGCGCGCAAAAACGCGACGATACTGGTTGCTCGACCGACCAAGTCCATCTGTTACCTCGCTAACACACCGGCACGCCCGATGAACGGCGTCCTTGCCAGGTATAGCCCGGTGCCGAGGTTTGAAACCTCTGAGCAGCAGAAGGGGCCGACACCACGCTGGGCCGGCCCCATCCACGCCTGGGTTATTACTGATGCGATTTCTGGCGCTCTTCGGCGGCGTCAGCACCACCACGCGCGGCCTCGGCTTCGGCTTCCTTCTTGGCCGCGTCGCGCTGCGCGTCGGCCTTATCCTGCTGGGCCTTGCCCTCTTCGACGACGTCGTCGCGGCCGATCAGCGTCCCGCCGACCTCCTTTGCCTTGCCCTTGACGCCCTCGACGGCTCCCTTGATTCCTTCTTCGGGGCCACTGTTGTGCTCGCCCATAATTCGATCCTCCCTCTCGGAGTTATTGAACTCACGCTCGCCTGACCGCGAATCGATTGATCGGCTCACGTGTGTACTGCGAACGGTGCAGACAAATCGCCTGCCACGTCGATCAATTCGCTCGCTTGTAACGACTTCCCAACGGACAGCCAGCCAAACGGTCGAGGCGCGATCCGCAAACTCTCGCCTGGTCAACGGATCACGCCGTGCCGTGATCGCTCTCTCCGCCTGCCGCCGGCGCCGATTCGCGCGTTCGGACGAGTCTTTCCCGGGTAAAAGTAGTGGCCCGGAAGTCATCCGGTTACCCGAGCTGGAATCGAAGCTACTTGCGGGGCAAGGCGATGACCGCCGGGTCCGCACCTCAGAACCCGCATTGCCGGCGCTATCCCGCGGAGCGCTTTTGGCACCCGACCACGCCGTCGTCCTTGGTCCCGGTGTCGACACCTGGCTGGACGCTACGACAGGCAACGGTCAGGCCGGCGAATCCGCGGGGCCCGCAACCAAGGACGTGAACCGACCGGATGCGTAGTGTGCGGCTCACCGGTCCTATACGGACAGTCACAGGTTTCGACAACGAATAACGACAACTATTACGGGTACCACGACACCCGTGAGACGTGCCGAAGTCGCCCGCCCGGGTCAGAACGTTGTGGTCACTGGAGCCAGTGGCGGTATTGGGCGCGCTACGGCAGCGGCATTCGGCGTGCGGGGCGCAAACGTCGGCCTGGTTGCGCGGGGCGCGAAGGGATTGACCGCGGCGGCCCGCGACGTCGAGGCGGCGGGCGGCAAGGCATACGTCATACCGACCGACGTGGCCGACCCCGAGCAGTGCGATGCCGCTGCCGAGACGGCCGAGCGAACATTCGGACCCATCGATGTATGGGTGAATGTTGCTTTTACGTCTGTGTTTTCGCCGTTCGATCAGATCACCCCTGTGGAGTACCGGCGCGTCACCGACGTGAGCTATCTCGGCTACGTCTACTGCACCATGGCGGCGTTACGGCGAATGAAGCCCCGCGACTCCGGCACCATCGTGCACGTCGGCTTGGCGCTTGCTTACCGCGGTATTCCGCTGCAAACCGCATATTGCGGCGCCAAGCATGCGGTTCAGGGATTCCACGAGGCGCTGCGCTGCGAGCTGTTGCACGAGCACAGCAAGGTCCGCGTCACGATGGTCCAGATGCCGGCGGTCAATACACCGCAGTTCTCCTGGGTACTGTCGCGGCTAGCCAAGCAAGCACAACCCGTCCCCCCGATCTATCAGCCCGAGGTCGCCGCGCGAGCCGTCGTGTATGCCGCGAATCATCCTCGGCGGCGCGAGTATTGGGTGGGGGGCAGCACGATGGGCACGCTGGCAGCGAACGCGATCGCGCCCGGTCTGCTGGATCGCTACCTCGCCCGAGCCGGGTTCGGTGCACAGCAGACGGACCGCGACCGCCCGGCCGACCAGCCGGCCAACCTGTGGCGGCCCGCCGACGGTAGCGACGGTCATGACTTCGGCGCCCGTGGCATCTTCGATGACCGATCAAAGCGCCGCAGCCATCAGCCGTGGGCGTCCCACCACCACGGTGTAGTCGGCGCGGGCGCCACAGCAGCGCTTGCGGCGATGGCCACGGTGGCGGCCCGACAGTTACGTCGATGGTGCCGATGACCGCCGCCTTCGCGTACCGACATCGAACTGTTCCATCTAGGAGGGAAACGAATGGCCAAGCAAGAGGTTAGTGACTACTTACTGGAACGGCTGCGCGCGTGGGGCGTTCAACACGTCTTCGGCTATCCCGGCGACGGCATCAACGGAATTCTCGCGGCCTGGGGGCGCGCTGACAACGAGCCCAAGTTCATCCAGGCGCGCCATGAGGAAATGAGTGCCTTCGAGGCCGTCGGCTACGCCAAATTCACCGGCCGCGTCGGGATCTGCATGGGCACCTCGGGGCCGGGTGCGATCCACCTGCTCAATGGTCTCTACGACGCCAAGCTCGACCACGTTCCGGTGGTGGCCATCGTCGGGCAAACCAACCGCAGCGCCATGGGCGGATCCTACCAGCAAGAGGTCGATCTGCTGAGCCTGTTCAAAGATGTCGCCAGCGACTACGTCCAAATGGTCACCGTCCCAGAGCAATTGCCCAATGTGCTGGACCGAGCCATCAAGGTTGCAATGACGCAACGCGCCCCGACCGCGCTGATCATCCCGGCCGACGTGCAAGAACTGCCGTATTCGGCGCCCACCCACGCCTTCAAAATGGTGCCGTCTAGCCTGGGCATCGAATGGCCGGCCATCTCCCCCGACGACGCCGCGATCTCCCGCGCGGCCGAAATCCTCAACGGCGGCACGAAGGTCGCCATGTTGGTAGGCGCCGGCGCGCGGGGCGCGCGCCGAGGTGACCGAGGTCGCTGAGCTGCTCGGCGCCGGAGCGGCCAAGGCGCTGCTGGGCAAGGACGTGCTCTCCGACGAATTGCCTTGGGTTACCGGATCTATCGGCCTGCTCGGGACGCGTCCGAGCTACGAGCTGATGCGCGACTGCGACACGCTGCTGACCGTGGGATCCAGTTTTCCCTACACCCAGTTCATGCCGGAATTCGGGCAATGCCGGGCGGTCCAGATCGACGTCGACGGCCGGTTCATCGGGATGCGTTATCCCTATGAGGTCAATGTGGTCGCAGACGCAAAGGCGGCTCTGCGGGCCCTGATCCCGCAGCTGCAGCGCAAGGAGGATCGGTCCTGGCGAGAGGGCATCGAGAAGAATGTGTCGCGTTGGTGGGAAACCATGGACAAGGAGGCGCATGTCAGCGCCCACCCGATCAACCCGCTTCGGCTGTTCTCCGAACTGTCGCCGCAGCTGCCCGACGATGCGATCGTTACGGCCGATTCCGGGTCGGCGGCCAACTGGTATGCGCGAAACCTGAAGTTCCGTGGAAACATTCGGGGATCGCTGTCCGGGACGCTGGCGACCATGGGTCCCGGGGTGCCCTATGCGATCGGCGCGAAATTCGCGCACCCGGGACGGCCCGTCATCGCGTTCGCCGGCGACGGCGCGATGCAGATGAACGGTATGGCCGAGTTGATCACGATCAAGCGCTACTGGCAGGAGTGGGACGATCCGCGTCTGATCGTGGCGATCCTGCACAACAACGACCTCAACCAGGTCACCTGGGAGATGCGTGCGATGGCCGGTGCCCCGAAATTCGCTGAATCGCAGGTACTTCCCGATGTCGATTTCGCCGCGTTCGCGTCCGGACTGGGACTCAACGCGGTGGCCGTCAAGGATCCCGAAGAACTAGCGAACGCCTGGCGCGAGGCCCTGTCGGCCGACCGTCCGACCGTCCTCGACGTCTACACCGACCCGGACATGCCGCCGATCCCACCGCACGCGACGTGGGAGCAGTTCAAGGCGACCACCGCCGCGGTGCTGGCCGGCGACGAGGACCGCATCGGGTTCGTCAAGGAGGGCCTGAAAACCAAGGCGCAGGAGTTCTTGCCGCACAGGAACAGTTGACGTTTCGGGCCATGTCTACCGACTCGACCGCCTCCAACCTGAGGGCCACGGCATACACCATCCCGACCGACGCACCCGAGGCCGACGGCACGCTGAGCTGGAACGCCACCACGCTGATCGTCGTCGAGGCGCATTGCGCGGGCACAGTGGGTACGGGCTGGACCTACGGGAGCCCCGCGTGCGTTTCCGTCGTCAATGACGTGCTCGCCGACGTGGTCATCGGCCGTACCGTCCTGGATGTTGCGAGTGCCTCCGATGCCATGGTCAAAGCACTACGCAATGTGGGGCGCCAAGGCGTTGGTGGACAAGCACTTTCAGCGGTCGACATCGCGCTCTGGGATCTCAAGGCCCGACTGCTGGGTCTCCCACTGCATCGCCTGCTCGGTGCGGTGCGCGACACGGTAGCCGTCTACGGCAGCGGTGGATTCACGTGCTACAGCGACGAGCAGCTGCGCGAACAGCTCACGGGCTGGACGGAAGGCTTGGCCATTCCCCGGGTGAAGATCAAGATCGGCGAATCGTGGGCACCCGCGTCGACCGCGACTTGGCCCGGATGGACCGGGCACGCGATGCCATCGGCGACGCGGCCGAGCTCTACGTCGATGCCAACGGCGCGTATACCCGCAAGCAAGCCATCCGGGTAATGGCCAACGCGGCCGATCTGGAGGTGTGCTGGTTCGAAGAGCCGGTGTCCTCCGACGATCTCGACGGGCTGCGCGCGGTATCCGAGTCGGTGTACGCCGACGTGACAGCCGGCGAATACGGCTACGACCTTTCCTACTTCCGTCGGATGTGTGCATCCGGCGCGGTGGACTGTTTGCAGGCCGACGCGTCGCGCTGTGGCGGGATCACCGACTGGCTGCGCGTGGCGGCGATAGCGGCCGGTTACGGACTGGGCATCTCCGCGCATTGCGCACCGCATCTGCATCTGCATGCGGCCGCGGCCACGCCCAATCTGCGCCACCTGGAATGGTTTCACGACCACGCCCGGATAGAGCAGATGGCCTTCGACGGCACAGCGCAACCCATCGGCGGAGTTCTGCGGCCCGATCCCGATGCGCCGGGTCGCGGCTTCACCCTCCGCGCCACCGACATCGAAAAGTACCGAGAAGACTGAATCTTCAGCGAGGAGTTGACATGCCGGCGAAACACGCGGACCGCGCACCGAAGTTGTTCGACGCGGTGGCCGAAGAGCTACGCGCCAATGTCGACGCGGAGATCCGGTTCGATCCCGGCTCCCGGGCGGCCTACTCCACCGACGCGTCGAATTACCGGCAGGTGCCGATCGGCGTCGTGATACCGCGCACCCCCGAGGCCGGCGTCGACGCGATCGCCGTGTGCCGCCGGTACGACATGCCGGTCTTGTCGCGCGGCGGCGGCACCAGCCTGGCCGGCCAATGCTGTAACGCCGCGGTGGTGATCGATTGGAGCAAGTACTGCACCAAGGTGGGATCGGTGGACACCGACGCGGGAATCGCGTTGGTGCAGCCGGGAATCAAGCTCGACCTGCTCAACGATCACCTGCAGTCGTCGGGCTGGATGGTGGGCCCTAAACCGTCCACCCACGTCAGCTGCGCGATCGGCGGCATGATCGGCAACAACTCGTGCGGATCCACCGCACAGGCCTACGGGAAGACGGTCGATTCGGTGCGTCGCCTCGAAGTCCTGACCTACGACGGTCTCAGGATGTGGGTTGGCCCGACCAGCGACGACGAATTCGCTCGAATTCTCGGCGAAGGCGGCCGACGGGCCGAGATCTACCGTGGCCTCAGGGCGATAGCGGAAGAGTACGCCGACGATATCCGCTCGACATATCCGAAAATCCCGAGACGCGTTTCGGGCTACAACCTCGGCTCGCTGTTGCCGGAGAACGGATTTGACGTCGCCAAGGCCTTAGTGGGCTCCGAGAGCACACTGGTCACGGTGCTACGCGCCGAGCTGCAGCTGGTGCGCATCCCTGGGGCGAGCGCGCTGGCGGTGATCGGCTTCGACGACATCGCGTCGGCCGCCGACGCAGTTCCCGCCGTGCTCAAGCATCAACCGTCGGCCCTGGAGGGTCTGGACCACCGTCTGGTCGAGCTGGAGCACTCCCAGCGGCTGGCCGAAAAGGCGCTACGTCAGTTGCCCGACGGCACCGCCTGGCTGATGGTGCAGCTGGACGGCGACAACCAGGACGAGGCGGATCGCAAGGCCAAGGCGATGATCGACGCCCTGCACGAGATTTCCCACAATGGCGTCACGGTGCTGGACGACCCGGCCCGGAAAAAGGAAGTTTGGGCGGCTCGCGAAGCCGGGCTGGGGGCCACCGCATTTCCACCCAACGAGCCCGAGACCCACGAGGGATGGGAAGACGCCGCAGTACCGCCGGGTCGATTGGGCGATTACCTGCGCGACTTTCACCGACTGCTCGACCGATACGACTATGGAACCTCGTCGCTCTACGGGCACTTCGGCCAGGGCTGCGTGCACACCCGTATCCCGTTCGATCTGCGGGCCGCCGAGGGTATCGCCAAATACCGCGCCTTTGCCGAAGATTCAGCGCGTCTGGTGGTGAAATACGGCGGCTCCCTGTCGGGAGAACACGGCGACGGCCAATCGCGCGGCGAGCTGTTGCCGCTCATGTTCGGCGAGCGCATGGTCGGCGCCTTCGAGCGGACCAAGGCGCTGTTCGACCCCGACAACCGAATGAACCCCGGCAAGGTCGTGCATCCCTACAAGCTCGACGAGAATCTGCGCCTGGGCGTGAATTACCGTCCGGCCGAAACTAGTAGCGAGTTCGCCTTCCCGCATGACGACCACCGATTTTCCAAGGCGGCGGCGCGGTGCGTGGGGGTGGGCAAGTGCCGCGGCCACGAATCCGGCGTGATGTGCCCGAGCTACCGCGCCACCGGCGAGGAAGAGCATTCGACCCGGGGGCGGGCACGGCTGCTGTTCGAGATGATGCAGGGCGACGTCATCACCGGCGGGTGGCGCTCCACCGAGGTCCACGATGCGCTTGATCTGTGCCTGGCGTGCAAGGGCTGCCGCAGCGACTGCCCCGTCGATGTCGACATGGCAACCTACAAAGCGGAATTCCTGTTCCACCACTACCGCGGCCGGCTGCGGCCGATGGCGCACTACTCGATGGGTTGGATCCCACTGTGGGCGCGGCTGGCCGCCGTCGCGCCGCACCTGCTCAACTCGACGGCGCATGCGCGTGGGCTCTCCACCCTGGTCAAAAAGGTTGGCGGGATTGATGCTCAACGAGAGCTACCGCGCTTCGCGGACAAACGATTCACCACCTGGTTCTCCCATCACCGACCGCCCGCCAACACAAATCCGCGCGGCCGGGTGCTGCTATGGCCGGATACATTCGTCAACAACTTCGAGCCCGAAGTCGGACACGCCGCGATGGCGGTGCTGGAAGCGGCCGGCTTCGATGTCGAAGTGCCGCGTCGAACCCTCTGTTGCGGACTGACCTGGATCTCGACCGGTCAACTCAGGATCGCCAAACGCGTTCTGCGCCGGACTCTTACGGCGCTACGCCCGACGCTGCAGACGAGTACGCCGGTAGTGGTGCTGGAACCCAGCTGCGCCGCGGTATTTCGGTCCGATCTGCCTGAACTTCTCCATGGGGATGAGGATGCACACCGCCTTGCGGAACAGACCTTCACGCTCGGCGAGCTGTTGACCGCCAAGGCTCCGGATTGGGAGCCAACCCAGATCGACTGTAGCGCCGTCATTCAGCAACATTGCCATCAGCACGCGGTGCTGGACGCGTACAGCGATGAGCAGCATCTTCTCTCGGACGCTGGAGTGGACGCCGAACTCCTCGACGCCGGATGTTGTGGCTTGGCAGGAAACTTCGGCTTCGAGAAGGGGCACTACGATGTCTCGGTCGCATGCGCCCAAGACAAACTGCTGCCGGCCCTGCGCCACGCCGATCCCGATGCCCTGGTGCTGGCGGACGGCTTCAGCTGTCGCACCCAGATTCGCGATCTGGCCCCCGACCGGCGGCCGATGCACCTCGCGCAAGTTCTCGCCGCCGGGCTGGCCAGTCGTGAGTCGCAGGCGGCCGGACCGTGAGCAGCGAGCTTGCCGGGCCCTTCACCACGCGATTGACGTTGAGCACGCGACTGGCATCCGAACTCGCCGGTGCGCGCGGCA
The DNA here is from genome assembly GCF_010731715.1 of Mycobacterium stomatepiae. NCBI lineage: Bacteria > Bacillati > Actinomycetota > Actinomycetes > Mycobacteriales > Mycobacteriaceae > Mycobacterium > Mycobacterium stomatepiae. Next base: position 2,326,021 of record NZ_AP022587.1, read on the forward strand.
GATTGCGGGCGGCCGCTCAGCTCGGCCGGTCGGCGGTCATCATCCACGTCGGCGGTGAGATCGGCGCATTCAACAAGGACATCTGGCGGCGCCTCATCGCCGAGGCAGGCACTGCGGCTCCCGCACCCGGATCACTCGTCGTCGATGTGAACGCCGTTGGTTTTATGGGCTGCTGCGCATTCGAAGTACTGGTCGATGAAGCGCAACGGTGCCGCCATCGTCGTATCGCCTTGCGCCTGGTCAGCAGCATACCGCGAGTTACCCGCTTCGTTGACGCATGCGGATTTGGTGGCGTGCTGCCTGTTCACCTGACCGCCAGCGCCGCATTGGCGGCTGCGCCCTAACGCGTGAGAGCCGCGTGAGCCGACCGCGCGCCACGCAGATCATCGACGAATGCCCGGTAAGCCTCGTCGCGGCGCTCGCTTCGGTCGCGGAGGATCGCCGAGGGGTGCACGGTCGTCAAGACGGCCGGCTCGGATGCTAGACGCACGTCGATCGCCGCGGGCAGCCGCAGTATCTCGCCACGGTGCGCGGATACCCGAAACGATGCTCCCAGAAGCGATTGCGCGGCTGTAGCGCCGAGGCACACGATCACGTGCGGACGCAGCGCCTCGATCTCGGCGAACAACCATGGCCGGCACGCGACGACCTCGGTGCGATTCGGCTTCTCGTGTATCCGTCGCTTACCACCCTTGCGGGTGAATTTGAAATGCTTGACCGCATTGGTCTGATACGTCGAGGCCGGATCGATATCCGCCGCTTCGAGTGCTCGTGACAGCAGTCGGCCCGCCGGGCCGACAAACGGCAGACCCGCCCGGTCCTCCTGATCTCCCGGCTGCTCGCCGATCAACATGATCGATGCCTTGGCCTTGCCGTGACCGAAGACGGTCTGCGTGGCGTTCTCGAAAAGAGCACACCCCCGGCACCCATGGGCTGCCGCTTTCAGCGCACTGAGCGAACGCTTTTCCGGCAAGTAATGCTCGGCGCCGGCCGTGATTGAGGCCATGGTCTCAGGCGGCAAACTCGGGTGCGATCCCCGATTGCCAGAAGTCGAAAAAGCAGTCCTTCTCGGACCCAATCTGTTGAGTGTAGACCTCGCCATAGCCGGCGTCGATGAATGCGCGGATACGCTCGATGTAGGGCTTGGGATCTGGTCCGCAGGGTAATGCCTCTTCCACCGCCGCACGGGTGACCAAGCTGGATGCCTGCTCGAATTCCTGTGGTGTAGGCAATGTTTGGGATAATTGGCCGGGCAACTGATCGTTCGGCCAAAGGTCGTAAGCGGTCCGTACACCCTCTTCGGTTGTCGGAGCGTGGCAGACTTTGAAGCCCCCCTGGCACGGCTTTCCCGCTCCGCCCGCGCCACGAAATTCCGACAGCAATTCGCGCGATGGCATGATCCCCTGGTAGCCGTCGCCGATACGTCGCGCCAGCCGCGCGGACCGTGGTCCGAACGCCGAGATATAGATCGGCACAGGCTTTTCCGGCAGCGTATAGATGCGGGCATTCTCCACCGTGCAATGCCGGCCGCGGTGGTTGACTTTTTTGCCGGTGAACAGCTTGCGGATGATGTCCACCGCTTCCCCCAGCATTTCGCGCCTGATCGCAGCGGGCGGCCAGTGCTGGCCGGTGATGTGTTCGTTCAGCGCTTCTCCGGTACCCAGTCCCAGCACAAATCGCCCGTTGAGCTGCGCCGCCGATGTTGCCGCCGCCTGTGCCACCAGGGCGGGGTGTATCCGCATAATCGGGCAGGTGACGGCGGTGGTGATCGGCAACGAACACGCCTGAGACAAGGCGCCGATCACCGACCAGACGAACGGGCTCTGGCCCTGCTTGTCGTTCCACGGATGGAAGTGATCGGAGATCCAGAGACGTTCGAAGCCAGCGGATTCCGCACGTACCGCCTGCCGAACCAACTCGTCGGGATCGGATTCTTCGCAGGACAAGAAGTAGCCCAGGGACGTCATGTCCCTGGGCTACCCCTGCGAGCGTGCCGGAAACGTGCTAGCCCTTACCGGTGATGGCGTCGCGGGCCCGGTCCAGCATGGCCGCGAACGGACCAGCCACCAGATTGGCGACCTGCGATTCGACTCCAGCATGTGGCCGGGTCGGCGCGATCGCTTCGGCCAGCTTGGCAGCGCGACCCATGCTTTCGAGCTCGTGGCTGCTCAATTCCTGCCCCAGCCTCGCGAACTCGTCCTTCTCCTCGTGCGCGGCGTGGTCGAGCACGTCGTCACGCAGCTCGGTCAGCAGTTGCGTGAACTCGGTGCTGTCAACATCGAGCTTCTCCAGCTGCTGCAGGACCGTCTTGGCCTTGTGTTCCTCTTCTAACCGCTGCCCCACCACGGCGGCGCCGTTGGCGATCTTGCGCTTGGCCCGTGGGTGCACAATTTTCTCTTCGACGGTTTCGTGAATTGCGAGCAGTCGGCGCAGCTCTACGAAGTTCTGCTCGCGTGTTTCGCCAGAAGCCGCAATCGTTTTGGCGAACAACGACTTGATCTGTTCGTGCTGGTTGGTGAGAAAGTCGACCACATCGGTGGGCGACATGACGGCGGACTGAGCCATAGAGTCCTCCCCAAATAGTTCGGTGACAGCGCGCGGGCTGTGTTGCGCGCTCCCAGTCGGCTACCCAGCGACATGCTCACCAAACATCGCGCCGCGCTAGACCGCCGTCTCCGCGGTCTCACGTGCGGGTTCGATCAGCGCACCGGATTTCACCAGGGCCTCGATCTCATCGGCGGTCAGGCCGATTTCTTTGAGGATCTCTTCGTTGTGCTCGCCCTGGCGCGCGGGCACCTGGGTGGTCAGGGTGCCGTCGTGACCGCTGAAGTGCCAGGGCGGCGCGGGGATGGTGATGCTGCCTCCGTGCCGGTCGGAGACTTCGCGGGTGACGCCCCAGCCCTTGGCCCATTCGGTTTCGCTGAACTCGGCCATATCGCGCAGTCAGCCGGTGGCGATCTTGGCCTCGTCGAACTGTGCGTCGAGCGAGTCCATGGAATCGAAGGTATAGATCCACGTCTGCACGATCGCGTGCAACTCCCCCAGGTGCTGCCGGCGTAGCTCGGGTGTGCGGAAACGCGGGTCGTCGGCGAGGTCTGGACGCCGCATCGCGTGCAGGTAGAACGGGAAGCTCATGCTCCCCACCAGGCTCATCGGCGAAACGAACTGGTGACCTTCGGGACTGGTGAAAAACACGCAGTCGGCGGCGCCCAGGATCGGCGTCTCGGCGCCCAGTTCGACATCCGAGAGGTCATAGTGCACGCGCTCGTTGAGCGGCGTGAGCACCGCCGCCATGGCCACGTCGACGTACTGTCCCTCGCCGGTGACCCGCCGATGCTGCAGGGCGGCCAGCACCGCGATGACGGCGTGCAGACCGGCGTACACGTCGCCGTGCGACAGCGAATCCGACCGGCGATCGTCGCCGTCAACACCGAACTGCCGCAACGTGTTCTGGGTGAATCCGACCTCGGCCTGCACGGTCGGCGCGTAGGCCATCCTGGTTCGCCACGGCCCCGTCTGCCCGTAGCCGCTGATGGAGGCGTAGACGACCGCGGGATTGCGTGCCGCGACCGACTGATAGTCCAAGCCGAATGAGGCCAGGGCGCCGGGGCGGAAGTTCTCGACGATGATGTCGGCCGTATCGCACAACTGCAGCACCGCTTCGCGGGCCTGCGGCACGTTGAGGTCGATGCTCAAGTTGCGCTTGCCGGCGTTCTGCTGGGCGTAATAATCGCTGATCTCGTCGCGCCGCGGAAACGCGAAGCGACTGATATCCCCGCGGGGCGGTTCGATTTTGATCACCTCGGCACCCAGGTCGAGGAGATGCTTGGTGCAGTGCGGACCTGCCAGCACCCGGGTGAAATCGATCACCCGGACGCCTTCGAGTGGGAGCGCCATGGCTACCGCCCCTCGAAACGCGCGGCACCGGGTCCTTCGGCGGCCAGGGATGCCAGCCCGATCTTCAAGTCCTCGGATTGCCAGATACCGGACTGCAATTCGTGCATCGCGTCGTCAGTCGCTGCCACCCCATGCGAGACCGCATGCGAGACAATCGCTTTGGTGGACGCGTGCGCCACGGTCGGCCCGTTGGCAAGCTCATGGGCAAGCGCACTGGCGACCGCGGCGAGCTGGTCGTCGGCGACAACGCGGTTGATGACGTTCCAACGTTCCAGCGTGCGGGCGTCATACCGGCGTGCAAGTAGTGCCATCTCCTTGGCACGCGCCGCGCCGGCGCGCTCGGTGACGCGTTGGATGCCTCCCATCAATGGGTTCAGGCCGATCGATGCCTCGATGTTGCCGATCTTGGCCGACTCGCTCGCGACGATCAGATCGCAGGCCAGCGCCAGCTCCAACCCACCACCCAGGCAGACACCGTGCACGGCGGCGACGATCGGAATCGGTAGCGAATCGAATGCCCTGAGCAGTTCGACGACGCCGATCGTAGGCGCCTCGCCACTCTGCGCGCTGTCGAACAGTGTCACGTCGGCACCGGCACAGAAATTGCGCAGGCTGCTGCGCAGCAGCACGGCACGGGCCCCCTGCTCGGCCGCCCAGCGAATTCCGTCGAGCAACGCGTCGAACAACGCAGTCCCCAAGAAATTGTGCGGAGCGTGCTGCATGGTCAGCACGGCGACGTGGCCATCCATCTCGCGGGCCACCGGTGGTGAATCACGGTCGGGGGCATGCACCGGCGATATCGTGCCGGCCGGTTGATCCAGGGTCTGCTCGGACATGGGGTCTCCCACTATATGTCGTTCGTCATACTGATAACAATTGCCACCATATAGCTCTAATGGGTGGCTAGCCAAGAATTATGTATGATGGGCGACATGCCAAAAAGAAGTGACAGCAAGGACCGGATGATCGCGGCGGCTCGCCGGCTGTTCCGCGAACGCGGCTACTTCGGAACCGCACTGTCCGACGTCGTCGCGGAGAGCTCGGCACCCCGGGGCTCGTTGTACTTCCACTTTCCCGGCGGCAAGGAGGAACTCGCGGCCGAGGTGGCGCTGATGCACTCCGCCGACGCCATCGCTCACATCAACCGCGCCGCGGGCACCACCGGCACTGCCGCCGAGTTGATCGCGGCGTTCCTCGGCCGACCCCGCGACGAAATCATGGCCAGCGACTACCGCGAAGGCTGCGCCGTTGCTCCCATCGTCATCGAATCCACCCCGGCCTCGGCGCAGCTCACCGACACGACCCGGCGGGGCTTCCATGACCTGGTCGCCACGTTGGCCGCCCGTCTCACCGAGAAAGGCATTCCCGAAAGCCGGGCCGGGCACCTGGCCCTCAACGCCGTCACCGCCATGGAAGGCGCGCTCATTCTCAGCCGGGTGCTACGTAGCCCCGAGCCATTCGATGCCGCGATCGCCGAACTCGCGGCCACCGCCGAGGCCGCAGCAGGGACACCGGCCCGATGACAACGACAACGGCAGATCAATTGCGCACCGGACTGATTGGTGCGTGGACGCTGCAATCGTACGAAAGCAGCGCGCTGGACGGATCCGACGTGAGCTACCCGCTGGGCACCGACGCGCGCGGCTTGATCATGTACACCCCGGACGGCTACATGTCCGCCCAGCTGATGCGTGCCGGCCGAACACCCTTCGACCGCGACGATCCGCACAATGCGCACGACAACGAGCTCGCCGCGGCGGCCGGTGGATATATGAGCTACGCCGGCCCGTTCTCGGTCGTCGAAGACGGCCTGATCGCTCACCATGTCGAAGTCAGCCTGCTGCCCAACTGGATCGGTGGAATCCAATTCCGTAAGGCCCACCTGCGGGACTCGTTCCTCGAACTCGGCCCGCCCGAACCGATCGTGCTCAATGGCGTGCCCCGCAACGCCAGGCTGGTGTGGCGCCGCACCTGAGCGCAGAACTACCGATGGCGTGGGTCCCGGTACTAAAGTTCGGGCAGGATCCCAGACGAAGGAGGCCGAGACGAACCCTCAGGATCCGTTCGGACACAATCCCTTTAGCCCGGAGTCCTTGACCTACGATCCGCTGGGTCGCGTCCCCTACGCCCCGCCGCCGGTCGAGCCGCCGGTATTCGTGCCGCCGCCCCTGCCGCCGCACCGTCCGACCGTCAACACCTTCGCGACGTTGTCGCTGGTGTTCGCCTTCGTGTTCGCGCCCGTCGGAGCGATTCTCGGGCATCTCGGCCTCGCACAGATCCGCCGCACCGGTGAGCTGGGACGCGACCGGGCACTCGTCGGTTTGTCCCTGTCGTATGCGTTCATCACGCTCACCGTCGTCGCGCTGGCCGGGTGGGCCACCGTGTCCACCCTCGCCGTCTATCGGTCCAATCAGGCCGCGCCGGCGATCACCGCCGCCCCCGTCACCACAAGCGAGTCGCCGCCGCTGCCGACGGTCGTGCCGGACGACGTGACCAAGCTGCTGCCAAAGCTGGATGCCCTGAAAAGCCTTGCCAACGACCAGAATCTGGAGGCCGGCGAAACCTGGGACCGTCCCGGCAAAAGCGACAAGGTCGCGACGATCGATCGTCCGCAGTGCTGGGGAAGCATGACGCCCGGGGCGCCCGAGGCTACAGCGCCGACGCCATCCTCCGGTATCGGGCGGAGGAATTCTCCGATACCCGGACCTTGCTGAAGTCGATGCAGATCATCCAGGCGGTCATCGGGTTTCGTGATCCGCCCACCGCCGAATCGCAAGTGACGAAGCTGATCGACGGATGGCGCGACTGCGGAGGCGCGCCCGTGACGCTGACCGGAAAAGGTGGGCCGTCGTACACACTGACCCTCAGCCCTCCTTTCGACGCGGGCAACGGCATCACCACGATGGATCTGGCGCCTACGGGCCTGAACGTGCGATTTGTTCGAGCGGCGGCGGCGAAAGCCAACGTCGTGGTCGACCTCTACGTCGTCAGCCTCGGCACGACCGATGCCAGCGGCCCGCGGCAAACGGCCGTGAGCATCGCCAACTACATCCTCAACAAGATCCCGAACTAGGACCCCGAACTAGGACATTGAGATGGCCACCGCAGTACGGTGGGCCCATGAAATATCTCGAGGTCGACGGAGTCGGAAAAGTCAGCCGGATCGGGCTGGGCACTTGGCAGTTCGGCTCACGCGAGTGGGGTTACGGCGACGAATACGCCTCCGGCCCCGCCCGCGACATCGTGCAACGATCCCTGGCGATGGGCGTGACGTTGTTCGATACCGCCGAGGTGTACGGGCTGGGCAAGAGCGAGCGGATCCTCGGCGAGGCGCTCGGCGACGCGCGCGCCGAGGTCGTGGTGGCCAGCAAGATCATGCCGGTCGCGCCGTTCCCCGCGGTGATCAAGCAGCGCGAGCGCGCCAGTGCGCGCCGGCTGCAGCTGGACCGCATCCCGCTCTACCAGATTCACCAGTCCAACCCGCTGGTCCCCGATTCGGTGATCATGCCGGGCATGCGTGACCTCCTCGACAGCGGTGACATCGGCGCGGCCGGCGTCTCGAACTACTCGCTGGAGCGCTGGCTTAAGGCCGATGACGCGCTCGGCCGTCCGGTCATCAGCAATCAGGTCCACTTCTCGCTCGCCTTCCCGAAGGCGCTCAGGAAGATGGTGCCGTTCGCCGAGAAGGAGAATCGCGTCGTGATCGCCTACAGCCCTCTCGAGCAGAGCCTGCTCGGTGGCAAGTATGGCGTCGACAACCGCCCCGGCGGCGTCCGCGCGATCAACTCCCTGTTCGGTACCGAAAACCTGCGCCGCATCGAGCCGTTGCTGCAGTTGTTGCGCGACGTCGCCAAGGAAGTCGACGCCAAGCCGGCCCAGGTCGCGCTGGCCTGGCTGATCAGCTATCCGGGCGTGGTCGCGATTCCCGGCGCATCCAGCGTCGAGCAGCTCGAGTTCAACGTGGCGGCGGCCGACATCGAACTGCCCACCGCCTCCCGCGATGCGCTCACCGAGGCGGCGCTGGCATTCCAGCCGGTGTCACCGGTTCAGTTCGTCACCGAGCTGGTACGGGAGAGGGTGCTCCGCCGTCACTGAGTGGGCGCGAGCGCCGGGACACCCGCGGGGCGCCCCCGCGGGTGTCCCGCGCGATGACGATCGGCATCGACGTCGATGAGTTGGTGCGCAGGATCGTGTGCACCACCTCGACCAAGTCCTCGATCGGCATCAGCTTGCCGGGCATGCAACGATCCGACACCCATACCGGGACGGCCCGCACGGCGAGGTCCATGTCCCAGCCAGCGTTCATCCCCGTTGCCGCTTCACCTTCACCACCAGCGCACTCCCCCACGATGAGGTTGGTGAAGCCGATATCGGGGTGCTCGGCGCGCCACGCGTCGACCAGCCGTTCGAGGGCGGCCTTGCTGACGCCGTAGGCACCCAGACCCTGCCAGGACGGCCCGTAGGGACCCGCGTCGGAGGACAGGTAGACCGCCTTGCCCGCGGACGCCGTCAGGTGCGGCACTGCCGCCGCCGTCACCAGCGATGCGCCGATGACATTGGTGTCGAAGATCCGGCGCCACGTTTGCGCATCGGTGTCGACCAGGCGCACCAGCGGGCTGATGGCGGGCGTGAACACGACGTTGTCTATGCCGCCGAGCGCCTCGGCGGCCTGGCCGATCGCCGATCGACACGAAGCCTCGTCGATGATGTCGCATTCGACGGCGACCGCACCCGCGCCCGCTTCCTTGGCTGCGGATTCCAGGCGCTCGCGTCGGCGCGCCAGTAGCGCGACCTGATCACCTCGCTGCGCAAGCCCGATTCCAATGCAGCGCCCGAGCCCGCTCGATGCGCCGACCACCACTGTCCTTGACATATTTGCCCTCTCTTGTAACGAGCCCGCTGTCGGCGAAAAACCTACCGGATGCGATCTGGCGGCGGCGATAGCTCGCTGCTAACTCCGCTGAACAGTGTTCCTGGCGGCCAGCTTGGCCTTGTACATGGCCGCGTCGGCACGGGCGGTGACCGTGTCGACGGACTCGCCGGGAAAAGCAAGCGTGGCGCCGATACTGAGGGTCGCGCGAAGCGTCTTGCCGGACGCGTGGATGGGTTCGGCGGCACAACAACGAATTTTCTCGGCGATCCGGGTGAGCTCGTCGATGCTGCGCACACCGGGCAGCAGGACGAGAATCTTGTCACCTCCCGTCCGGCCGACCGTGTCGCCCCGGCGAACGCTCTTCTGGATCCGTGTTGCCAGAGTGGCGAGCACGACGTCGCCGATGCCGTGTCCCCACGTGTCGTTTATTTCTTTGAAATGGTCGATGTCGCAGTAAAGAACTCCCACGCTGCTTCCGGCGGCCTGGGATCCCTCCAGCGCGGCGGCCAGTCGGCCCATGGCTTCGGCCCGGTTCGCCAGGCCGGTGAGAGCGTCGAACCGTGCCAACCGTTCCAGCCGCTGCTCGGCCTCGACCTGGTCGTCGATGACGCGCAACGCGGCGATCAGGCCGTCCGTATTGCCCTCGGCGTCGACGTACGGTTTTCCGTGGCCCTCGACCCAGTGGTAGTCGCCGTCAGCGTCATGCACCCGGAACCGTTGCACCACCGATTCGCCGGCCGCAACCCTGCTCATCGCGGCACTGACGGTCTCGAGGTCGAGTGGATGGATGTAGCGGTCCAAATCCGCGCCGCTCCAGGCATGCGGAGGCCGGCCCAGCGCGGCCTCTACGGACGGCGAGACCCAGGCGAGCTCCTCGCCGCGCAGGTGTACGACGATGTCCACCGCATTGTCCGCGAGGATGCGATAGCGCATCTCGGCCTCGGCGCGTTCCTTACTGACCAGCTCCTTCTCTATCAGAAGTTTCTGCTCACGCTGGGTGAAGAAGAATGTGATCGCCCCGACGATGGCGGTGCCGAGCAGTATCGAGAGGGTCCATTCCGTCTGCTCACCAAACCCGAGCCACAGAAAGATCGGCCGCGCCACTGCGACCACGATCGGAAAGCCGGCCAGGATCGCTGCCAGCCGCAGCAGCGACGACCTGTCGGGGCGCGCGAGCACCCAGGCGACCGGGAACCGGTCGGGGCGTCCCAGCACTATCGCGGCGTCGAGAAGCAACAGCGCGAGGGCCGTCATCAGCGCCTGGCCGGTCGTGGGCGAGGTGCCCACCAGCGCCAAGGCATCGAACAGGTAGGCCCCGACCGTGACGAACGGAATGGCCCCACCGGCGGCGGCGAACGCGGGGCACAGCACTGGGGCCTTGCCATTGCCATCCACCCGCATCAGCCCCGCAGCGGCCGCCAGGAGAAGAGCCGACGACGCGGTCTGCGGGCTCGGCCGGCCCGGCCAGGTCCAGCCCGACGCGCGTACCGCTTCGCCGAACCACAATTGGTCCGGGCCGACCAACCCACCGGTCACGTATTCGACCAGGGTTGTGCCGGCAAAGGCACCCACCACCAGGGCCAAGCCACGCCCGGCCCACACGCGCTTCTGCGAAGGGTGACCCGTCTGTGCCCAAATCGCCGCCACCAGCGCCAGCAGCCACACGCCGGTCCACGGCATCATCTGGGGCCAGTTCGGGTGGATACGGGTCAACCGGTCGACACCGGTCGCCCAGCCGGCCCAGCACAGCGCCGCGATGGCGAACACCACCAGCAGGGCGATCCGCCTGCACCAGGCCACATCATTGAGGCACTCGTCGGGGCTCCGCCTCGCCATTGGCCACCACTTCCTCCCCCGCGCGGCACAACCGAAATTGTGCGCGGAAAGGAAACCGCTGTCTCGGGGTAAAATGTAACCAATCTGTGGGCTACCGGTCACCGATGCCGCCGCAGCGAAGCGCGGTGAAAGATTCGTCAGCTTTCGCCGGCCGGGAGGGCCATCAGCACGACGGCGCTGTGCGCCTCCACAGTCAGCACGCCTCCCCCGGGAACCTCGTCGGCCGGTGTTCTCTCCTCGAGTCCGGTGAAGACCACCACCTGCCACGATGCACCGAATTCCTTTGGTGGAAGGGTGAATTCGAGCGGCTCGTAGTGGGCGTTGAAACACAGCAGGAAGGAGTCGTCGAGCACCCGCTGACCCCGCGCATCGCGGTCGGAAATGCCATGACCGTTGAGAAAAACCGCGACGGATTTCGCGAAACTGGCGCCCCAGTCCTCATCGGTCATCTCGTCCCCGTCCGGGGCGAACCAGGCGATATCGGGCAGGCCATCCTGGCCACGGCGGCCCACCGGCTTGCCGCTAAAGAATCGGCGCCTGCGGAACACCGGGTGCTTCGCGCGCAGCGCCGACACGGTGCGGGTGAATTCCAGGAGGTCCTTGTCGGCGTCGTCCCAGTTGATCCAGGTGAGTTCGCTGTCCTGGCAATAGCCGTTGTTGTTGCCGTCCTGCGTGCGGCCGAGTTCGTCGCCGTGGCAGATCATCGGCACACCCTGCGAAAGCAGCAGCGTGGTGATGAAGTTGCGCTGCTGACGGGCGCGCAACTCGTTGATGCCGGCGTCGTCGGTCGGCCCTTCGGCGCCGCAGTTCCACGAGCGGTTATGACTCTCGCCGTCGTTGTTGCCCTCGCCGTTGGCCTCGTTGTGCTTCTCGTTGTAGGAGACCAGGTCGCGCAGCGTAAACCCGTCGTGGGCGATCACGAAGTTTATCGACGCCACCGGCCGCCGACCGGTGTGCTCGTAGAGGTCGGCCGATCCGGACAGCCGGTAGGCGAACTCGTCGAGGGTGGCGGGCTCGCCACGCCAGAAGTCGCGCACGGTGTCGCGGTATTTTCCGTTCCACTCCGTCCACTGCGGCGGGAAGTTGCCGACCTGGTAGCCACCGGGCCCGACGTCCCATGGTTCGGCGATGAGCTTGACCTGGCTAACGGTCGGATCCTGTTGCACGAGTTCGAAAAAGGTCGACAGTTTGTCGACATCGTAGAACTCCCGGGCCAGCGTCGAGGCCAGGTCGAACCGGAAGCCGTCGACGTGCATCTCGGTCACCCAGTAGCGCAGCGAGTCCATGATCAGTTGCAGCGCGTGCGGATGGCCGACGTTGAGGCTGTTTCCGGTGCCCGTGTAGTCCATGTAGTACTGCTTGTCGTCGTCGACCAGCCGGTAGTAGGCCGGATTGTCGATACCGCGCATCGACAACGTGGGGCCAAGATGGTTGCCCTCGGCGGTGTGGTTGTAGACGACGTCGAGGATCACCTCGATACCGGCCTCGTGCAGGGCGCGCACCATGGCCTTGAACTCCTGCACCTGTCCGCCGGGGGAGGTGCCGCTGGAGTATTTGAAGTCCGGCGCGAAGAACCCAATTGTGTTGTAGCCCCAGTAATTCGACAGTCCACGCTCGACCAGGGTGGAGTCGTTGGCGAAGTGGTGCACGGGCATCAGCTCGATCGCGGTGATGCCCAGGCTCTTGAGGTGGTCGAGGATCACCGGGTGCGCGACCGCCCCATAGGTGCCGCGTATCTGTTCGGGGATATCGGGGTGGGTCTGCGTCAGGCCCTTGACGTGCGCCTCGTAGATGACGCTGTCGGCATATTCGTGGGACGGCGGGCGATCGTTGCCCCAGTCGAAGAACGGATTGATCACCACCGACTTGGGCATGCTGGTCGCGGAGTCGTCGTCATTGCGGCTGTCGGGCTCGCCGAAGTTGTAGCTGAACAGCGACTGGTTCCAGTCAAAGGTGCCGTCGATGGCCTTCGAATACGGGTCCAGCAGTAGCTTGTTCGGGTTGTAGCGCAGGCCCTCGGCGGGCTCGTAGGAGCCGTGGACGCGGTAGCCGTAGCGCTGGCCGGGTTCGATGGCGGGGATGTAGCCGTGCCACACATAGTAGTCGACCTCGGGCAGCGTGATTCGAGTCTCGGTGCCGTCAGCGTCGAACAAGCACAGTTCGACGCGCTCGGCCAACTCACTGAACAGCGCGAAGTTGGTGCCGGCACCGTCATAGGTGGCGCCCAGCGGGTACGCCTTGCCCGGCCACAGCTCTCCGGTAGGCGTCGGAAAAGACGCATCCGCTCTAGTCATGGCGCACTTGATACCCGAGACATGCGGCGATCAAACAATTGTGCGAAATACCTTGACGGACTTGCTATTCCGGGGCCCCGTCGAAGCCGGTCATGGCTTGAGGACGATCTTTACGGCGCCGTCTTGCTTTTTCTGGAAGATCTTATAGGCATGCGGGGCCTCGTCGAGCGGTAACACGTGGGTGGCGAACTCGTCGACACCGAGCGGGTCGTCGTCGGTCAGCAGCGGCATGATGTCGTCGACCCATCTCTTGACGTTTGCCTGACCCATCCGCAGGGTCACCTGCTTGTCGAAGAGAGTCAGCATCGGGAGTGGGTCGGCCATCCCGCCGTAGACCCCGATCAGCGAAATCGTCCCGCCGCGCCGCACGATGTCGATCGCCGAGTACAGTGCGCTGAGCCGGTCCACGCCGGCGGTCTGCATCATCCGCTTGGCGATGGCATCCGGCAGTATCGACGTGGCCTGCTGAGCGAATTGGGAAACCGGGGAACCGTGCGCCTCCATGCCCACCGCGTCGATCACCGAGTCCGGGCCACGGCCGTCGGTCAGGTCGCGGATCGCGTCACCGAGACCCGAGTCCAACCGTCCCACATCGATGGTATGGATACCCCTCTTCGCGGCGCGGGCCAACCGCTCGGGCACCAGGTCGACGGCGATGACGCGATAACCGAGATGGTCGGCGATGCGCGCGGCCATGTCCCCGATCGGCCCCAACCCGAGGACGGCTACCGTTCCGCCCTCCGGGATATCCGCGTACGCCACCGCCTGCCAGGCCGTCGGCAGCACATCCGAAAGATACACAAACCGCGAATCTGGCGGCCCGACTGGGACTTTCATGTGAGTGAACTGAGCCTGCGGAACGCGCAGCAGCTCGGCTTGGCCACCCGGGATTTCCCCGTACAGTTGCGAATAGCCGAAAAGCGCTGCCCCCATTCCTTGTTCACGCACCTGGGTGGTCTCACACTGGGTGAAGAGTTGCTTGTGGCACATATGACAGCTACCGCAGGAGATCTGAAACGGAATCACAACCCGATCGCCGACGCGGAGATCGCCGGTTTCCGGACCGATCTCACGGACGATACCCATCGGTTCGTGGCCGAGGATGTCGCCCGGATTCATGAACGCACCGAGTATCTCGTAGAGATGGAGATCGGACCCGCAGATGTTGGTCGACGTCACTTCGATGATTGCATCGGTGGGCTGTTCGATCTTCGGGTCGGGGACCGACTCCACGCGGACGTCGCGTTTGCCTTGCCAGGTGACAGCTTTCATGCGGTGGGCACGTAACCACCCCGCGCTCGTCGAAACGAAACCGCCGCCGGCGACCGGTTGAGCCCGTCCAATGCGGGTATCACGCCATGGTGACCGAGTCGGGATTGATCGTCGTGGGCAGCGGCCCGGCCGGAGTCGCCGCGGCCGAGTCATTTCGGGAACATAATGGCCGCACAACGGTGCAAATTCTCACCGCCGACGTCGACCTGCCCTACGCGCGACCGCCGTTGAGTAAGGAGTATCTGCGCGGCACGACCGATGACGTCGCATTACACGACGCGCAGTGGTTTGACGACCGAGGGATCGAGCTCACCACCGGCGCGACCGTCGACCGGCTGGACCTCAATGAGCACGCGCTCTACCTCGGTGACGAACGCCAGGTGTTCGACACCTTGATCCTGGCGTGCGGTGCCGCGCCGGAGGCCCCACCGGTTCCCGGCGGCCAACGCGCGCGGCTACTTCGCTCACTGGCCGACGCCACCGAGCTGCGCAACGCCGCAGACGCGGCAGCCTCCGCGGTGGTGATCGGCTCGGGCTTCATCGGCTGCGAGGCGGCCGCATCGCTGGCACTGCGCGATATCCCGGTGAGTTTGGTTGCCCCCGAACCACTTCCGCAAGAAAAACGACTCGGAACACAGGCCGCTGAGCGGCTACGCGATTTCGTGACCGCTGCGGGAGCACGCCACGTCGGTAGAGTCGAGGTCGAGGAGATCACCGCCAACGGCGTGCGGCTGGACAGCGGCGTCACCATCGACTGCGACCTCGTGCTCGCCGCGACGGGAGTCGCGCCACGAAGTCGCATCGCGGCCGAAGCGGGTTTGAAGATGCGGGACTCCCGCATCCTCGTCGGCTCTGACATGGCAACCTCGGCGCCCAACGTCTACGCCGCCGGCGATGTTGCGCTGGCGCGCCACGAGGTGGCGGGACGCCACCTGGCCATCGAACATTGGCAGGATGCGACCGATCAGGGCGCGATCGCGGGTGCCTGCGCAGCGGGATGGCCCACCAGGTGGGTTGGAGTACCAGGATTTTGGACTTCGGTAGGAGACGCCACGCTGAAGTACCATGCCTGGGGAGACGGCTACGAGCACTCCGGACTACGTGAGCGCGCTGACGGGTTCACGGTCTGGTACGAGACCGGCGACGCGGTTGTCGGGGTTCTGACCTACAACGCGGACGACGACTACGAACTCGGCGAGCAGCTGATCGCCGAACGCCGACCGAAGCCCTTTCCGCTCGACCACTAGGGCCGGAAGGCCACTCACCGATACCGGCGTTTGAGTGGATGCTCGCTGTCGATCAGTTTCTCGGCGAGGTCGGTGAGATTGGTGTTGGATTGCTGCGATAGCCGGGTGAGAAGCTCGAACGCCTCGACGGCGTCAAGATTGAAGCGCTCCATGATCACGCCTTTGGCCTGACCGATGATGTCCCGCGACGCCAGGGCGCTGCGAAATTGGTCCTTGCGCCGCATCATCGACCACGCCAATGCGACGTGCGTGGCGAATACGCCGCCGAGTTCCATCGAGTCCTCGTTGAAAGCATGTGGTTGCTCGGCATAGAAATTCAGCGCCGCGATGGTACCGCCGCCAACGAACAACTCGTAGGACAAGATGGATCGGATCGGCGTGTGCTCGAGGGCATACTGCTGATAGCGGGGCCAGCGTTTGTCGACGGCGAGGTCCGCAACATGCATGATGTGGTGCTCCCAAGCGGCCGCGACACACGGGCCTTCCCGGTAGCGCGCCTGGACCGCGTCGAGGTCTGTCGGATAGCGATGGGTGGCGACGACATTGGTGACCACTTTGCCCGCGTCGGCAAGGGTAATTCCCGCGTACTGGCAACCGGGGATGTGCGTTGCACCGCTCTCGATGAGTTCGTGCAGCCCCGCCTCGGTGGCTGTTCCGTCGCGTTCGAGGATGGCAATCAGCTCCGCCAGTTGAGCGACGATCGTGGTCTTTTCGTCTGACACAGCATCACCACCGATCATTGCGGCCCGCAGCCGGGCACCCACCGATGCCGTAATCATAGGTCGCGCCCGAGCGGGTTTCATCCGCGGCTATTCCGCCTGGAGACTAGTCCACGTAACGAAATTAGAAGCCATTAAGCGATAGGGTTACTCAGCTCCCGCCACCCGCAGCTACGATTACTCGACACGGCCGAGCAGATCATGTTCGAGGTGGACAACTCGGCGACTCTCGCAAAAGGACGTGCCGTTCACCGGCCGCGAAGGCATCTCGATGGCAAAGATCAACTGACAAAACCGTTTAATCCCGTCGCGTGTCGGGCAGTCCGCCAACGTGGATAGCAACGACGACAACATGTTGGACCAGTCCGAAAGCCTTGACTCGGACGAAGTTCGAAACGACGACGGCGACGAGGTGGTGGACCCGCCTGACCGTTGGATTCATGCCGACGATCACGAGTCGCTCGACGAGAAGCTCGCGGCGGAGACTTCCGATAGGCCGCGCGACGACCAATCACCCGACTCCGAGCAGGGCGGCGGCCTCGACGTCGACGTGGTCAGCGACGACGCGTTGGATCGCATGGACCCCAACGATTACGGTCAGACCCGCGGCCAAATCGATGGCACGCCGGAAGACGGCGATTCGTTCTTCGACGTCGAACGGTGACAACGAACCTTGTTGCGCTGCCTAACCTTCCGCTGACCGCTGCGCCTTGGCATAAGCAAGCTGAAGAAAGTCGGCGCCAGCCAAGGCGGTGAAGCTGCCTCCGATCAGCCGAGTGAATCTGGGCGCGAAGATCATGCCGATCACGAAGCCGGTCGTTACCCACATATCGAGGCAAAACGGGCACGTCAGCAGCTCACCCACGCTGTGCCGCAACGTTCCCCCTTGTCTGACTTCTTCATGCACCTCAGCTGGGCCGCCGGCGCCGGAGTAGTACGTAAAGGGCACTCTCAGCGGACTCGTCACTGCGTCCTTGGTCAGGGTTCGCGAAAGCTTATGGGCGCCTATGGTTACGGTGAGGAGATCCTGCAGGCGCCATCGCTCCGGCAGGCTCCGGCCGGTAGCCGCCGCGACCACTGTCGCGGTTGCTACCACCAGACCGTAGGCGCCGAGAACTGCCAGGTAGCCGCCCAACGGTCTGGGATTGTCACCGCGGTACACGCCAGCTTCATGCCGAGCGCCGCCGACCACCCGGGTGCGGGCAATTTCGCTCATTGCAACTCCTTCACAGTGCTCAGGCGTGTCCGCAGGCCGGGTACCCGGTGTAGGCCCTGTCAATCCACGATCGTCAGCTACCACGCCCGGCGAGGCGATGCGCGGTCTCCAGCAGCAACGCGTGCACAAATGCCTGCGGTAGATTGCCGCGCAACTGGTGCTGTCCCACGTCGAATTCTTCGGCAAACAACCCGGGCGGGCCGCACGCCGTACGGCTTCGTTCGAAGAAACCTACCGCCTCAATCTCGTTGCCCTGCTGGTGTTCTGCCAGTGCCATCAGGAAGCCGCACAACAGGAAGGCCCCCTCGGCATTACCGAGCGGTCGGTCGTCGGGGCGAAATCGGTAGACGAAGCCTTGCTCGGTCAACTCCGCGCGTACCGCTTCGAGGGTGGCGACGGTGCGCGTGTCACTCGCGGGAATCGCAGCCCGAATGGCGGGCAACAACAGTGCCGCGTCGATCCGTGGATCACCTTGCGCACGTTGCCATCTTCCGCTGGGATGCAGGCAATCCGAGTCCGCGTCGGCAATCAATCGATCGGCCAGGTGCTGCCACGCCGCGCCCAACCGCGGTGGCGCCACCGCACCGATCGCGCGCAGCCCTGCTGCACACATCAATCGCGAATGTGCCCAACGCTGGTCATCCAGTTCCCATATCCCCGAATCTGTTTCTCCCCAGCGCTGTTCGATGGTGTGCACCAGCGTCTCAACCACTCGCCAATGCGTGGCATCGAGGCGCTCGAGGAGCGCCGCCTCCGCTAGCAGCAACAGCGCCTCACCTTGGACGTCCAACTGAAATTGGTCCGACACCCAGTTTCCGGTTCTGGCGACGCCACCCGGATAGCCCGGCAGCCCAAGGTCATGTTCACGGGGCGGCGGAATGCCGTCGACCGAATAGGCCGGCTTGAGCTCTGGACCATCGGCCAGAATCCGTTCGCTGACAAACCGAACCGCGTCATCGAGCAGCGGATAGGCCCCCGCTGCGGCGACAGCTTGACCCGCGAAGCACTGATCCCGGATCCAGCAATATCGGTAGTCATAGTTGCGGTCTTGTTCGGCCCGTTCCGGCAATGACGTCGTCGCCGCGGCAACCATTCCCCCGTCAGCACTGGTCAGACCGCGCAGCACCGCGTAGGCAACCTGGGCGTCGAAATCGGCCAAGCTGTCGCTGAATTCCGGAACCGCTTGCTCCCAAAAGCTTTCGGTGGCCGCCCAGGTGTCTGTGGCTCGGACAGCCCGAGGTTGCAGCTCGTGGTCGGACAGCTCGAGAACCAGATCGTGGTCGCGTCCGGGCACGACGTCGAGCACCGCGTGCAGCGCGCCACCTTGGCCGACCCCGGCGCCGTCGGCACCGGTCCACCGGAACCGGCAGGGCCCGGATCTTCCTGTCCACAGCGGGATTTCGTCGTTCTGGCCGCACTTCTGTACCGCCATTTCGCTATTACCGAAGTCGGCGCGGACATCGAGGGTGATATGCACGCGCGGCCGTCCGTCGACAGCGTGGATCCGGCGCAATAACACCGCGGTGTGCGTATCCGCCGGCATTGCCAGTGCTTCGCGGCATTCGACGATTCCGCAACCGGTCACCCACCGTGACACCCAGATCAAAGACCGCGGCTCGTAGTGGCCGCCCCAGACAAAGCGCGTCCGTTCGGGCGCCACCGCGTAAACGCCCGGCCCGCCGAGCAGCGAGTTGAACACTGCTCCGTTGTGCCAGCGCGGCAAACACATCCAGCAATAGTCGCCGCGCGGTCCGACCACGACGCCACGTTCGCCGTCGGCGAGCAACGCATACTGGCGCAGCACATGGGGTGGAAAGTCGTCGGCCGCGAAACGCCCTGCGCCCGGTCGCGGGATTGGAGCCATCGGCGGGGGGGTACCCACTAGCTCATGGATCAGTCGCAAGCTCCCCTGCTGGATGCACTGGCCGACTATCACCGCAAGAACGGCTACGGCTTTACCCCGCCGGGGCACCGGCAGGGTAAAGGTACCGATGACCGCGTTCTCGCAGTGCTGGGCAAGGAACCGTTCCGGGCCGATGTGCTGGCCACCGGCGGCCTCGACGACCGACGGACCCGCGGGAAGTTTCTGGCGCGCGCAGAGGAACTGATGGCCGATGCCGTCGGCGCGCAAACCGCCTTCTTCTCCACGTGCGGCAGTTCGCTATCGGTGAAGGCCGCGATGATGGCCGTCGCCGGCGGGGCGGACGGCGGACTGCTCGTCCCCCGCGACAGCCACAAATCCATTGTGGCTGGGTTGATCTTCTCGGGAGTGCGGCCCCGATGGATTACCCCGCGCTGGGATAGCGAGCACCACTTCTCCCATCCACCCTCACCGGAGCAGGTGCGGGCCGCATGGGAGAAACACCCCGACGCGGCCGGGGCGCTGATCGTCAGCCCCAGCCCGTAGGGCACCTGTGCCGACATCGCCGCCATTGCCGATATCTGCCATCGTCGCAACAAACCGCTGATCGTCGACGAGGCTTGGGGCGCACATCTTCCGTTCCATGAGGACCTGCCGACCTGGGCGATGGACGCCGGCGCGGACGTCTGCGTGGTCAGCGTGCACAAGATGGGGGCGGGGTTCGAACAGGGGTCCGTTTTCCACCTGCAGGGCGACCTCGTCGACGCGACGCGGCTATCTGCGTGCGCCGATCTGTTGATGACGACCAGCCCCAACGTGATGGTCTATCCGGCCCTTGACGGTTGGCGACGACAGATGGCCGAACACGGACATGACCTGTTCAGCGCCGAACTCGAACTCGCCGACTATCTGCGTGGCCGCCTCGCGGAGATTCCGGATGTCAAGGTGCTCCACGACGAGTTGCTCGGCGCAGAGGCGTCCTGCGACCTCGACACGACGCAAATCCTGATGGACATCTCCGCGACCGCCACATCGGGATACCAGGCCGCGGACTGGCTCCGCGAACACCAGCACATCGATCTGGGTATGAGCGATCACCGACGCGTGCTGGCCACGATGTCGTTCGCCGACGACAAACTAACTGCCGACCGGTTGGTGGATGCAATGACGCAATGGCGCCAAGCCGCAACGACTTTCGAGCGTCCGCCGGCCATCCAATTGCCCTCGCCGGAGGAGTTGCAACTCGAAACCGTGTGCCTTCCGCGTGACGCGTTCTTCGGGCCAACCGAGATGGTGCCCGCCGCCGATGCCGCCGGCCGGGTCGCGGCCGAGCAGATCACCCCCTATCCTCCGGGCATCCCGGCCGTCGTGCCGGGCGAGCGTCTCAACGACGCCGTGATCGATTACCTACGCTCGGGGGTCGAAGCGGGTATGACGCTGCCCGATCCTGCGGATCAGTCCGCACAACAGTTCCGCGTGGTCGCCTAGGTCAGGTCGTCGCGTCTGGATCTCACGGCGTTGCGCAGCGTGCGGTTCGTCGAGCGCAGATCGGTATTCGTCGCGGTCAGTTCCGCATTGTCGTCTTCGAGATTGAGAATGCGCGCGATGCCGGCCAGGTTTACCCCGGCATCGACCAGTGCGCTGATCCGCCGCAGCCGCGCCAAATCATCGGCACTGTAGCGCCGTGTCCCGCCCTCGCTGCGCGACGGCGTAAGAAGCCCGTGCTGCTCGTAGAGGCGCAGCGACTGTGCCGGGACACCGGAGAGTTCGGCGGCGACCGAGATTCCGTACACGCCGTGGTCGGACGCCGGCACACTTGTTCCGTCCCGGCCGTCGGCCATCAAGCACCTCCTTGCTTGCTCACGCAGAAAATCTGCTTATCACACTTGCACTGAACTAGCTAGGGTGATACATACAACCTATGCCTGATGGCATAGATAATCAGAGATCCATGGCAACAGATTGGAGTGAGAGATGGCTGCAATGCTGATGCGTACCGACCCCTTTCGCAGGCTGGACCGGTTCGCCCAGCAGGCACTGGGGACGGCCGCCCGGCCCGCGGTGATGCCGATGGACGCCTGGCGCGAGGGCGAAGAATTCGTCGTCGAGTTCGATCTGCCGGGCATCGACGCCGACTCGCTGGACATCGACATCGAGCGCAACGTGGTGACGGTGCGCGCTGAGCGTCCCGCCGTCGACCCCAACCGGGAGATGCTGGCCACCGAGCGGCCCCGCGGAGTGTTCAGCAGACAGCTGGTCCTCGGGGAAAACCTCGACACCGACCGGATCGAGGCTTCCTACACCGAAGGCGTGCTGTGCCTACGCATCCCGGTGGCCGAAAAGGCCAAGCCGCGCAAGATCAGCGTCGGCCACGGTGAGCCAAGCCGGGCCATCGATGACCGCGCCGCAAAGCGTGAGGTCATCAACGCCTAGTCGGTTGGTGGGACGGCGGTGGCGGAGCCTCCTCGGCCGCCGCTCCACCGACCTCAACACCCGGGCGCGGACTGTTGTGTCATGATTTGTAACGCCCTCGGCGTTGAACAGTCAGCGCCACGAATTGCGACGCCGTGGCTTCGCGAGTTCTCTCATCTTTCCGATCCCAGCCGGGGTCAATGGTGCGCGCATGGCGGGGGTCGGTCGTGTCCGGTGATCTGAACCCGAGGAGACGAAGTCCGCGATGAATTGGGACCTCAACGGCCAATCGGCCGACGTCGAACAAGCCCTCGCCGGCGGTGCGCCGCAGCGAGCGGGCTGGTTCCGGTTCTACTTTTCCGACCAACGCTGGGAGTGGTCCGAACAGGTACAGCGGATGCACGGGTATGAGCCCGGCAGCGTTACCCCGACTACCGAACTGGTGCTCTCGCACAAACACCCGGACGACCGTGGGCAGGTCGCGGCCACCATCGATCAGATCCTCGACACCCACCAGGCGTTCAGCACACGCCATCGGATCATTGAGACCGGCGGACAAGTCCGCGACGTGGTGGTCGTCGGCGACCAGCTCCGCGACGACCAGGGCGCCGTGGTCGGAACACATGGGTTTTACGTCGACGTCTCCCCGGCGCCCGATCAGGAGCGCGAAGACCTCGTCACGGCGAAGCTGGCTGAGATCGCCGAGCAGCGCGCCGGTATTGAGCAAGCCAAAGGGATGTTGATGCTGGTCTATGGCATTGGCGACGGTCCGGCGTTTGATCTCCTCAAGTGGCTATCTCAGGAAGCCAATATCAAACTGCGATTGCTGGCAGAACAGATCTGCGAAGACTTCCGCGGGCTCGGTCCGCGCATGATCTCACAATCGGACTTCGACCACTTACTGTTGACCGCGCACGAACGCGTAGACCTGTGTTGAAGCTTCTGAAAACTACCCACTGCCCCCACGACACGCTGCGCAGCTAAGAACTATCTCCGGGGTGGGATCGCCCCTCGCACGCCGAACAGGTTAGGCCGTCTCCTCCCGGGTACATCAGGGCATGACTACAAACGGGATTGCGTCGACTACGGCGCGTGAGGATGTCTCGGCTGCCGGAGATCGGATAAAGACCGCGGAGATGATTCATCGCGATGGACGAGTCGTCGTCGAGTCGACTGCCGTCGCGGACGATGACGTCGCATGGTGACCGGCAGCCGCCAGCTTGTCGGCTCACGTACTTGGCAATCTCGTCGGAAACGAAGTCGTGGTAGGTGCACCGGTACCGCCCGGGCCGGTAGCAGATTCGACGACTGGTCAGCCGTCCCGTCAATCGAGGAGATCACATGACCCAGCCAATCACCAAGGCCAACGGGGGACATCGGAAGCGTATTCCAGATCAGGCGACGGACGCAGAAACCGCGTTGCTGCGCTACATCGTGTATGGGATTCTGCCGGCCTGGTTCATCCCTGGGTTCCTCGACTGGAACCAACACCGCCGCAGCAGGATTGAGCAAAACGCCGGCACCCGCGAGTCGCTGATCCACCTACTGATGATGACTGAAGTCGGTGTGCCACTGACGCTGGGTCTGCTATGCGAAATCAACCCCCTGATACTCACCACAATGATCGTCGCGATCGCTGCGCACGAGGCCACCGCGCTCTGGGATGTCAGCACCGCTGAACACAGCGGACGTCAGGTCACAACGTTCGAACAGCATGTGCACAGTTTCCTGGAGTCGATGCCCCTTATGGCCGCGTCGGCCTTGGGTTGCTTGCGATGGAAGCAGGTCCGCGAGCTAGTCGGCGGCGCACATTCACGCGATGCATGGCGGTTGCGCTGGAAGAAGGAGCCGTTGCCCAAGGGGTATCTCGGGGCTATCGGTGCCTGCGTCGTTGCCGCAATCGCGGTGCCCTACGGCGAAGAGCTCCTGCGCTGCGTTCGCGAGGCCAACCGACGCTAGACCCACTGAACTAAAGAGGAAGAACGGGCTGGCCGCTCCTCATCCCGGCATGGCGAGGTTCAGAAGTTTAGTCGAGTAAGGCCGGGGTATCACGGCTTTACAACATTCTTCAGCACGCAGGGATGGCTCAGCGATCCAGGACCATGAAGCCTCAGCGGGTGCTTGGCTTTTCGATTTCCTTGATTGTCTCTTCTCGACAGGGATGGCTACATTGCGCATTGCTTCCGTGCCGGCTTCGCACGTCTACGTGCGTCACCTCTCCGAACCCGGCGGTATTGACAGTGTTGTGCGCCTTGCGGATCCGGCTCCGAAAGACGGGCGCACGGTGCCGGGTGGCTGGTGGCCACCGCTGATGCTTGAGCCGGGCTGGGTAAGCAACCACAGCGACCGCTTCGATGTGTTCCATGTGCACTTCGGGTTTGACGCGATCGGCCGTGACGTGTTGGACGGCGTTGTGCACGAGCTCGAGAAGCATGGCAAGCCGTTGGTGTACACCGTCCACGACTTACGCAATCCTCACCACCCTGAGTCTCAGGCTCACGCCGAACAGCAAGATGTACTCGTCGGTGCGGCCAGTGAGTTGATCACTCTGACTCCTGGTGCTGCGCAAACCATTTGGGAGCGGTGGGGTCGCCGATGCCGTGTGTTTCCCCACCCGCATGTGCTCGACAGTCGCCGGATCGAGCAAAACAGGAGTGGCGCTGAGGACTTCGTGATCGGCGTACACGCGAAGAGCTTGCGGGCGAACATGGATCCGCTGCCGGTCGTAGACGCGCTGGTCGATATCGTTTCGATGCTCCCCCAAGGCGTGCTGCGAGTCGACGTACACGACGAGATTTTCGATCCCGCGAATCACTGGTTTGCGCCCGAGACTGGCTCAGCACTTGTGGATTACGACCGATATGACCACGTCCAGGTCCGGGTGCACCCGCACTTCTCTGACGCCGAGTTCTGGGAATACTTGGCATCGCTGGCCGTGTCGGTGCTTCCGTATCGCTTCGGAAGTCATTCGGGTTGGCTCGAAGCGTGCTTCGACCTGGGTACCGCTGTCATCGCCCCCAGCTGCGGATTTTACGATCAGCAACAGCCGTGTGGCGTATTCGAATTCGACGAGAATCGGTTCGACCGAGAAACGTTGAACCGTGCAGTCACTGATGCGTATCGCCAGTGGGCGTCGGGCACCACCCCACGCGCGACGTGGGCGCAGCGGCGCGCCGAGCGCGTCAAGATCGCGGCCACGCATCGCACTCTGTATCGGGATGTGCTGACATGAACGACGCGCTGCGTATCGCGTTGGTCGCCTCGAATCGCTTTTCCATCAGTCAGCCCTTCGCCGGGGGACTGGAAGCCCACGTGTGGCATCTGGCGCGGGCCTTGGTCCAGGACGGGCACGAGGTCGCGCTTTTTGCCGCCGCTGGATCCGACGAGGATCTGGGCTGTCGCACCATTGAGGTCCGCAACCTCGATGTGTCAGAAGCGGCGCAGGCGGATGTATCCATGCCCCCGGCAGCCTTCATGGTGGATCATCACGCCTATCTGGCGCTGATGTTGCAGTTAGCCGGTTGCGCCAGCGGCGATTTTGACATCATCCACAATCACAGCCTGCATTATCTGCCGGTCGCGATGGCACCGATCTTGTGCACGCCGATGCTCACGACCGTGCACACGCCACCGACACCGTGGCTGGAGTCGGCAATCAATGCGTCAGGCGGGGTAGGCACACGATTCGCGGCAGTTTCCCGGCATACGGCTGCTGCGTGGCGCACAGCCGTGAACAGTATCTCCGTGGTGCCCAACGGCATTGCCACGCACCAGTGGCCGCTGGGACCAGGCGGCGGCCCTCTGGTGTGGTTTGGGCGAATGACCGCCGAGAAAGCCCCCCATCTGGCGATCGCGGTTGCCAAACGCGCCAGCATGCCCCTGGTGCTCGCCGGTCCAGTCTCCGACCCGCACTACTTCGCGACCGAAGTAACACCACATTTCGGTGACGGCATCCAGTACGCGGGTCATCTCGATCAGGCCAGTTTGGCGCAGCTGGTCGGTCGTGCCAGCGCCGCATTAATCACGCCGATGTGGGATGAACCTTATGGTCTAGTGGTCGCCGAGGCGATGTGTTGCGGCACACCGGTCGTAGCATTCGACCGCGGCGGTATCCCCGAACTCGTCGGGCTCCGGTCGGGACGGCTCGTCGCACCCGGCGACTTGGACGCGATGGCAGACGCCATCCCTGTGGTTCGACAACTCTCGCGAAAGCAGCTGCGTGAGAACGCCGTTCGGCACTGCTCCGCACAGGTGATGGTGCGCGCCTACCTCGATTTATACGAGGACATGCTCAGAGACCACGACAAGGGCAACAATGATCGGCTACTACATTCATCATCACGGTTTCGGGCACTTGGCGCGGGCGGCGAGTGTCTGCGCGCAATTACAGCGCCCAGTCACGGCGCTGAGTTCGCTCGAGATTCCGCCACCTCATCCGTTCGCCGCAGTCGTGAAGCTACCGAGTGACGACGAAGCTGTGCAGGTAAGCGAGCCCACCGCCCACGGTGCCCTGCACTGGGCTCCCCACCACGACAGCGGTTTCACGTCACGCATGGACGCGGTAGCGCGTTGGGTCGCCGACTTTCGCCCGCAAGCCTTCGTCACCGACGTCTCAGTCGAAATTGCGGCATTCGTTCGTCTGATGGGCGTGCCCGTGATTGTGATGGCGCTGCCCGGCCAACGAATCGACGCCCCACACCTGCTCGCATATCAGCTTGCCGATCACATCGTCGCGGCGTGGCCCCACGAACTGTACGCACCGGCGTGGCTGGGCGCGCACGCAAAAAAGACCAGCTACGTCGGCGGGATCAGCCGCTTCGATGGCCGTGTCCGTTCAGCTCGGAGTGATGTCGTCTCCACAGGTGGATCTCCGTTGCCGGACAACCGAACCCGGGTACTTGTTCTGGGTGGAGCCAGCGAAGTTTTCGGCGACACGATCGATGACTGCGCGCGGGCTTGCCCCGACACGACGTGGACAGTGCTCGGCGGTCCTGGCGGCCGCTGGACAGATGACCCATGGACACAGATCTGCAGCACTGATGTCGTCGTGACACACGCGGGCCAAGGCTGTATCGCCGATGTGGCCGCAGCGAGACGACCGGCTGTCGTGATCCCGAAACCGCGCCCTTTTGGTGAACAGCGGTCCACTGCGGCAACGTTGCGCCGACACCGGTTAGCCATCGTCACGCCAGAATGGCCGGACGTTCGGAGATGGCCGAGACTCCTTGCGCGTGCCCTGGCGACCAATCCACAGAGATGGCGTCGCTGGCAGGTGGAAGGTGCTGCAGCCCGCGCCGCGATGGCTATTGAAGCGACAGCACAGCGCTGCACGACAACGGAGGCACGGTGAAAACCGCCGTTATCACCACCGTGCGCGGACGCGGGGATCACTTACAGCGTCAGATCCGAGGGTTGGCACGGAGCACCCAACCCGCCGACCTGCATGTCGTGGTTGCGCTCGGCGATCCATGCGTCAGTAGGGTCGTCGCCGAGGAGGGCTGGGCAGCAGCAGTCCTTGAGCTGGATGTCAGCGAGCCCATACCAATTGCGCAGGGCCGCAACACCGGTGCTGCTGCGGCTCTGCGCGGGTCCGCCGAGCTCTTGGTGTTCCTTGACGTCGATTGTATTCCGGACGCGAGCCTTATCGGTTGCTATCGACACATCGCAGCCCAGCCCGAACACGCCGACGCCCTGCTGTGCGGACCAGTCACCTATCTGGACCCGCCGGGCCCGCATGGCTACGTACGGAGTGAGCTGCGCCGCAACCCGCATCCAGCCAGACCCGCACCACGCGCCCAAGATGTCTTGGTCACAACGGATTACGGCTTATTCTGGTCGCTTTCGTTCGCGGTGACAGCGGCAACCTGGCACAAGATCGGCGGCTTCTGCGAGCGATACCGCGGCTATGGCGGCGAGGATACCGATTTCGCGCAATGCGCTGCCAAACAGAAGATTTCTATGCGGTGGGTCGGTGGCGCCCATGCCTTTCACCAATTCCATCCCACAGCAGACCCGCCCGTGCACCATCTGGACGACATCGTCCGTAACGCAACGATATTTCATGAGCGTTGGGGCTGGTGGCCCATGCAAGGATGGCTTGCAGCGTTCGAAGACGATGGTCTGATTGTCCGTGACGCCGACGGACATCCACAGCGCACTGGCGTTCGCCAAGACGTATTAGGCCCATCGCTCGGCTAGTTCTTCATTAGCGGATGTGCGAGGACTCCGCCGTTAGCCGCGGACTGTTTACCCGCTGCGGCTCGCCAACACCCAGGACCGCATCGACGGCGGCTAGGTCGGTGTCCTGCCCGGTCGGCGCTGCCCCGCCCGATGATCCCACCACGTCAGCGACGACAGGCTGCTTACCCCGCCGCACCGAAGGCCTCTTAAACCCGTCTACCACCGGTGCGCCTCATCGTCCGGTATCGACTGGACTCGTATCAGACTGGCGTTACTGCGCGAACGAGCAACTGCTCGACACACCTCGCGCGACCGGCGCCGGGCGGCTCGCGCGCGTTCAACCAACTCGACGATGTCGGCGCGGTGCAAGCCCGCACGGGCCACACGAACTCGATAGGCCTTCTGCCGACACGCCGGCGAGCAACACATGGCGTTCGCGCGGCCAGCGAAATTCTCAGTGCAAACCGCACAGCGCTTGCCCGTCATAAACCGTCACGTTACGGATTAACCACGCGAAACGAAACGCCACCTGAGTTACCCGAAGACTGCGACACCTCGACCTACGCACCGAGCCCACGTTGAGTTATCCCCATGCTGCTTGGGCGCTCGGCCACGGCGCGGACCGCACGCACCTGAATCGGTCCCACAAGTGGCAACCTGGTCCGCCGCGGACGGGGGTCCGGATCCGGTGCGCTTGTCACCTGTTGGCGGAGGGCAACGGCCGTGCGGTAGCCCGACGATGGCAGTGGGTGCCGCGCTAGCCCGCACACGTCATCGCCAATAGCGCTGCGGGGTGATCCGGCATGAGAATCAGCGAGTCTGAGGATCGGGCGGATTCTTGGCCGCCCGACCGGTCAGCGCATCGCGGACATGGTCGATCGTCGCCGTCAGCATGCCGATCGTCTTGAGCACGATTGACTTGGGTGGGGTATCCGGATGCGGTCGTGTCGGCGCGATCTTCTTTGCCTGCCGCAGCTGCTGACCCAATTTTTCTAACTCTTCATGGCTGACTGCCGCTTCGAATTTCGGCCATACCACGTCTTGTTCATACGCGATGTGCTCGCGGCCGGCTTTGACGAAAGCCTGCAGCGCCTCTTGATATTCAGGCTCCCCGGGCTGGCTGTTTTCTAGTTGCTGCAGGAGCTTTTTACCGGTCTGCTCTTGTTGAATTGCTTTATTCGCCAAAGCATCTCCCTCTTCGAGGGCACGGCGCACGGCAGGCCAGAAGAATGCTCCTCGATGGCCTCGTGCTGGGATTCGGCGATCACCAAGTTGGTCACCATTGTCTTGAGTCCACTAACCTGGCTGCCAGCGTCGGATGGCGCACCGTCGAGCACTTCAAACATGCCCAGCACACTTTTGTGGTCCTGACGCAGAAAAGTCAACGCGTCCATACGTTTACCTTCACTTTCTTGCTGCGGTGATGAACGAGCGGCCGCACCGGGTCTCGCGTCAAAGGCTTATGAGGTTGGCGTGCGCTGTTCGTGTGTGAACGGCTTGTCGCCCTCGACGGCTGGTGAGCCCGTTGGGTTGTGTTCCGCGCCCTGGTTTTTGCGCAGGTCGGTCCCGAGCCACTGCTGTTCGGGCTTTTCGATGTACTCCCACTCCACGCCGTCAGGCCACGGGCCTTGGCCCTCGTTCCAGGGGCCACGCACCGGCTTTCCGCCGCCGTCGGACATGTTGAACGCGACGTTCTGGAAACGGTTGTCCCCAGCCAATGTCCCCGGCGGGAAGTTCACCGGCAACTCGTTCAGCGCTGCCGTGAACTGTTGGTAGTGGGCGATTTCGCGTGTCATCAGGAATGTGAGCGTGTCCTGTACACCCGGGTCGTCGGTGAATTGTTTGAGGTACTCGTAGACAACTTTGGCCCGCGACTCGGCTGCAAGGTTGTTACGCAAATCCACTGTCGGGTCGCCGTTGGCGTCGATGAAGGCACCGGTCCAGTTGTTACCGGCGGAGTCTTTGACATCTGGTCCACCGCCACTGAGCACCAGAAACATTGGGTTGACCGCGACTTGGTGGATGGCCTGTTCGCGACCATCAGGGCTCGCCACCGCCGGCATCCAGTCGCAGCGTTGATGAGCTTGCTTAAGATCGTCGTTGAGCCCATCGAGGAGCATGGTGATCGTGGATCCGACCATCTCAAGGTGGCTCAGCTCCTCGGTGGCGATATCCATGAACAGGTCATACATCTTCGGGTTTTTCTCACGCAGCACGAAGGCCTGCGTGAAGTACTGCAGCGCGGCGGTGAGTTCACCATTGGCACCACCGAACTGCTCCATGAGCAGCGAAGCAAACCGCGGGTCGGGCTGCGCCACCCGAACCTCGAATTGGAGATCTTTGTTGTGGACGAACATTTGAGTGCCTCCCATAGGGGTAAAGAGGTCTACGGTGATCGGCGACCGGAAACCCACGACGCGAACCAGGGGCTGTAGTTCGTTTCGTCGAATACGAGCGATGCGGCGCTATCTCGCCGCCTCGCCATGTGCAGTACCCCTGCGGCTATCACCTAAACGAAGACCGAGTCCAGTCCAGCCCGCAGACCTTCTGCTCGGCGCCAAATGAATCAGTGTGGACGTCGCGCCACGGGGCACACCTGTGCAACCCCGTCGCGCACTACTTTCCAACCCCCCACGGCGGACCGCGTGCACTCCGCGGCCTGCAGGTGCTGATCAAAACCCTGGGCCGGTAAGGCCTACGGCAGTAGTAGTGCACTGGAGAAGTTTCGTGGCGGGGTTGGCGTCGCAGTGCTGACCGCCCCCGTGGGGTGTCAGGCGCAGTGTTCCTACTGCGCGTTCAACTCACCGTCCTGCAGGTGCCAAACCTCGCGGTCACACCCGCCCGAGGGCAATTCTCAGAAACCGTTGACGGACCTGACACACGAATCGTAAGTGGCTTCGCTACGACGCCATTTCCCCATTACTTCTTACTCGGAATGACGATGACGACGATCAAGGTCAGGATGGAGAAGAACAGCCCGAGAAGCCCCCAGCCCAGCGGATTGCGTCCTTTCATCGCGGCTATGAGGCCGCAGACTATCGCCGCGACCACGCTCCCGATGAAAACGAAAATTCCCTTAATTCCACGCAGAATAAACCCTGCCGCAATGGGATCCGAACTAGCCAGAATGACCGTGCAACATGTCAGGCCCTTTCTTTGCGAGAAGTCGTTACGGAATACCCTCGCAAAACCTTGCCAAACAAATTGCACTTGCCTACCAGCACAACCGGTTTGCCATGGGCCCGACCGCTAAAGCGCTCTAGAGCTCGCCGGAGAAATCGGCGGTGATCCAGCGGTCGGGCCGGATGGTGAAGAGCACACTTTCCTGCCCTTCGAGGCTTTTGACGAACGCGCGCCCGCCCTCCTCGCCGAGGTAACGGATCGCGATCTCTTCGCGCACGTCGAGCGGGGTCGGCTTGGTGGTCTCGACCACGGTTCCCTCGACGACCACATATTGATAGGGCGGTTCTTCGCGCTGGACCACCAGCGTCACCACTCCGGCCCGCTCGATGAGCTTGGCCTTGCGCGACGACGAACCGGTGTTGACCCGGATGTTTCCGCCGGGCTCGTAGTCATACCAAATCGGGACGCTGGCCGGCGGACGGCCGTCATCGGCCGCGACGGACAACACACCGACGTGTAGCGCGGCGAGGAATTCTTCACGCTGGGGCACGCTGAAAGCAGTCTTGGCCCGGTGAACGCGCCCGCCGCTGCCGGCTATTCCCGCTAGTTCGTGAATAGCGCGGGAATCTTTACCACCAGCTCGTAGAGGCCGTAGGCGAATGGCACTCCCACCCACAACCAACTGGCCAGACCCAGCAGCTTGAGGTGTGGCGGCGTCGGCTCGATCGTTTCCTCGGTCATTGTCCGGCCTCTCCGGAGATCACGGACGCCGGCTTTCGCGTATCCATCCCTGCCACAACGAAGCTGGGCGGCCGTGGCGTACGAATCAGCTCATTGCAGAGCATGCCGATCAGCAACAAGATCACCATGATCGTGAACGACCAGCGGTACCGTTCGGGGCCCACCACATGGGCCGCAATGCGATTATCGGCAATCGCATTGACGATCACCGGTCCGAGCACGCCCGCGGTCGACCATGCAGTCAGCAACCTGCCGTGGATCGCCCCGACTTCGAGGTAGCCGAACAGGTCACGCAGATAGGCCGGTACCGTAGCGAACCCCGCGCCGTAGAACGACAACAGCAGTATGCACACCACCAGGAACAGCGGCTTGCTCGCATTTTGTGCGACGATCAACACGGCGTAGAGCATCGCCCCGACACCGAGATAAAGCCGGTACATGTTCTTGCGCCCGACCGCATCCGAAGCGGTGGACCAGAGTAGGCGTCCCAACGAATTCGCCAGCGACAGCATCGCGACGAATCCGGCCGCGGCCGCCGTCAACGCCGCGGGAGAGGCCGCATGGGGAAAGTAATCCCGGTAAATGGGCGCCGCCCGTTCCAGAATGCCGATTCCCGCGGTGACGTTGAAGCACAACACAATCCACAGCAGCCAGAACTGGGGTGTCTTGATCGCCTCATTGGCGGTGCGATCGGGTCCTGCGGCATGCGGCATCTTCGATGCGGCGACTCTGACGATGGGCGGGTCCCATTCGTGCGGTGGTACCCGGATCAACAGGACCCCCACCGACATCAGGACGACGTACACCAGCGCCATCACGAAGAACGTCGCCGCCAGCCCGTGCCGGTCGGTGCCGAACCACTTCATCAACTGCGACGACCACGGGGAGGCTATGAGCGCACCGCCGCCAAATCCCATGATGGCGAAGCCGGTCGCCATACCCGGCTTGTCGGGGAACCATTTCATCAGGGTGGAAACCGGTGAGATGTAACCGATTCCGAGGCCAATCCCGCCGAGGACGCTATAGCCGAGGATGACGAGCCACATCTGGCCTATCTCGGCCGCCAGCGCGGCGACGAGCAAGCCGCCGCAAAAGCAGGTGGCCGCCACGAACATCGCCCAGCGGGGGCCTCGGCGCTCGACCGCCGTGCCGAAGACGGCCGCCGACACGCCCAGCATGACGATGCCCAAGGTGAAGGGCATGGCACTTAAAAGCCCTGATGCCCTGAGTGATTCATGTAATGGGAGCTTGAAGACGCTCCAGGAGTAAACGCTGCCTATCGCTAGATGTATCGAGAGCGCGGCGGGCGGAACGAGCCACCTACTCCATCCTGGGCGGGCAACGATTCGATCGCGTGAGAGTACTCCAGCAGACTCCATCGTCCTCTTTTCGCAGCGGGCTCCCCACGCCTCAGAACGTTCGGCGGTTTCCTGTCGGCGGCCAATGGGCAAGCAAGACAGAAACATCCGACAGCGTATCGATGATGCTTGGTAGAGCTAGACCGCCGACCCTTCTCGGCGAGTCCACCCGATGCTAGCGACCTGGGTCACACGATGAGCTCGACGAGATGTGATGAAAACGGTTGTGGTCAAGGAGACTAACGGGTTGCCCGGCCCATCATGAGCGGACGGACGATGCGCGGCATACCGCGCCACACGGCATCCTCGGCCGTGACAGCGAATCCGCAGGCGCGCATCAACTCCCCCGTCGGACGGTTGCAGCAACATCCGCCGGCGAAGGCGCGCCACGGCCGGAACAGGTAGTCCTGCCACGCCGCAAGCAACCGCGAATTCGCCCGTACGTGTTCGACGAACAGCAACTGCCCATCCGGGCGCAACACGCGCGCGATCTCGCGTAACGCGCGTTCAGGATCCTCGACGGTGCACAAGACGAGCGTCGAGACGACGGTATCGACGGACTCATCGGTCAGCGGTAAACACTCTGCGGGCGCATTGACGATCCGCGCCGGCCGGGCATGCCGCTGCAACCGACGGGCGAGCTTGCGGCGCATCGCCGGCTCCGGCTCCATCAGCACCAGATCATCGATGCCGTCGGGGTAGTGCGCGATGTTCAGCCCGGTCCCGGCGCCGATCTCGACGACGCGCCCCCGCGCGCCACTGACCACCGTGCGCCGCCGGCGGCGCATGCCTGCCAGCTCGCCGACCCACACGAAGGGGTCGTACACCCATGCCATGATCCGCAGCCAACCCGCGGACGGCGCGCGCACAGCGTGTTCTGGTTCGGTCGCGATCCGTGTCATGGGCGCAAACGTAGTTGTGGTCGTGGGGCGCGCGCATCGCCCAACGCGGCCATCTTTCGCCGATGGCCCGTTTCGGCTAGGTCATAGGAGCCCGAGGCGCGCGGCCTCGGCGACGGCGGCGGTGCGTGAAGTGCGCCCGAGCTTGCGGCGGATGTTCGCGACGTGGCGGTGCACCGTGTGTGGGCTCAGCACCAGATGCTCGGCAATCTCGCGATCGTTCAGACCTCGCGCGAGGCAGCGAAGGATCTCGCGTTCACGAGCGGAGAGCAGCACCGGCTCACTCGAGTGCTGCGGCGACGGAGGCTCGGGCGGCGCCAGCGCCTCGCGGCACGCACGCGCGACGGAATCGACGTCGCCGTGCCATGGGAAGTGGGCGCTCCCGGGCAGCGAGATCAGTGCGGCGCCGGGGATCGCGGCCGCGACCTCACGCCCGAGGCGATGCGGTACGGCGCGGTCGTCGCGACGATGCACGACCAGCGTTTCCGCGCTGACCTCGGGGAGGTACTGCCGTACGTCGAGGCAATAGACCAGACGCAACAACGCGGCGGCGGTCTCGGCTGTCGCTGCCTCGCGCTGCAAGCGTGCAAAGCGTTCGTGCTCCGCGGCTTCCGCCGCACCAAGGAACATGTTGCTGAGCAGGCGGGAGCCGAGTCCCCAATGCGCGCGGACCGCCGCGACGATCGCATCGCCCACTTCCGACGCGGTAATCGCCGAACCGTCAGCGTACGACCCGTACAGCACCAACCGCTCGACACGCTCGGGATACGTTGCGGCAAAGGCGATCGCGGTGCAGCTCCCGCAAGATCCGCCCTACAGCGACACACGCTCGTACCCGAGCTCGTCGACAAGCGCGCGCAGCATCGCCACTTCGCCGTCCAGGGTCAGGTCCGAATCCCGCACCGTGCGGTCCGACATGCCAACTCCGAGCCGGTCGTAGCGGATCGCGGTGTATCCATCGGCGACGCCTTCCCAGAATCGCCGGAAGCCCGCACTCTCCCAGTCGAGTTCGAGATGGCTCACCCACCATGCCGGAGCGACCAGCGGTGGACCGTCCCCGCGCGCGTCGAACGCCACGCGGCGGTCGCCAGCGCGCAGGAAGCGGATCTCGGACTTTGCCAGCATCGCCACGAGCGTACGACGTTCTGGCCAGCGAAAGGACCGTTATCGAAAGGCTAGAGCAGTCCGAGCAGTTGCAGGTCGGTGACGTATTTGACGATCATCGGCGCGCAGACATGCGGGATGTCGTTGTCGGGACCGATTTTGGCTTCCTGCACCGCGGCCCGGAATCTGTCGGTCGACGCCGACGCCCCGCGGATCGGGATTGCCGGCCGCACGTATTCGGGGCCGGCCGAATCCAGTAGCTGCAGCACGCTGCCCTGCCGCTGCCGCTCGCGCAGGGCACGCAGGCCCACCTCGAACCGTCGCAACCATTCGTCGAAATCGTGGACGCGCTGGACGGGATAACCGACTTCGATCAGCCAGTCGACATACTCGTCGAGCCCGATGCCGTCGTCGTGGGGGTTCATCACGTGATACGTCTGGAACCCATGGGCGGTTTGGGCGGTCTGGGCGCCCAGCATGGTGATCGCCTCGGCCACGAATCCGACCGGCAGCCCGTCGTAGTGCGCCCGCTGCCGGTTGCCGTTGGCGTCGCGCCGGTAGAACGATCCGGGCGCGACGCCGGCGGCCACCACGCTCAGCACCATCCGCGTGACCAAGTCCGAGACGTTGAGCTGGCCCAGGTAACTGGTGTCGGCCAGGATCATGCCGCTGCGGAACACCAGCACCGGCAGCCCGAACTGCTCATGTGCTTCCCGCAGCAGTACCTCACCGGCCCACTTGCTGTTGGCGTAGCCGATGACGGAACTGCCGGCGTTGACGCGGGTCGGGTTGATAACCCGGATGTCGGCGTCCTCGGTGAATACCGACCGCTCGATCGGGTCGCCGACGTTGGCCGTCGACACATAGGTGTACGGCTTGAGTTTCGTGGTCAGCGCCTACCGGATCAGCTCGGCGGTACCGCCGACGTTAGGTCCGAACAATTCGCTGTAGGGCAGCACGCCGTTGACCAAGGCGGCCGAATCGGCAATCAGGTCAACGGTTTCGGCCAGCTCCTGCCAGGTCGGTCCATCCAGGCCCAGCTCGGATTGGGCGTTGTCTCCGGCGACGACCCGCAGACGACCGGCCGCCAGTTCCCGAAAGTGCGCCAGCAGTCGCGGATCCCCGCTGTCGAAGATCTTTTCCAGACGATGCAGCGCATCCGCGTCGGACTTGCCGCGCACCAGGCAGACCAGCGTGCCGTCGACCAGTTCCAGCTGCTCGAGCCATTGCAGCACCAGGTAGCGCCCGAGGAAGCCCGTCGCCCCGGTCAACAGCACCGTGCGCACTTGCGCACTCGGGCCCGGCAACGCGCCGGCCGCCGAAAGCGTTGCGGCATCGAGGAATCTGTCCAGGGCCAGATCTGCGGCGTGGAACTCGGCGGCGTCGGTACCGTGCACGGCCACAAACCGCGGATCGACGACGTGACGATCCACCTGTCGACTCAAGGCGTGACCGACGGCGCGTCGAACAGGACGCGGACGGTGAGCTGGGTGTCGATCGCGGCGATCAGACGCATCGCCGAGATGCTGTCCCCGCCCAGGTCGAAGAAGGAATCGTCGACCCCGACCCGCTCGAGGTCCAGGGTCTGGGCGTAGATGCCGGCCAGGGTTTCCTCGACGGCGTTACTCGGGGCGCGGTATTCGGTGTGGTGGTACTGCGGTACCGGCAACGCACGGGTGTCGAGTTTGCCGTTGACCGTCAACGGCCATGCGTCGAGGACCACGACGGCGGCCGGAACCATGCAGGCCGGCAATCGCGTGGCCAACTGGGCACGTGCGTCGGCGACATCGACTGTCCCGGTCACGTAGCCGACCAGTCGTTTAGCGCCCGGACTGTCTTCGCGAACGACCACGGCCGCCGCTTCGACGCCGTCCAAACCGCTTAGCGCCGACTGGATTTCGCCGAGTTCGATGCGATACCCGCGGATCTTGACCTGCCCGTCGGCGCGTCCGACGTAGCGCAGTTGTCCGTCGGGACCCCAGCACACCAGATCCCCGGTGCGGTACATGCGTTGTCCCGGCGCTCCGGTGAACGGGCAGGCCACAAACCGTGACGCCGTCAACCCCGCCCGGCGCAGATAGCCCAGCCCGACGCCAAGGCCGGCCACATACAACTCGCCCACCACGCCCGGCGCCACCGGGCGCAACCATCCGTCCAGTACGAACAACGCCGCGCCCGGGATCGGCACCCCGATGGGCACGACGCCGGCCCCCGCGCGCAGCGGCACACTGACCGTCACGCACAGCGTGGTCTCGGTCGGCCCGTAGGCGGTGGTCATCACCCGCCCCGGCGCCCACCGATCCACCAACTCCGCCGTACACGCCTCCGCGGCCACCGACTCGGGCACGATCAGCAGCCGAGACCCGTGCAGCAACGCACCCCAGATCTCTTCCACCGAAGCGTCAAACGCATACGAGTATGTCACCCCGGCCGACAGCCAAGCGGTGATCTGCTCAGCTTGTTTGTGCTTCTGGGATCGCCTCCGTTCCCATACCTCGTACGCGAATACGGTACTCGCCGCTGCGATTGCCAACGCGGTGCCGACACCAGCTACCCAGTCAGGTACTGATCCCCAGTTGGCTCCCATACCGCGCTCTTGCAATTGACCCCACTGTGCGAAAGCGAGTACGCCAAGAACCGTTGAGCGTACTTGCCGGCCCATCTCCGTGCGGCGATGAGTAACCTTCACCCGTCCTGTCATTCCGCCGCACCACCCTCTCGTAGCGCGCTACCGAACCGCATGCCCATACATCGTCGCGGTCGCCTGCGGTCTCCACACCACAGTGGTGCTTGCACAAATTGCATACCACGCATGCGAGATCGGCAACTGTGTACCGGCTATTCCAGATCGGCGCTGGCGCGACGACCCAGAATAGCCGGAAACTGCTTGTCACAGCCCATGTAGCGAGGCGGGGCGGCACAAAACAGCATCGGGGCGCAATGCCGGTCTGGGCGTGCGTATCTTGTCAATAGGCACCGTCTGCCCGTCTCGGCTGGCAGCACCTCGAGCCAGCTGGACATACCATGGATTAGCGCGGTTCGTGGCGGCCCTGATAGTTTGAATTGCAGTTATCGCTAGGCGGTCATGCATCCTATGGAAGTGCTAATCCGCCGATCCCGAGACCCGACGTACAACCAGATCGGAAGGAGTTGGGATGAGGATGAGCGTGGACCCCGACAAGTGCCAGGGGCACACCTTGTGTTGGCTTG
Organism: Mycobacterium stomatepiae; assembly: GCF_010731715.1. NCBI lineage: Bacteria > Bacillati > Actinomycetota > Actinomycetes > Mycobacteriales > Mycobacteriaceae > Mycobacterium > Mycobacterium stomatepiae. Next base: position 2,364,263 of record NZ_AP022587.1, read on the forward strand.
CGGCGCCCGACGCTTTCGTGCTCGATGACGAGGATGGCCATTCATCGCCGGTCAGCGAAGTCGTCGCACCCGAACACCAAGTAAAGGTCGCCGAGGCGGCGTTGAGCTGCCCCGAACAAGCAATCGAGGTGACCCCGTGACCGCGATGGACAACAAGTCGTGTGCCTACCAGTTCGACCGGCACGCCGCGGACTACCGCGACAACTTCGAAAGCATCACCCACGATCTACACGCCAAATGTCCGGTCGCGTGGTCGCCGACGTACGGCGGGCACTGGGTGGTCAGCGGTCACCAGGAACTGTTCAACATCGCCCGCCGCGCCGACGTGCTGTCCAACGACCATGACCCCGACGGAATTCGCAAGGGCTATCAGGGAATCGGTATTCCCCCTGCCAGCGACCGCCAGGGCGGCTTTCTGGAAATGGATCCGCCCGAGCAGCGCGAGTACCGCCAGGTGCTCAACCCCTACCTGTCCCCCGCAGCTGTGGCACGGTGGAAACCGATGGTCGACGACCTTGTCAACGCCTGCCTCGATGAGCGGATTGAAACTGGCCGTATCGATTTCGTCGATGATCTCGCCAACATCGTTCCCGCGGTGTTGACGTTGGCGGTTCTTGGGCTGCCGCTGAAGGACTGGCAAGTCTACTGTGAGCCGACCCACGCGTTCGTCTACACCCACCCCGAGTCGCCGGACATGCCGCGGGTGCGCGCGCTGCAGACCGAGAAGACCACACGGATGTACGGGAGCATCGTCGATCGGCGAGGAAAGCAGGTGCCGGGGATCATCGACGGGCTGATGTCGTCGACCATCTGTGGAGCACCGCCGTCAGACGAGGACATCATGGGTGTCCTCGGGCTACTCATCGGCGGCGGTTTCGACACCACGACCGCCTTGACCGCACACTCCTTGGAGTGGTTGTCGCAACACCCGCAAGCCCGCGAACAGTTGCGCGCGCACCTTGATGACCTCATCGACAGCGCCACCGAGGAGTTTCTGCGGTACTTCACCCCCGCGGTCGGTGATGCCCGCACGGTTTCGCAGGACTGCGAGATCGACGGCGTGGCATTCAAGGAGGGCGAGCGAGTGTGGCTGTCGTGGGCCATGGCCAATCGTGATCCGGTGATGTTTCCCGCCGCCGACGAAGTCGTCCTCGACCGGACGGGCAACCGTCACTACAGCTTCGGTCTGGGTGTTCACCGCTGCATCGGGTCGAACGTGGCTCGGATGGTTTTCAAAGCGATGCTCACCATCGTGCTGACGCGCATGCCCGATTTTGTCTGTCTACCCGAAGGCACTGAACATTACGACACGGTGGGCGTCATCAACGGAATGAAGCATCTGCCGGCGACGTTCACCCCGGGCCGCCGGATAGGATCCTCGCTCGACGAAACACTGGGCCGCTGGCAGCAACTGTGCGACGAGCAGCGCCTCGCTGAACCCATCACACGGTCATCGAAGTCGTAAGGCAGGCAATGAGACCCGACTTAGGCCGACTCGGTATCTGGGCCCAGGAATACAAGCTGAACCCGACGTTGGTGGCCGAACTGGAGGCGATGGGATACGGCACCGTCTGGCTGGGGGGCTCGCCCGACGGTGACTTGCGCATCATCGACGAATTTCTGGGTGCCGCCACCCGGCTGGTAATGGCCACCGGAATCGTCAACATCTGGCGCGACGAGGCCACCAAAGTGGCTGCCGCGCACCGGCGAATCAGTGACGCATTCCCCGGCAGGTTCCTCCTCGGGATCGGAGTCGGCCATCCCGAGCGGACCTCGCAATACCAGCGTCCCTACGCCAGCCTGGTCAGCTACCTCGACATACTCGAAGCCGAGGGCGTCCCGAAAGACGAATTGGTGCTGGCTGCACTAGGACCCAAGGTCTTGCAACTGGCGGCAGACCGCACCGCGGGAGCCCATCCCTACCTGACCACACCGGAGCACACTCGGCGCGCGCGGCAACTCGTCGGACCCGAAACCCTGCTGGCTCCGGAACAGAAGGGCGTCCTGACCACCGACGCGCAGCGCGCACGCGAACTGGCGCGATCGGTCGTGGTCTTTCCCTACCTCAGCCGCATCAACTATCTGCAAAACCTGCGCAGCCTAGGATGGACCGACAACGACGTCGCCGGGGACGGCAGTGACGCACTCATCGACGCACTCGTCGGCCACGGAAATCCGGCCGCCGCCACCGCGCCGATCAGCGCCCATCTCGACGCTGGTGCCGATCACGTTGCCGCACAATTGATCACCGAGCCCGATGTCGACCCGCGTGCGGGCTACGCGACGATCGCCGAGGCCGTGCTGCAATCGCAGTCGTCGAAACCTTTGTGACGCAATGGAGTTACAGCCGTTTAGCGTCGACATCCCCGAGGCAGCGGTACAGGACCTCCGATTGCGATTGGCCAACGCTCGCTGGCCAGCACAGCTGCCTGGTGCTCCATGGGAGCGCGGCGTTCCCGTTGAGTACCTCCAGAATCTGTCCAGGTATTGGGGCGAACAGTTCGATTGGCGAGCCACCGAACGCCTGCTGAACTCCCATCCGCAATTCCGCACCGACGTCGGCGGTCAAACCGTGCACTTTCTGCACGTACGGTCGCCGTCGCCCGATGCTGTGCCGTTGCTTCTGCTGCACGGCTGGCCAGGTTCCGTGATCGAATTCCTCGACGTCATCGGACCGCTCGCCGATCCCGAGGCACATGGGCTGCGCGCGCCGGCCTTCGACCTCGTCATTCCGTCACTGATCGGATTCGGTTTCTCAACGCCGCTGTCATCGGCGGGGTGGACTCCCGCCCGGAACGCCGAAGCATTCGTGGCGCTGATGGGCGGGCTTGGGTACCCCCGCTTCGGGGTTCAGGGCGGCGACTTCGGCGCGGCCATCGGGCCCGAGGTGGGTCGCCTTGCCGCCGACCGGGTCATCGGTGTCCACGTCAACGCCCCGGTAGCCAACTTCCGCTCCTCGACGCCGATTCCCGCCGAGGAGTTGGCGTCTCTGACCGACGTTGAACGACGCCGCGCGGCCACCGCTTCGCTGTGGAGGGCCGAGCGGATGGGGTACTTCAAACAGCAGGCCACCCGGCCACAGACGTTGAGCTACGGTCTGACTGACTCACCGATCGGGCAGCTGGCCTGGATCGTGGAGAAGTTCAAGGAGTGGACCAACGCCGGGCACGCACTGCCCGAGGACGCCGTTTCGCGCGACCGACTGCTTGCCAACGTATCGCTGTACTGGTTCACGGGCACCGCGGCGTCCTCGGCGAACATCTATTACGAGGTGGCGCACGCCAGGCAACGACCCACGCCGTCCAGGGTCCCCACCGCGGTCGCGAACTTCGCCGAGGACATGGGCATCCGTCGGTACGCCGAGCGCTGGCACAACATCGTGCGGTGGAACGACTTCGACGCCGGCGGACACTTCGCCGCCCTGGAAACACCCGAGTTACTGGTTCGTGACATCGGGCAGTTCTTTTCCAGTTTGGTCTGATCCGCGAATCTTCTTGCGCGCCACGTCAGTCAAGGCCCGAAAGGTCAGTCGGCAGTCCATCCAGAGATTGTGACGGCTGGTTGCCGACCACCGCTACCGAGGTGGCAATCGACCAATTCTTGTTTGGAGACGACCGCTAGACCCGCCACGGATGATCACCGGACATGGCCGCGGTCTACCCCTCCGCGACAAGCTCGTAGCCGGCTGAGCGGGCGGCACGAGGAATGTGATGCGCCTCCTCGGGCGCACCGTTGGTCAGAGTCCAGGTTCGATACAAAGCTGACCGAGTCAATCATTAGTGCCAGTCCCAGACGGACATGTCGCCTGCAGGGTAGTTCTGGCAGATGTCGGTGGTGTGGGCGGCGACGCCTTTGTTGTTGAAGAACAGTTTGGCCCAGTTGGGCCAGCGCCAGGCCATGTTTTCGAAGAAGGCGTTGGTGGCGGTGTGTTCGGAGTATTGGCGTCGGCCAGCGTAGTCCGTGGAGAAGAACCAGTGGATGCGGTCTTGGGCGCCTTGTTGGTCGACGGCGGGTTTGTTGTTGTAGTCGATCATGTAGCGCTCGTAGTAGACGGGTTCGACGTCGCGGGCGGCGGCCATGATCTGTTCGGCGGTGCAGGGGGTTTTGAGGATGCGTTTGGGGATGGGGTAGTCGTCGGTGGCGTCGGCCGAAGCGACCGCGGAGGTGGTGATGGCGCCGGCCAGCGCTGCGGTGGCCATCGCGAAGCGGATGGTGTTGCGAAACATGAGTTTTCCTTTTTTGGGTGCTCGCCGCTACGCGGCGTGGTTGATGACGCCGCGCTTGTCGGGGCAGTAGTAGTCGACGGCCAGTCCGACGAACTGCCATACCTGCTCGGTGCTGCTGTCCCGGTCCAGCTGATTGCGCACGAACGTCGCAGACTGGGCGGCGCTGGTGTCGACGTTGTTGTATGTCCGCTTGCACATGATCTTGCCGATCCAGGCGTTGGAGTCCTTCTGCCCGTAGATCCCCACCGTGCTGAGCTGGTTGGTGAAGTTGGTGTCCAGATCGCGGTCGATGGACGGATCGGCGTGGGCGGGTGCGGCCAATCCCACTGCGGCACCGGTGATCAGGGCAGCGACGGTGTACTTCATGCCAGGGCCTCCTCGGGCTTCTTCTGGATCGGTGCCGGCCAGGGTTCCCGGACCGGGCGTTGGCGCACCGGCACCGGCCACCAGAACCACTTGCCCAGTAGTGCGGCGATGGACGGGGTCATGAACGACCGCACGATCAGAGTGTCGAACAACAGACCCAGACCGATGGTCGTGCCGATCTGCCCCAGGATCACGAGGTCGCTGAAGATGAACGACGCCATGGTCGCCGAGAACACGAGGCCGGCGGCGGTGACCACCCGGCCCGTGCCCGCCATTGACCGGACGATGGCGGTGTTCAGGCCGGCGTGCAGCTCTTCTTTGAACCGCGAGACCAGCAGCAGGTTGTAGTCCGCACCCACGGCCAGTAGCAGGACGATGGCCAGCGGTATGACCACCCAGAACAGGCGGATCCCGAAGATGTACTGCCACACCAGGATCGACAGACCCACCGAGGCGCCCAGCGATACCGCGACGGTGCCAACGATGACGAAGGCGGCGACGATGCTGCGGGTCACGAACATCATGATCAGCAGGATGAGGGCCAGTGCGGCCAACGCGGAGAGGAGCAGGTCGTAGGTCATCCCCTCCTGAAGGTCCTTGTTGGTGGACCCGATTCCGGCGACGTAGATCTCGGCGTCGGACATCGGTGTCGCTTTCAAGGCATCGAAGACCGCGTTCTTCATGGCGTCGATGTGTGGGATGGCTTGGGGGTCAGCCGGGTTGCCCTGGTGGGTGATGATGAACCGGGCGGCTTTGCCGTCGGGGGACAGAAACAGCTTGAGCCCCCGCTTGAAGTCGGCGTTGTCGAAGGCCTCCGGCGGCAAGTAGAACGAGTCGTCGTTCTTGACGTCATCGAAGGCCTCACCCATCGCGGTCGCGTTCTTCAACGCCTCGCCGCTCTGCGTATTCGTGCCACCGGTGGTCGCGTAGTTCGACAAGGTGAGGTCGCGGTTGCGTTCCTGGATGGCGATCTGCGGCGGCAAGAGGGCAACCAATTGCGGTTGCAATGCGTCCAGTTTGTCCAGGCTCGCGGTGATGTTGGCGAACTTGTCGGCAAGCTCGGAGATTCCGTCCAGCGAGTCGAACACCGACCGCAGCGCCCAACACATAGGGATGTTGAAGCAATGTGGCTCCCAATAAAAGTAGCTGCGCAGTGGACGGAACTCGTCGTCGAAGTTGGCCAGCTTGTCCCGTAGGTCGTTGACGGTCGCCACGGTGTCGTGGAACGCCTCGGTCTGTTCGTGGGTGGCGTCGGCGCTCTGCTGTTGGAGCGCGAGCTGATGCTTGAGCACGTCGATGGTGTTGCCGATCTCGTTGGCCTGCCTAAGCAGATCGTCGGCCCGGTCCCGCTGATAGCCGAGGTTCATGATCTGGCTCGCGCTGGTCGCACTGATCTGGAACGGAATGGAACTGTGGGTGATCGGTGTGCCGAGGGGGCGGGTGATCGACTGCACCAGCGCGACACCTGGTGTGTGCAGGACCGCTCTGGCGGCGCGCTCCAGGATCAGCATGTCGGCCGGGTTGCGCATGTCGTGGTCGGTTTCGATCATGAGGAGTTCGGGGTTAATTCGGGCCTGCGTGAAGTGTCTTTCGGCGGCCTCCATTCCGATCACGCCGGGTGCACTTTTCGGCATATAGGGCCGGTTGTCGAAGCTGGTCTGGTAGCCCGGCAGCGCGAGCACGCCGATGAGGGCGACGCCGCAGGTCACCACCAGGATGGGCCCCGGCCAGCGCACGATGGCGGTGCCGATCCGGCGCCAGCCGCGGGCGCGTAACGAGCCCTTGGGCTCCATGAGCCCGAACCTGCTGGCGATCAACAAAACTGCGGGGCCCAGCGTCAGTGCGGCCACCAAGGTTACGACGACGCCGATGGCGGAGGGGACTCCGAGGGTCTGGAAGTAGGGCAGTCGGGTGAACGCCATGCACGCGACGGCGCCGGCGATGGTCAGCCCCGATCCGACGATGACGTGGACTGTGCCGCGCCACATGTCGTAGTAGGCCGGTATCCGTTCCTGCCCGTTGCTGCGCGCTTCTTGGTAGCGGCCGACGATGAAGATGGCGTAGTCGGTGCCGGCGGCGATGGCGAGCAGCGTCAGGATGTTGGTTGCATAGGTGGACAGCCCGATAAGCCCGGAGTGGGCGAGCATCGCAACGACGCCACGGGCGGCGGCGAGTTCGATGGAGACTGTCACCAGCACGATGAGCATGGTGACCAGCGAGCAGTAGACGAACAGCAGGATGATCCCGATGACCAGGAAGGTGATCGCGGTGACCTCGTTGGTGCCCGCGCTGCCCACCTCGAAGTTGTCGGTCTGCAGCGGTGACGCGCCGGTGACGTATGCCCTGACGCCGCGAGGGGGCGGGGTGTCGGCGACGATCTTGCGAATGGCGTCGACGGATTCGTTCGACAGGGCCTCACCCTGGTTGCCGCGCAGGTACACCTGTGTCAGGGCGGCCTTGCCATCCTTGCTCTGCGAGCCGCCTGCGGTCAACGGGTCGCCCCAGAAGTCCTGGACATGCTGGACATGCCGGGTATCGGCCTGCAGCTTCTTGACCAGGCCGTCGTAGAACTTGTGGGCCGCCTTGCCCAGCGGCTGGTCACCCTCGAGCACGATCATCGCCGCGCTGTCGGAGTCGAATTCGTGGAAGACCTGGCCGATGTGGCGCATCGCGAGGATGCTCGGCGCGTCCGGGGCATTCAGGCCGACCGAGCGCTCCCAGCCGACGACCTCGAGTTGCGGCACCAGGGTATTGGACAGCGCAGCGATGGCGATCCAAATGAACAGGATCGGAACCGAGAAGGTGCGGATGAGCCGCGCCGGCAAGGAGCCCTCGACGGCGGCATCGACCTGATGCTGACTCATGCCGTCTTGTCCAAGCAAGCGATGTAGCCGTTCACGTTGTCCGTAGACCTTTCGTCTTTGACGATCCCGTTGACCGTGATGCGGCAGCTGATGACGTTGCCGTCACCCTGCGCCCGCAGATCGGCGTACAGCGTCGGGTCGTCGGTGATCAGTGTCTGTGACCAGGGCAGCGGGACGTTGTCGACCCGCTGCGGCTGGGCGTGAATGTCCAGATAGTTGATGGTCGCCACGGACCCGGGTGAGCCCGACACCTCAAACAGCACTGTCTTGGGGTTGTAGCCGGTGTTCTCCAGGGCCTCAGAGCCAGGCCGTGACACCTCGTTGTCCGAGCCGAAGATGCCGTGCAACCGGTAGACGGCGACCGCCGTCAGCGCGACGACGACGGCGAGAACTACCGACATCCAGAAGCGACCAAGCCCGCGGATAACCCAACTCAACCTTCGACCATTCCCGGTTGTCCCCGAAGTGAAGGCGCTCGGAGAGGTCCGCCTGCCCGGCGCGTCCATACCGCCACGATGCGGCGAGGATCCGCGAGCGAGCAGAACGTATCAGTTCCATAATGGAACTGATACGTTCTTTTACGGGCCGCTATGTTCCTTTAGGCTGTATGTGATGAGCACCTCATCCCAGATCCTGTCCCACGCTCAGGCGCGCACGCGAGCGGCAATCATCGAAGCGACCGTCTCGGTACTTGCGGCCAATCAAACAGCGTCGCTGCCGGTGATCGCCGAGGCCGCCGGTGTGGGCCGCACGACGCTGCACCGGTATTTCCCCGACCGCGACCACCTCATTAGAGAAGCCACAGCCGATTCGATCGCAAAGGTTCGCGAGCTTGGCCTGGGAGCCGCTACCGACCAAGGCACACCGATCGATGCATTGCATCGCCTGGTCGCGTCGTTCCTGTCCGCGAGTGACCGGATCGTGTTCCTCTTCAAGGACCCGGCGGTGTTGCAAAACATCCACCCGGAGGAGCGACCAGATGACGATCTTGTGATGGACCTCGTTCGGCGAGGTCAGACCGAGGGCGTCTTCGCCTCAGACCTGAGTGCAGTGTGGATTGAGCACGCGCTCCTGGCGCTCGTGTTGCAAGGGTGCGAAGACGTGCGCACCGGTGAGCTCCAAGCTCATACCGCGGTGACAACGATTCTGCGAACATTCCTCCGAGGGGTGTCAGCATAAGGGGCCCCGGACAGAATTCCACACCGCCGGCTGCCAAATGCTAACCGCCGCCGCATCATCCTCGGTCGCGTCGCCATCCTGTTCGGTGTGGCGGTTTGGGCTCAGCGCACCGGAACCCTCGCCGCTGTAACGGTGCTCGAATGCAACCACGTCGGCCGCAACGACGGGTGTATGGGTTGATGGAAAAGACGGAACGACAACCCGGATGGTCTACGTCGTGGCAGGCGCCGCCCCACGCGCTGGGGCGGTCATTCCGATGCGCATCCAAGGCGCGACGCGCACGACGACATTCTCGCCGGCGACGTCGCGCGGCTGTCGGCATCACAGCGTCAACACCGGCGCCGAGCACAGGACGAATTCGTAGCGCACCTGCGCGAGACGCACCGCTCGTGACCGCGGCGATCACTTCTGTCCAAGGCGCATGATCTACGCGCTTGACCGCTAGCACGTCGAATAAGTTCGTTCGCCGCCGCTGGGCGATCGCACCACGGTCGCGGCCGGGCAGTGACACCAAACCGTGCAAAGCGTCATGGAGCAGGTGATGGACGAACGCGACCGCAGCCAGCGCCTGGCTGATGTCAAAGCAGCGATCAGTAATGCCGATGAGGAGACGCTGCGGAACGGGCGAGCTGACCAAAACTTGGGACGCCCTCGACGAGATCTTGATGGGCGACGCGCAGTGACCGATCAGATCGCGCCTGGATCCGTCGTGTGGGCCTTGCCGTTCGACGTCAGCGGCAGTTCGTCGACGAACAAGACGTGGCGGGGCCGTTTGAAGGGCGAGATCTGGGCGCGCACGTGCGCGATCAGTTCGTCTACCGACGGGCTGGCCCCGCTGCGCGCAACGACGATCGCGCAGATCGCTTCGCCCCAGTAGTCGTCGGGAACGCCGACAACGGACACCATCTCGACGTCCGCGTGCGTCGACAACGCTGCCAAGTCCGTCCAGATAGCGGGCGTCTCCGAGGAGAATCCGGGGCTCGCTGGCAACGATGAGCGCGAGTTGTCCTGCGGGGCTGAGTCTCTGGTTGATCATGCTGAGTATGCGACCGCTGCGGGGGGCAGCGTAGTACAGCTGAACATACGGTAGGCCGTTGTCGGCCACGACGGCGATCCTGTCGCCAGCAGCGCTGTGCTGTCCCAGCCAGCCCGCGATCGAACCGACCTGCTGGTGCAGTTCTTCGAAGGTGGTCGCGGTGCCCGCGCCGGATACCACGGCGCAACGATCGGGTGCAGCCGTGGCCGCCTGCGATAGCAGATCCCCGAGGCGCCGCGCCGGGTGGTCGGTCAACACGGCTGCCTGCCGTTCCGCTGGTCGACGAGCATCGCCCGCAATCGACGGATATCCACTTTCTGGCTGGACAGCCACGGGATGTCGTCCTCATGCATGACCACCGCAAGCTTGGGCACTTTGTAGGACGCGAGCTGTTGACGTGCTGCTGCCAGAATGGTTGGCACGTCAAGAGTGTCGTCGTCGCCGACCAGAACCGCTCCGACGTCCTCACCTCGAGCTGCAGCGGGCACGCCAACGACGAATGCTTGCCGCACCGTCGGCTGGGCCTCGAGCACCGCTTGGACCTCTGCCGGTGACACGTTGGCGCCCGCCGTCTTGATGACATCGTCGAGGCGGCCGTTGAAGAACAGCCAACCGTCACGTAGCGCGGCCGCGTCTCCGGTGCGGTACCAGCCGTCGGGGGTGAACACCGCCTGGCGCTCACGGCGGTGAAGGCCCAGCATCAGCGCATCGCCGCGGACCAGCAGCTCCCCGGTTTGCCCGTCGGAAACGTCGCTGAGGGTGATCGGATCCACGATGCGGTGCGCCATGTCCGATAGCGCACGGCCCCAGCTGCCCGCGGCACCAGCGGGCACATCCCAAGCCGCCGAGACCGGCCAACCCGAGTGAGGCCCAAGCGTCTCGGTCATCCCCAACGCACTCGGCCGCTCGCCGTCCTGCGGTAGCAGCCAGCCCAATCCCTTGATGTGCCCGAACATTTCATCGGAGTATGACGGGTGCTGACGCATCCGCTCCACCACGGGCCCCCAGGCGGTCACTGTGTCGACACTGGTTTCGGACAGCAGCGCCAACGCCGCCCCCGGTTCGAACCACGGCTGGGTCACGAAAGTGCCGCCGGCGACGGCGGTGCGCAAGAACGACCACACCAGCCCACCAACCCACTTCAGAGGCATCGACGTCCACAGCACGGTCGGCTCGTCGGTCGCGGTGAGCCGTCCGAGGCGCCGGGCTTGGCGAAGTGCCGAACCGTGGCTGTGGACAACGCCTTTCGGGTCACCGGTGGAACCGCTGGAGTAGATGATCGTCAGCACGTCGCATGCCTCGACATCGTCGGCCAGCGCAGCGACGACGGCGTCCGTACCGATGTCGGGCGCCACGGTCTCGACCTCATCGAGCCACAGCACCCGGCGCAACTGGGGCAGTTCGGCCGCGCGGCGTTCGCTTGACGGTCCAGCGCTGCCGAGCAGATCCGCCAGGTCGTCGCGGTAGGTCTTGTCCGCGAATGCCGGTACCGCGACGAACATGTGGGCGCCGCTGTGTGATAAGACGCGTTGCACCTCGACGGAGGTGGCGAAGGTGTTCATCGGTACGACCACCGCGCCGATCCGGGCGCAGGCTGCCCACCACCAGATCCAATCACCGCCGTTGGGTAGCAGCAGGGCCACGACGGTGCCCTTGCGGGCGCCCATGGTCACGAGTTTGGCTGCCAGAGTTGAGGATCGCGCCAGCATGTCGGCGTAGCCGGCTGATTCTTGGGGTGTCACGACGGCGGTCTTGGTCGGCCGGCGGCGGGCAAGCTCGGCCAACAGTTTCGGGACCGTTTCACTCGTTCCAAGCGGCGCGTCGCCGGTACTCACCGGATTCATCAGGCCGGGCGTGGGAGTCCCAGTCCCCGTTGGGCGATGATTGAGCGCTGTATCTCGCTGGTGCCGCCATAGATGGTGGTGGGCTGGGCATGTCTGATCGCACGGTCGAGTTGGCCGCCGTGGCCGGTGTCGTCGGCACGTAGGCCATCGGGGGCGAGCATGGCCAGGTCGTCGGCCATCCGCACCAGCGACTCGGAGGAGAACAGCTTGGCCATCGATCCCTCGACGCCGGGCAGCACCCCCTTGGCCGACAGCCAAACACTGCGGTGGCCGAGCAGGCGGGTGACGCGGGCTTCGGTGGCGGCTCGGGCGAGACGGGCAGCGACCGACGGGTCATCGAGCAGCAACCCTCCGTCAGCGGCTCTGGCAGTTGCAGCCCAGCGCTCGGCGGCCGCGACGAGGCGGCGGTGCTCGCCGCCGGTGGCATTGGTGCGTTCCAGCGTCAGTGCCACGGTCATGGTCTCCCATCCCCCGTTGAGCGCACCTATGCGCGCGGAATCATGGACGCGGACATCGTCGTAAAACGTCGCGTTGGTCCGCTCCCCCGACATCGTCATGACCGGCTGGATCGTGACGCCAGGCTGATCGAGCGGTACCAGAAAAGTGGTGAGCCCCTTGTGTTTCGGCACATTGGGATCGGTGCGTGCCAGCAGGAAGACGTAATCGGCGACATGGGCATTGGTGGTGAACATCTTCTGGCCGTTGATGCGCCACTCGTCGCCCTCACCGACGGCGCGGGTGGCCGCGGCAGCGACGTCGGAACCGCACTCGGGCTCGGTGAAGCCGAGAACGATCAGGATTTCGCCGCCCAGCGCTTTGGGCAAGATCTGCGCTTTCTGATCCGGGGTTCCGAGCTCACGGATGACCCCGGCGATCATCATGGTGGTGACTGCGCCGTACATCGGGGCGCCTGCGTCGGCGAGTTCCTCCTGGAAGGCCAACACATCGAGGGGGTCGAGTCCGCGACCGCCGAATTCGACCGGCCAGCCGGGAGCCAACCAGCCGCGCCGGGCCAGTGCGCGGTGAAAGTCCCAGTGATGAAACGTCCCGGTCCGGTGGACCTCGTCGAGCCGGTCGGCCATCAGCTCCTCGGCCAGCAGTGAGCGCGCCTGCTCTTTGTATTCCAGGCTGGTGGGCCCGAAGTCGAAGTTCACGACGGCACCTCGTCACGGTAGCGGTATCGGGCGACGCGACGGTAGGCCGCATCGGAGCCGCCGAAGACACCGGCCCAACCGCGCGCCCGACGGAAATACAGTTGGGCGTCGTACTCGAGCATGACGCCGTATCCGCCGAGGGTGTGCACACCCCAGTAAGTGGACAGCCGGGCAACGTCGGCGGCGAAAGCGAAGGCCATGCACTGCCGTTCGGCCGCCTCATCGTGCCCGGCGTCGACTGACCAGGCGGCCTCGCGGACCAGCAGCCGTGCCCCGTCGATCGCGGTGGCGACATCGGCCAGTGGCAGGTTGGCGTGGTTAGGGACCGACGGTGGGACTGGGCGGTTCGGGACGACCAGCACAGAGTCTGGGCTTGACACCAGAACCATGTCGGCGACGGCGCCTGCGGGGACCAGCCGCGCCACCCCGCCGGCGGGGCCGTGCAGCGCCGGGGAGGTGATCTGACCATCATCGAGCAACGGGGTCAGCATCTGGCCCTGCAGCTGCGCGAGCAGCCGGGCCGTGACCTGAGTCTCCACGACGGGCGCCGACGCGCAGTGTCGCCCAAGGCATTCGGCGACCAGGACCAGGTCGAGCATCGAGGCGCCCCAGCCACCCTGGGCCTCCGGCACAGCCATGTGGATCGTTCCGATGTCGTGCAACGCCGCCCACAGCGCGGGGTCGAAGCCCAGTGGTTCGGCGGCCCGGATATCGACGGGGCGTGAATGTTTGTCGAGCAGTGCGCTCACCGAATCGACGAGCAGTTCCTGGTCCTCGCTAAGTGCCAGATCCATCAGTTCAACGGTCCTGCAATGATTTTGGTCTCGGTGTACTGGGCAAATCCCTCCAGGCCGTTCTGCCTGCCGAGCCCGCTGGATTTGTAGCCGCCGAACGGGGATTCCGCGCCGTACCAGGCGGCGCCGTTGATGGCTGCGGCGCCTGCCTTGATGCGCATTGCCACTGCAAAGGCTCGCTCCTGGCTGGCGGAGGTCACGCCGGCGGCCAGTCCGTAGACCGAGTCGTTGGCGATGCGGACTGCGTCGTCGTCGTCGTCGAATCCGATCACCACGAGCACCGGTCCGAAGATCTCTTCCTGTGCGATGGTCATCGCGTTGTCGACGTCGGCGAACAGTGTCGGCTCGACGAAGTAGCCGTGCGGCAGATGCGCCGGCCTGCCGCCGCCGGTGACCAGCCGCGCGCCCCCGGCGATGCCCTTGTTGACGTAGCCCAGGATCCGATCGCGCTGACGCGCGTTGATCTGGGGGCCCTGAAGCACCTCGTAGTCGTTGGGGTCGCCATACTTGACCGCCTGCAGGCCAGCGGTGGCCAGCTCGACGGCCTCTTCGTAGCGGCTGCGGGGCACCAGCAGGCGGCTGAGAATGCCGCACCCCTGTCCCCCGTGCATGCCGATGGTGCCCGCATCCCGGGGAATCGTCGCGGCGAAATCGGCGTCGTCGAGCACGATGTGGGCCGACTTGCCGCCGAGCTCGAGGAAAACCCGCTTCATCAGCGGCCCCGCGGACCGCTGATGAACCGGCCGACCGCGGTGGATCCGGTGAAGGAGATGAGATCGACGCGGGGATCGGTCACCAGCATCGAACTGACTTCGTTGTCGGAGGTGGTCACCACGTTGACCACGCCGGGTGGGATGTCGGTGTGCTCGGCGACGATGCGTCCCAACCGGGTGGCGTTGAACGGTGTGTCCGGTACCGGCTTGATGATGACGGTGTTGCCGGTGATCAACGCCTGGGCGGTCTTGGCGAGGGTGACCTCGAAAGGGAAGTTCCACGGGACGATGGCACCGACCACGCCGACCGGCTCTTTGAAGACCGAGCGCCAGCTGCGCTTGCCGAAGGCGGTGCCGATCGAAAGGTCGCGCTCCCAATCAAATTCATCGACATGGTCGACTACCCACGGGATGACCTCACCCAGCGGGGTGTCGAGTTGAGGGCCGTACGTCAGCGCGATCGGGCTACCCACCTCGGCGACGAGTTCGGCTCGCAATGCCTCCCGCTCGGCCTCGATCCCTGCCTGCAACTGCAGCAGGCAGGCTTTGCGGAATGCGCGATCGGTGGCCCAGCGACTGCCGTCGAAGGCGGTCCGGGCGGCGCCGATCGCCTCGTCCATGTCCGACGTGTCGGCGTCGGCGACCTGGCCCAGCACCTGCTCGGTGAACGGGTTGACGTTGTCGAACTCAAGTCCCGACCGCGCATCGACGAGCTTGCCGTCGATGAGCATCCGTTTGTCGGCCGTCGCGCTGATGGTCATAAAGTCCTCCCGTTTTCGGCGGCCGCAGCGTGACCGGCCTGGTGGTAGAGGGCATGGAACTGGGCACCGCGCCGGGCAGCGACATGGCAACCGGCGGTTTCGGTCCACGTGTTGACGGCGGCCTTGGTGACCAATAACCGGCCGAGGTTCACCTCGGCGATGGAGGACGCGAGGGTGTCGACGGTGGCACCCAGGACCGCATCGGGAACGCACGCAAGCGCCAAGCCGATCCGCGCGGCCTCGGCGCCATCGACGAGGCGGCCGGTCAACACCGATTCCATCGTTCGCTGCACGCCGAGTCGCTCGGGCCAGAACCCCAGCGTCGGGAACAGTCCGATCTCTCGGACCTCGGGCATGCCGAAGCGTGCTGACTCACCACACACCACCAGGTCTGCGCAGCCGAGCAACTCGTTGGCGAGCCCAAGGCAGTGGCCGTGCACCTGCGCGATGACGGGTTTGGGCAGCGACTTGAGCCGCAACCATTCCGCCACCCGCTGCCCGGTGGCGGCCATGTCCTGCGGCGCATCGCGAAGGCGTGCCCGAAACGCGTCGTCCTCGGCGCGAATGTCGGCTCCGGCGCTGAACGCGCGACCAGCGCCGGATAAGACGACAACCCGGACGTCGGGGTCGCCCATCGCGGTATCGAGCGCCGCTGTCAGTTGGTCGAGCAGCGCCGGCGATAGCGCATTGAGCTTGTCCGGGCGGTTGAGTCGCAGCCGACGCACCCCTGCGGCGGTTTCGACGATGACGAGGCTCACGCGCCACCCACGTTGCGTGCGACTTCGCGAAATGGCACACCGCGGTCGGGGTGCTGCTCGCGCGGCATGCCGAGCAATCTCTCGCTGATGACGTTGCGGGCCATCTCGGTCGTTCCGCCGCCGATGCTGGAGGCTTGTCGCATCAGGAATCGGTTGCCGACCCCCGTCGTCGGGGCGTCCGCATCCCACGCAACGGCGCCGAATGCGCTGATGTCGGCGGCGAGGGTGGCTCGTCGAGCCGATGCGCCCGCCTCGAATAGACGCAGGATCGTGCCAGCCGTCTCGGGCATGTCGCCGCGGGCCAAACCGAGCAGGATTCGGGCGTTGAGTTTCTCCTGCACGATGTCATCGACGCATTGCCGTCCGACGAGTTGGCCGATCAGCGGGTCTTCGGCCCGGCCAGTGGCCAGCGCAAGATCGATGAGCGTGCGGTCGCGCCCAACGGCGGCCACGCTGCGCGACCCGCCCGTAAAGGGCGATGCACCGGCAACCGCTTTTCGCTCGTGGTTGATCAGCGTCATGATGACCGACCAGCCGCCGTCCACAGCGCCGAGAACATGGTCGTCGGCGACGAACACATCGGTGAAAAACTCTTCGCAGAAATTCGAGGCGCCGTCGCTGGTGCGGATCGGCCGGATGTCGATCGCCGGCTGGCTGATCGGCACCAGAAACACCGTCAGTCCCTGGTGTTTGGGAACGTCCCAGTTGGTCCGCGCGGGGCACAGCGCCCAGTCGGCGCGGTCGGCACCCGAACTCCAGGTCTTGGCCCCGTTGAGGACGAAGCCACCGTCCACACGGTCGGCTGTCATCGACGTGGAGGCGACGTCCGAACCCCCGCCGGGTTCGGAGAGGAACTGGACCCAGCGTTCCTCGCCGCGAAGTATCCGCGGCAGGTGGCGTAGCTTCTGTCCTTCGGTTCCGCAGTCGTAGATGGTCGGCGCGATGATGTTCAACGTTGGCTCCTGCAGCACGAGCGGCGACTCGAACCGTGCGGCTTCCTCGGCGAATGCGCGCGCATACTCCACGCCCAGACCTTGTCCGCCGTATGCGGGCGGATAAACAAGGCCCGCGAATCCGGCGTCGAAGAGCATTCGCTGCAGTTCTCGGGCGCGGGCCACGGCTTGGTCTCCGTGGCTTCGAGTGTGACTGCCGGCGCGAGCGGCCAGGGGCACGTTGGCCTCCAGCCACGAGCGGGCCGTGAGGCGGAAGTCATTGACGCCGGCGAACCGGCCGTTCATGGCGTCGCCTCACCAACCTCGGTGGCGGCCACCTCGGCGTATAAATCCGCGGGCGTGCCGTACGAGTTGGCGATCAGCGTGGCCCGGCGCAAGTACAGGTGCAGGTCGTGTTCCCAGGTCACGCACATCCCGCCGTGTAGTTGGACACAGTCCTGGATGAGCTCGACGGCATGCGCGGCGGCATAGGCCTTCGCGGCCCGCGCCAGCAGGCCAGCGCCCCGGGATTCAGCTCCCACTGCGTCGGCGGCAGCGTCGGCCACCGCATGGGTCGCCTCGACCCACATCTTCATATCGGCGCATCGATGTTTGAGCGCCTGATACGACGCCAGCGGCCTGCCGAATAAGTAGCGGTTGGCCAGCCAGTCCAGCGTCAGGCCGAAGACCGCGTCGACGACGCCCGTCAGCTCGGCGGCCTGAAGCACCCAAGCCAGGCGGCGTGCGCGTTCCACCTCGTCGGGACCGGTGCTCAGCGCCTGACCGGCGGGCAACCGAACATTGTCCAAGCTCACCACGGCATGCCGCGTGGAGGCGTCAAGCCATTTCAGCGCACGAACCGACACACCCGATGTTTCGCGTTCCAGCAGGCAGGTGGCCGTTGGGCCGGATAGCAGCAGCAGCGCTTCCTGCGTTGGCAGAGTTGCGGTTATCTCACCGTCGATGCAGACATCGCCGTTGCTGTGCCTGTCGATCACAATGCCGCTGGTCGGCGAACGCTGCAGCCACCATCCGGCTACCGCCGAACCCTCCAGCAGGCCGGGTAGATGCCGGTCGCGAAGGTCCGCGTTGTCGCTGCGGACCAGGGCATCGATAGCGACGTTGGTCTCCAGGAACGGGCCAGGGGCTACCGCACGCCCGATCTCAGCGGCGATCACGGTCAAGTCGACCACCGGCGCGTCGCTGATGCTGGCGCCCCCGTGCTCGTCTGGAACGAGCGGTGACGTCCAGCCCAGCGCCGACATCTTCTTCCATAGTTCCGCGTCGAATCCGCTCGGTTCTTCGAGCGTGGCACGCACGGCGCTCAGCGGTTGCTCGGTCGACAAGAACCTCTGTACGACATCGCGGGCCAGTCGCTGATCCTCAGTGAGGTCGAACCTCATCGGCTCCGCCTCCCTCACATTGCGATTTCACATAACAGAACTGGCACTAGCACAGACTGCAACTAGTAATTGCATAATACGCATGGGAGACTACCGCTGAGCGTGTCGTAGCTGCGAACGCGCCCGAACCTGAAAGGCGACACCTGTGACAGCTGGCCGCTACATCACCTACGAGACGCTGGATCAAGGCCGCATCGCTCGGATCATGCTCAACCGGCCCGATGCACGTAACGCGCAGAACCGCGGGCTTCTCGTCGAGCTCAACGACGCGTTCCTGCGCGCCGAGGCCGACGACGATGTGCGTGTGGTGATCCTCGGCGGTGTCGGCACGATGTTCTCGTCAGGACACGACCTCGGGTCCAAGGACCAGGTGCGTGACCGAACCCCGGGACCGGGTCAGCATCCCTCGTATCAAGGCAACGGAGGCACGCGGCAGGGTGCTGAGCGATTGATGCTGCAGGAGTGGCATTACTTCTTCGAGAACACCCGTCGGTGGCGCAATCTGCGCAAGATCACGATCGCTGCGGTGCACGGTCCGGTTTACGCCGCGGGCCTGATGGTGATGTGGGCGTGTGATCTCATCGTCGCCGCCGACGACACGACGTTCGCCGAGGTGGTCGGGACGCGCCTCGGGATGTGCGGTACCGAGTACTTCGCTCACCCCTGGGAGTTCGGGCCCCGGCGCGCCAAGGAGCTACTGCTGACCGGTGATTCGCTCGGGGTCGACGAAGCTCATGCCATCGGGATGGTGAGCAAGGTGTTCCCCGCCGGGGAACTGGCTGACAAGACCCTGGAGTATGCCCGCCGCATCGCTGCGCAGCCGTCGATGTCCTCGCTGTTGATCAAGGAGTCAGTGAACCAGTCCGTCGACAACATGGGCTTCTACAACGCGCTCAACGCCTGCTTCACGCTGCACGAGCTCAATCACGCGCACTGGGCGTGGGTCACCAACGGCCAGTTCATGATGGGCACCCCCGAGCACGGTGTGCCTGCCTGGAAGGATGCGCCACCGGTGGTCCCGCGGAACAAGAACGAGGTCCGCGCGTGACCTCGGCGCAGGCACTCAGCGATGAATTGCTCGCGGCCCTGACGCTGACCGAATCCTCCGATGGCGCACTGCACGCTCCGTACTTCAGCGAGGGGCGCGGTGTCGTATTCGGCGGTCAGCTGTTGGGCCAGGCGATCGTCGCCGCGGCCCGACGGATGCCGGGCAAGCGGGTGAAATCGGTACAGACGATCTTCTCCCGCGGCGTGAAGGTCGCCGAGCCGGTGGACATCCTCGTCGAGCCGATGCACGAGGGCCGCAACATCGGCAGCGCCACAGTCAGTTTCGTGCAGGATGGCTGCACCTGCGCTCGCGCGCTGGTGCTGCTCGACGTCGCCGAACCCGACCTCGTCCGCTACCAGATACCGATGCCCGAGGTCGATGGCCCCGATCCCGCCGCGGCACGGCCGCATCCACTGACCGCACCACAGACCATCATGGTCGGTGACGTCGACATTCACGATCCAGCGCTGACCGGGCCGGCCACCCTGCAGCTGTGGGTGCGGTTCCCCGACGCACCGGCCGACTCTCCTGCCGTACACCGCGCCCTGTTGGCGCACACCACCGACGGATGGCTGATCGCGACCGCGATGCGCCCACACCCCGATCTGGGCCAGTCGATGGCACACGTCGAGGTGTCCACGGCCGTGCTGAGCCAATCGTTGGCGTTTCACGGCGATGTCGACGCACGGCGGTGGCTGCTCATCGACCACGCGGCGCTGGCCACCGCCGGTGGGCGCACGTACGGTCGCGGGCACATCTTCACCGAAGGCGGCGAACTGGTCGCGTCCTTCGTGCAGGAAGGCCTGCTGCGCAACTTTCCCCGCGGGCAGGACCCACGGGGAAAGCACAGAACCATCTTCTGAGTTGAAGCGGATTGGGGCCGAAGCTACCGACTAGGAGGCCGCGGCCTGTGCCGCCTCGAATCGTTCACGCCACACGCGTCGGGACACCTCGCTGGTATCGACGTCGGCCGCGCCTGCGCGCAACGCAGCGACCGTGGCCTGCTCACGCGGAACCGTCGCGAACGGATCGACGCCGAAGAAACGGCAGCTGTTCTGCCAGGTGATCTTGTGGATCTCCTCGTCGGTGGCATTGGCGTTCCACAGCTCCTCGTGCAGCTCCTCAGCGGCGTGCGGCCAGTTCGAGTCCGAGTGGGGGTAGTCGCATTCCCAGGCGATGTTGTCGACCCCGATCTGCTGGCGCAGCTGCAGCCCGGACGGGTCAGTGATGAAACAGGCCAGCACGTGTTCCTTGAACACCTCGCTGGGTAGGCGCTGGTCGCGGTTGCCGGTCCACACCTGGTTGTTGTGATGGCGGTCGGCCCTATCCAGGAAGAACGGAATCCAGCCAATCCCGCCCTCGGACAACGCGATTCGCAGGTCCGGGAACTTACGCAGGGTCGGCCCGAGCAGCAGATCGGATGCGGTGATCGCCGAGATCTGCCCGGCGATCACGATGAAGTTGTCCACAGATGAATCCGGCGCCTGTTGGAGCAGACGTATCCCGAGACCAATGTGCAGGCACAGCACCACGCCGAGTTCAGAGACGACCTTCAGCAGCGGATCCCAGTGCCCGCTTTGGAAGCTCGGCAGGCCAATCGCATACGGGGTCTCCGGGAATGTCACGGCGCGAACGCCTTTGGCGGCTAGCCGACGCAGTTCTGCAATGCAGGCGTCGACGTCCCACAGCGGCAGCACCCCCAACGGGATGAACCGTCCCGGGTATGCACCGCACCACTCGTCGATGTGCCAGTCGTTGTACGCGCTGATGACCACCCCGGTGAGTTCCTTGTCGGCGGAGTCGTTGAACGCTCTGCCGCTGAAACCGCCCATCGTCGGGAAGCACATCGACATGAGAATGCCGGCGGCGTCCATATCGCGGACCCGATGGTGGACGTCGTAACACCCCGGCCGCATCTCGGCCATCCCGACCGGATCGAGCGACCACTCCTCTTTCGGCCAACTAGCGACCGCGTTGAGACCCACCGATCCGATTTCCATATCCTGGAACACCCAGCGCTCCACCCCGTTTGGTCCAGGGACGAGCTTCGGCGCCCGGTCCAGGTACTTGGCGGGCAGATGATTGTCGAACACGTCGGGCGGTTCAATGAGGTGGTCATCGACGCTGACGAGGATCAGATCGCCGATATTCACGAGTCTCGCTCCTTGCGATCAGACGCGCGTGGTCAAGCCGAGGACGTCGTAGAGGTTTCCGCCCATGATCTTGCGGACCTCCTCGTCAGTGCGGTGACCGAGCTCGTCGAGCCACGACAACGGCTCGGCAAGGCCCTCAGGGTGTGGGTAGTCGGATCCGAACACCACCCGGTCGGCTCCAATGGTGTCGATCAGGGTGTCGATGGAGTCCTCCCAGAACGGGTTGACGTAGACGGATCGCAGGAACGTGTCCTTGGGGTGCTCGGTGAACTCCTGGGGCATCTTCTTGTACACGCCCTCAAGGGTTTTCAGCGCCGGCAGCACCCAGCCGCCGCCGTTTTCCACCGAGATCAGCCGCACGTTGGGGAACCGGATCAACATGCCGTGGCAGATCGCCGAATAGATCGTGTCGGAGATCGGGCGTGCGCCCATCGCCGCCGCTGCGAACGTCGACGGCTTGAAGGCGGAGAACTCGATCTGGCGTCCCTCCCAGTCGTTGATGTACTTCTGGTATCCCGAGTCGGATGCGTGCAGTGCCACCAAGACCCCGGCCTCCTGTACCCGCGCCCAGAACGGATCGAACTCGGGCAGGAACGGCGACCGTGTCACCGGGCTGCCCGCCACCGGACCCGGACGCATGAGGACCACTTTGGCGCCGTGCTCGAGGCAGAACTCCAGCTCGGCGATGCCCTTCTCGACCACACTGGGGTTGACGACAGGCGTGGGGAAGATCCGGTCCTGGTAATTGAACGTCCACTCGTCGAGCAGCCAGCGGTTGAACCCGTGGATGAGCTTCTCGGTGATGTCGGGCAGGTCCAGGAAGTTGACCTCAACCAGTGACGCGAGTGTGGGGAACATCAGCGCCGAGTCAATGCCGAGCTCGTCGAGTAGCGCCAGGCGATCGGCTGGATTGCGGAACGCGGGAATGCTGCGCATCGGCTTGCCCATGATCTCGCGCAGCGACTTTCCCTCCGGGTTGTTGCCCGAGTAGAAGTCCATCGTCGCGCCCGGCCGGGCGACCACCTCGAAGGTCGGGTTGGGGATGTAGTCACTGACCTTGTTGCGGATCGCCACTTTGGTGCGGCCATCGACCGTGATGTACCGGAAGACGTCCTTCAACTCGGCGGGCAGGTACCGGGTGAACGATTCCTCAGTCTCGTAGAGGTGGTGGTCGCCATCGAACACCGGGAAATTGAGCTGCGGCACGTCGGTCCTTCCTACCGCCCGCCGGACAGCGACGGGCACTGAATTTGGCGCTTCCATTCTTTTCATGTCACGCTAGCATAATCTGCAAGTCAGATAAACGCGCCGCGTATCGCGGACCAGAACGTCCCTCAACACCGCCGAGCGTGGCGTGGGGCCCAAAGGAGGCAATCATTTCCCGAACGGATTCCGGTGGCGGTGCTCACCCGAAAGTCATGCAAGGGGTACGCGTGCTCGAGGTCGCCGCCTGGACGTACGTGCCCGCGGCGGGCGCAGTCCTAGCCGAGTGGGGAGCCGATGTCATCAAGATCGAGCACCCCGAGACCGGCGACCCGCAGCGAGGCCTGATCACCTCGGGCCTGGTTCAGGCGGCCGCGGTCAACACCATGGTGGAGCTACCCAACCGCGGAAAACGCAGCGTGGGGCTGGATCTGCGGTCTGACGCGGGCCGCCAGGTGCTCATGGAGTTGGCCGCCACCAGTGACGTGTTTCTGACCAACTTTCTCCCGCCAGCGCGCGCGGCCTTGCGTATCGAGGTTGAAGATCTGCGCGAGGCAAATCCGGACATCATCTACGTTCGCGGGTCGGGGCAGGGCCAGCGCGGCCCCGAACGCGACCGCGGCGGTTACGACGGAAGTGCGTTTTGGGCGCGATCGATCGCCGACATCGCCACCGGTAGCAGCGACGGGTGGCCAATGCGCCAGCCGGGCCCGGCCTTCGGAGATCTCATCGGCGGCATGACCATCGCCGGCGGCATCGCCGCTGCCCTGTTCCATCGAGAGCGCACCGGACGATCGACCGTCGTCGACAACTCGCTTCTGCACACCGCGATGTGGGCGGCCGGGGCGAGCCTGCTCGGCGCCGGGGTGAACGGTTCCTACGAACCGGCGACGACTGATCGCTACAACGTGCCCAATCCGGTCGTCAACGTCTACCGCACCGGCGACGAGCGGTACATCACACTGGTGATGTTGCAGTCGGATCGCTACTGGGACGAGTTCGTGACCAAAGGCGGGCGCCCTGATCTGGCCAGCGATGCGCGGTTCTGTTCGGCCAAGGCGCGTTACGCGAATCGCCGGGCCTGCATCGCCGAACTCGACGCGATGTTTGCGGCGCGATCGTTCGACGAATGGCGCACCGTCCTGGCCGACGTCGAAGGCGTCTGGGCTCCTGTGCTGCGACCCAACGAAGTGCTCGCCGACCCCCAGGTGCAGGCCAACGGATACCTTCGCGAGATCGCGCTGGACGATGGCACCAGGTTCGCAATCGTTTCCGGGCCAATACAGTTCGACGAGTCGCCGCCCGTGTTGGCACGTGCTCCTGAGCACGGCGAGCACACCGACGAGGTCCTGACCGAACTCGGGTACGAGACCGAAAAAATCCTGGAGCTCAAAGTCGCCGGCGCCGTTCTGTGACGGTTCCGAAGACTCGCATGTGGTAACGGTTGCTAGCCAATGTCATTGACGAATCGCATCTGCCGGCTCTGCGCCAGCAGCACGCCTGTGCAAGTCCATACCTCCACGTCCTCGTCGACGAAGCCGCCGGCGGAGACCCGGTTGGTGAGCACGACCAATAGCGGGCTACCCGCCGGGACATCCTGATCCGGAAGTTCGTGGCGCAGGTGGTAGGTGAGGTCTACGGTTGTCACCGTGTGCCGCGGTGTCCAGGCCCGATACACCGCCGGAGCCCACAGATCCACCAGCACGGCGACCCACCGGTGGTCGATAGGCTCGGCGGTTCGCGGCGCGACCCACCCGCCCACGCGTGACACGCGGTGCCCGTCTCCGTCTTTGATCCGGGGCTGAATCCACAGCCGTTCATGAATCGGTGTCAGCGCACGCGTGTGGGCCGAATTCTCATTGGGATCATAGGGTTTCACCAGTGGTGCATCGACAAGGGCTACTTCGCCGGTCTTGCGCCGCTGCGCTACCGAGGCCACCCCGAGGCCGGAAAGCCGTTCCGCAGAGAACAGCCGGACGGACACGTTGGCCATTCGGCGGCCCTGTCGTTCGACGGTCACCTCTACTCGCAACCGGCCGTCGACGATTGGGCGCAGGTAGTGCAACGTCAGCTGTTGGAGCATCATCTCGGATCCAGCGAATTCGGTCTCCACCGCGCTGATCGCCAATGCAAGTACGTAGCCGCCATGCACGGACCCCTGTGCCAACCAGCCCCGGCCCACCTCGCGCTCATAGACACCGGCGCAGGTTCGCTCCAATTGGCACTCGTCGACCATGCTCACCGCGGCGCACTCTGCGCCACCCGCGCCAGAATCATGTCGGTGAGCTGATGGGTGCGGACCTTGAACGTTGGTGTCCACGGGATCTCCTCGGACTCGAATATCGCGACAAGTGTCGGAACCTTGTACGGGGACAGATCCCTCTTCAACTCTGCCCTGATCCGCGCCGCGTCGAGCCCGCTACCGCTATCGAGGACCGCCGCTGCGGCGACGAGTTGCCCGCGCGTGTCGTCGGGTACCGGCACCACATACGCCTCGCGCACACCGTTAAGGGCAAGCATCGCTTCTGCCACCTCCGCTGGAGCGACGTTGGCTCCCGCGGTCTTGATCATCTGAGTCAGGCGGCCAAGGTAGTGGATCGAATTCCCGTCGCGCAGCCCCCGGTCGCCGGTGTGCAACCATCCGTCGGCGTCGAATCCGAAGTCCTTGGGCCGCTTGTAGTAACCGGGCGTGACACACCGGCCCCGCACCGCGATCTCACCGGTCTCCCCGTCGGCGACGGACTGGTTGTGCTCGTCGACGACCCGGACTTCCAGGCCCGGCTGAATGTCCTCGATCGCCGCGATGTGGTTGGCACCGCCCGATCCCCAGGAGAACGGGCCGAAGGTTTCCGACATCCCCAACGCCATGCGGTGGCCCTCAGGGGTGCGGATACCGTCGCCCTCGTGGCCGACCACCAGGCGCGGATCGGCAACCCGCAGCGAAGCGCGATCGGTTGTGGCGAAGGCAGAATGCGCGAGTAGTTGTTCAACCTGGTGCGGATAGATGACCAGTCGGGTGACCTTCTCTCGTTCGATCAGCGCGAGCACCTCACCCGCGCCGAAGCGCTCGCACCACACCGAGGTGGCGCCCGCGGCAAGGCTGGTGAACAAGCTCATCGTGAGTCCACCGATCCAGAAGAGCACGTGGCTGGTGTATGTCCGTTCGCCGGGCCGGTACTGCATCCGCTCGGCCAGGTACCGCGCACGGAAGCACACCGTGTCATGAAGGTGCGGAACCCCTTTGGGGTCCGCCGTGGTCCCCGAGGTGTGGATCATCAGCGCCACGTCAGTGCCGAGGACATCGGCCTCGACCGCCTCCAACAATGCCTCGCTGACAGGGGTTGAGGGGTGGCCGTACTGCGCGGAGGACGCCCACGGGGGCAAGCCGGCTTCGGCATTCACGAAGTCGACCCACCGCAGATTTGGCACGTCGGGCAGCGTAAGGAACGGTCCGCGAGCGGATTCCAGCCCCGGCAATGCCGCCGCGAGGCGCTCGACCTGATCGGTGCCCATCATGGTGCGCGCGGTCAAGATGGCAGCGACATCACCGTAGCGCAGCAGCCGCAACAGCTCCCGGCCACGAGCGAAGGCCGAGATCGGCACGGCAACCGCCCCGATGCGGCTGACGGCCAACAGCGACACGATGAAGTCGGTGTCGTTGCCGAAGGAGATGCCGACATGGCAGCCCTTGGTGACCCCGCGTCCGATCAGATTGCGCGCCAGGGTTCGTGTGCGTTGGTCGAGTTCGGTGAATGTCAACCGCGTACCACCCGCAACGACGGCGTCGGCGTCGCCGAAGCTGTCGGCTGCCGTGCGGAGCAGTTGCCCGATCGTCGCCGCTTCGATCGGCGTCGCCATGTGTCAGTCCTCCGGGCTTCCGCTGTCAGAACGGCTGGGCCAAGAGCTTTCGATCGAACCGGAACACCTCGATGGCGTTCTCCCGGAATATCTTTCGTGCTTGCTCCGGTGAGACGTGCGCGGCCTGCTCATCGACGAGTCGGCGCGAATTGGGGTAGGTCCCCTCCTCGTGCGGATAGTCGTGGCCCCACATCAGCGAAACGTCGCCTGACATTGGCACATTGCGCATCCCGATGTGGTCGACCTGAAAGGTCGCGTGGCATTGTCGCTGGACGTACCAGCTGGGCGGATGTGCGAGATCGGGGTACACCGTCGGCTTGGTCTGCTGATCTTTGCGGATTTCGTCGTATTCGCGGAACACCTTGTCGTAGTAGTCCATCAGTTCTTCAACCCAGGCGATCCAGCCGGTGTTGAACTCGACGAAGACGACATGGAGGTTGGGGTGACGCTCGAGCACTCCCGACGTCGCCAACAGAGTCGCCACCCGTGGTGCGATGGTCTGGGTCGACACCAGGTTCGCGACGGTGGCGCCGGGCCCTCGGTACCAGATGGTGTTGAAGCCGGTGCCCTGATGCATGACTACGGGTAGCCTCGCGGCGTCGATGGCGTCCCACATCGGGTCCCATACCCGGTGGTTCCATGCCACCTCGGTGTGAGAGGGCAGCATGATGGCCCGCAGCCCCTGTTCGGCGACGCGCTCGACTTCAACGGCGGCGTTCTCGGGCTCCCAGGTGGGGATGATGCCCGCACAGCAGAAGCGGTCCGACGCGCGCTGCAGGGTGTCGTAGATCCAGTCGTTGTAGATGTGACAGCTGGCCTGGCCGCCCTTGGCATCTTCCAGTAGCCAGACGTACAACCCGATGGTGGGGAAGATCGTCTCGGCGACGATGCCCTCGGACCGCAACACTTCGAAGCGCTTCGCGGGATCGAGCACCGAAAGCCGTTCGGCTTCGGAAGCCATGTCCTTCTTGAAGACATGCTTGCCCTCGAAGACCACCTTCCAACTGCCGTCCTCGCCCGACTGCAGTCCTTGCATGGCCTGTGAACGCAGCGATGGCGGGAGGTTTTCCGACCACAGATCCCGGGGCTCGTTGACGTGAGAGTCCGCCGAGACCAGGCCGATGTCCGACACCTTGGCTTCCGTTGACTGCGGGATCGAATCCGTGACGGTCATCTGGTCGTCCTTCCTCCGGCGGGTGCCCATCGGCGAACACGGACCTGAGGTTTCGTCCGCTGTCCGCGATTCGTGCTGGAACACCCGCGTATCAGGTCCGGGATTGCAAATCGTACTTCTATATCTCGCATGTCACGCTAGCATATTATGCAAGTTGTCTAAACGTCGCCAGGATACGACGCTTTAGGCGCTGCCCGCCGCGCACCGGGCGCCCGATCATCGGGCAGGCCTTAGCCACAGATTTTGGCCGTCAGTTGGTCGACACGTGTCAACGCAAGAGGCCCTGCGATGGATGTCTAGGTATTAGCTGAGACGCCGATACCGCGCAAACAATAAGCAACGACATCGCTTTGGCCCGCGGGGGCAGCAGCTGGACCGGCCGTGACAGTCAGACCACTGGTATCCCCCAGCAGTTTGGAGTAGTTGTACGAGCGTGTGGTGGCGAAGATCAGCGACACCGCATCCTCCGGCCGACAATGAGTCATCTTCCCCTCGCTGGCGACTGACGACACCACCTCGAGCGCCAGCTGTGCCATCGGGGCGTGGGCACGAGCCACCTCATCGGCACGCTCGGCTCGCAACGCGAGTTCGTGCTTGGCCAACGCAACCGTGAACGGGGTGCGCTCGTTGCTGACGAGGTCGGCGATAAACGTCGCCAGACGCTGGACGGGATCGGTGATCTTCGCCGACTGGGTGCGCATCCTCTTGACCGCCGTAGACAGGCTTTCCTCCAGCACCGCCGCCAACAGATCGTCCTTACTCGCGAAGTGCCGGTAGAGGATCCGCAGCGAGAAGCCTGCCCGATCGGCGACATCCTGAACCGTCAGGCTCTCCCCCTCCACCTCGAGGATTTCCATCGCGGCGCGTACGAACGCAGCACCGCGGTCGATCGATTGGGACCGCGCCGCTCCCAAGGAGCGGGCGACAACGCGGTCGCGCCACGGTCCCGCACTGAGGGCATCGCGACTGGTGTCCTCGACAGGCGCGCCGTTGTTCGGCACGTCTCGCACTGCCGCCCTTTTTGCTGTTCTGGCCACGATCTCCGCCTTATCCGAGCTGGTCACTTGCCGTCAAGAGTAGCCGACCGGTCCGCGTAAACGGGTTGTTGTGTCGCCTGCCGGCACCTGCAACGTCGGCCATCGGAGTTCCCGGCACCCATAATCAGGAAGCACGAGTATCAGAATTGGTGAAGTCTCATTCGCGATTTGCGCAAAGACGATGTGCAGCGGCGAGCGGGCGCTGCACTCGCGGGCGCGTCGGGCTGTCGCCCGCCCGGTGTCGGGCCTGGCATTTGCAGTCGGTCTCCACCGGACATACGGCTTCCTGTAAGCGCCCTCTGATACGAGTCACGCTGCTCCGTGCGATGTCCGCAGGATTCTGCGGCGCCTTCGTCTGCACCGCAGAGTCGCCCTTAGACACTGTTCGTCTGTCTGTCGCGGTCGAGCAGTTCGCGGCCGCACCATACTCAACGGCAGCCGAGTTCATTCGAAGGGCCGGCTACGACACGAGAGTCTTGCGTAAGCAAGATCTTTAGCGTCTCTCACAACTGGTCAAAACGCCTCTGCCCCAACATGTGTCGCCAATCGTAATCGATATTGATCGCGTTGGCACGCAGCAGGAGCGGCTGTCGAGATGCAGCGAAGATTGACAAGACACGCCTGGGTACTTTGACAAAACATCGGCGTGTCGCGAGAGGCTGTTAATCTTCGTTGCATAAGCGCTGGTCACAGTACCATCGCAGCGTCGGCTAGCTCCCCGGTATCCGCCGTGCCGAGCGCGCGGCACTGTCCGAGCCAGGCTCTCCAAGACAAAACGAGCTTGTCTTCGACCTACTTTGGGAAACCCAGCAAGATCGTTCTGACTCGTTCTTGCGACTCCAGGTTCATCAAATCGGGACGCTCGAGTACACGTTTGAACGCGTCTATAGCCACGCAACCCTGTCGCGCTCCGAACGCTTGTGGAAGTACGTCCGATCCGCCTTGCTCTGTGGCCGAAAGACCGCGGTGCCGGACTCCAGCGCGGTCAACGCCTCGTCCAGTGCGCCGGGAATCAGGTCCATGCCCCGTATGACCAATTCGGTGCCGGTATCGGTCGGGCCGATCGGTAGCGAATGCTGCACCAGGATGTCGCCGGTGTCCAGACCGTCGTCCATCCGGTGCACGGTCAGCCCGAACTCCGACTCGCCACTGATCAGCGCCTGCCGATCAACCACCCGCCGAGGATCGGCCCGCCAATAGGGCCGAGTAAGAAGGGTACTGCCCCAACCGCGACCAGGCGGCCGAGTCGTTTGGGGCCGGCCTCGCGGGTGACGATCACAAAACTCAGCGGTGACAAGATGCCGCCACCGATTCCCTGCAGCACCCGAAATGCGATGAGCCACCATATGTTTGGCGCGATTACGCACAGCAGCGACGCTGCCGTGAATATTGCGACCGCACCCAAGAAAAGTCGCTTGGTGCCGAATCTGTCGACCGCCCAACCGGTTACCGGGACGACGGCCGCGAACGCGAGCAGGTAGCCGGCGATCGTCCACGAGACGACGGCTGGGGTGGATCCGAATTCGGCGGCAAAAGTGCGCTGGGCCACCGCGACCGCGGTCGCATCCAAAAACCCCAGCAGGGCGGCCAGGCCGCACACCGCGCCGATCCGGAGCAGCCTGGCGTCGAGCCTGTCGGGGTGGTCGGCCTCACCCACGCCCGATTGTCCGATGGTTGCCGAAGGCGCGTCGTTCATAGCGTTGCCGAGCATATCGACGGCAACCGAATGCGTTTCGCCGACGTTGCGTCGACCGCCGGGTAGCCCTGCCGGGGTCTAGTCCTCCGACTCGTCGGAGTTGTTGGCCTCCTCAGACTCGTCGGACTCGCCTGGATCCTCGGACTCGTCGAGCTTGTCGGCGAACTTCGTCAACAGCCCCGCCAGTTCCCGGGCCTCGTCGGATGCCAGCGAATCTTCGAACACGTGGTCTTCGTCGTCGGAGATGCGCTCTAGGCAAACCGCGTTGCTCTTGATGCTGACGTCCCACCGGCTCCCCTCTTGATTGGTCATTCGATCCCGCCTTCCCGACTAGCAAACCCATTTGTCGAAACGCCACGTGCGCTACCGATTCGATTACCCACTTCCGTGGGTGTGGGAACGGTCGGAATTTCCCGAGCGGCGGCACGGCCTGGCCGCCAGAATCACGTTGCGTTAGCGTCATCGGCGTGACCCTCAAAAACATCGCCCTCACCACCCTCGACGGCAAACCGACCACACTGGCCGAATTATCCGACGGCGCAACGCTGGTCGTGAGCGTAGCCTCCAAATGTGGACTAACGCCGCAGTACACCGTCCTGGAACAACTGGCCAAGGACTACGGCGACCGGGGCCTGACCGTCGTCGGCGTCCCGTGCAACCAATTCATGGGTCAGGAGCCGGGCACCGCGGACGAGATTCAGCAGTTCTGCTCGACGACCTACGG
Source organism: Mycobacterium stomatepiae (assembly GCF_010731715.1). NCBI lineage: Bacteria > Bacillati > Actinomycetota > Actinomycetes > Mycobacteriales > Mycobacteriaceae > Mycobacterium > Mycobacterium stomatepiae. The sequence continues at coordinate 2,395,186 of NZ_AP022587.1, forward strand.
GGTGACTTTCCCGTTGCTGGCGAAGACCGACGTCAACGGCGACGACCGACACCCGCTGTACGCCGAGCTGACCAAGGCCGCCGATGCCGACGGCGAAGCGGGCGACATCCAATGGAACTTCGAGAAGTTCCTGGTCGCACCCGACGGTACGGTGGCCAACCGGTTCCGGCCGCGCACCGAGCCCAATGCCCCGGAGGTCATCACCGCCATCGAGGAGGTGCTGACCCCTATCGCCTGAGTTCGTAGTCGTCCGGGTCGGGCCGCGCATCAAGATCACGGAAATCAACACTCAATCTCTCCATTGTGCGTGGTCCCTGCTGAGAACTGACTGAGACGACCGTCGGCGCACGGAACAGGACGGTATCGTCGCGCTACGGGCCTGGCCGAACCATTGGGCTGCAGTTAGAAAGCGTGAACACGGTGGCAACTACCAGGCGCAGCGACCGGCTGACGACACGAGCACCGTCGACGACGGTGCGGGCAGCGCACGGTCTCTTCGTGACCGGGGAAGTCGACGCCGCGTATCTGGAAGCAGCCAAGTTGCCGCGCGTAATCGTCGAGAGTTGGCAACGCAGCCTGGCTACGGGAGTCAACCCCGATTGCGGTGCCAAGGTCGCGACCGCCGCCGGCCGGTTAACCGCCCTTCGCAATGCCCATCCGCTCGCCGAGGCATTGCCCGTCGTCAGACGCCTGCTCGTGGATCACGCATCGGATTCCGGAGTGGCCGTCGCCATCACCTCGGCCGACGGCATGATCCTGTGGGTAGAGGGAGATGCCGACGTCTGTCGCAAGGCAACGGCGATGAACTTCGTCCCGGGCGCCGACTGGAGCGAACGGGGCGCCGGCACGAACGCCCCAGGCACCGCCCTGGCCTTGGACCGAGAAATTCAGATTCGTGCGTGTGAGCACTTTTCCCGGCCCGTGCAACGCTGGAACTGCACGGCGACACCGTTGCATGATCGCCGCAACGGTGAATTACTCGGCTCTCTCGACCTCACCGGTGGCGCGTCGGTCGCATCCTCGCAAACACTGGCGTTGGTCCGGGCGGTCGCGCTCGCGATCGAGAATCACCTCGCCCTGCTGACGTACACCCAGCCCCAGCCTCCACCGACGGGCGCTCGCCTGACGGTGCTCGGGCCGGATCGCCCAGCATGGGAAACGACCGACGACGTCTCGGGCCCACGACGCAAGACGCTGACCGGCAGGCATGCCGACATCCTGGTTCTGTTGATTCGCCATCCGGAGGGATTGAGCGCCGATCACCTCGCCTACCTTCTCGACGAGAAGGAACTCGACGTCGTCACCATTCGCGCCGAGATGTCGCGGTTGCGCAAGGTCATCGGAGAGGCAGTGCTCGCGTCGCGGCCCTACCGGCTCCTGACCACGGTGTGCAGCGACATGGACGACGTCATAGACCTCTTGCGCTCGGGCGATCTGCACGCGGCCCTGGACCGCTACACGGGCTCCCTGCTACCGCGGTCAGTATCGCCGGCGATCGCCCGTCTGCGCAGTGAACTCAGCGCAAGCCTGCGTGAAGCCGTTCTCTCCGAATCCCCAACCGGGGACCCGCGACTGCTACGCCGCTGGCTCGATCTGCCCGAAGCACGCGACGATCGTCAGGGCTGGCGCACGCTGATCGACCATCGCGGCGCGGCGGCTTGCATCCGAGCCGAGGCGCGTGGGCACCTCGTCGGACTGGATGCGGATCTGGCGTGACGAGCATTCGTCCCACCGAAATGTGCAACCTTGGTGCAACTAACTAGCGCCTTAACTTCAGTGATCACCGACACATCGAGTGTTGGATTGAAGTAGGAGAAACGCATGTCCGTGTACGCCCGCCCCGGTACCGAAAGATCGTTGATGTCCTTCGCCCCGCGCTACGACAACTTCATCGGAGGCCAATGGGTGGCCCCGACTGCGGGACGGTACTTCGAGAACCGCACGCCGGTCACCGGTCAGGTGTTCTGCGAGGTCGCCCAGTCGGATGACAGTGACGTCGAGAAGGCCCTCGACGCCGCTCACGCCGCGGCACCGGCGTGGGCGAAGACAGCACCCGCCGAGCGGGCGCTGGTCCTCCATAAGGTCGCCGACCGCATCGAGGCCAACCTGGAAGCGATCGCGGTCGCCGAGTCGTGGGATAACGGCAAGCCCGTTCGGGAAACGCTCAACGCGGATATTCCGTTGGCAGTGGACCACTTTCGTTACTTTGCGGGCGTCCTGCGCACACAGGAGGGGTCGCTATCACAGATCGACGAAGACACCGTCGCCTACCACTTCCACGAGCCTCTGGGCGTAGTCGGCCAGATCATTCCGTGGAACTTTCCGCTGTTGATGGCCACCTGGAAGCTGGCGCCCGCGCTGGCCGCCGGTAACACCGTGGTCCTCAAGCCCGCCGAGCAAACCCCGGCGTCGATCCTCTACTTGCTGAGCCTCATCGGTGATCTGCTGCCCGCCGGCGTCCTCAATGTAGTCAACGGATTTGGCGTCGAAGCCGGCAAGCCTCTGGCGTCCAGCAACCGCATCGCCAAGATCGCCTTCACCGGCGAGACCACCACCGGCCGGCTGATCATGCAATACGCCTCGCAGAACCTGATCCCGGTGACGCTGGAACTGGGCGGCAAGAGCCCGAACATCTTCTTCTCCGACGTGATGGCCGCGCATGACAACTTTCAAGACAAAGCCCTGGAAGGCTTCACCATGTTCGCCCTCAACCAGGGCGAGGTTTGCACCTGTCCATCGCGATCGTTGATTCAGGCCGACATCTACGACGAGTTCCTGGCGATGGCGGCGATCCGCACCAAAGCCGTGCGGCAGGGCGACCCGTTGGACACCGCGACCATGATTGGCGCACAAGCCTCCAACGACCAGCTCGAAAAGATCCTCTCCTACATCGAGATCGGAAAATCCGAAGGTGCCGCGGTGATCATCGGCGGCGAACGCGCCGAACTCGGTGGCGACCTGTCCGGCGGCTACTACATGCAGCCGACGATCTTCACCGGACACAACGCCATGCGCATCTTCCAGGAGGAGATATTCGGGCCCGTCGTCGCGGTCACGTCGTTCACCGACTACGACGACGCAATCTCAATCGCCAACGACACCCTCTACGGTCTCGGTGCCGGCGTGTGGAGCCGCGACGGCAACACCGCCTACCGCGCTGGACGCGACATCAAGGCCGGCCGCGTCTGGACGAACTGCTACCACCAATACCCCGCACACGCGGCATTCGGCGGGTACAAGCAGTCCGGCATCGGCCGCGAGAACCACAAGATGATGCTCGACCACTACCAGCGGACCAAGAATCTGCTGGTGTCGTACAGCAATAAGGCCCAAGGCTTTTTCTGATCACTAGCGCCACCTAGTCAGCCCCATTTCGAATCGAAGCAAGGACGCCAATGACGACCACCAAGAGCGGCAAAGTCGAAGAGCACCTCGAGGAAGCCAGCTATCTGGAGAAACGCCAGCTGAAGTCCGGCAGCGCCGGCTGGCTGCTGCTCGCCGGCCTGGGTATCAGTTACGTGATCTCCGGCGACTACTCGGGGTGGAACTTCGGACTGGCCGAAGGCGGGTTCGGCGGCCTGGCGATTGCGTCCGTGGTGATCGCGGGCATGTACCTTGCGCTCGTGCTGGGTATGGCCGAATTGTCCTCCGCGCTGCCGGCCGCAGGCGGTGGCTACACCTTCGCCCGACGCGCGCTCTGTCCCTGGGGTGGATTCGCCACCGGCACCGCCATCCTGATCGAATACTCGATCGCTCCGGCCGCCATCGCCACGTTCATCGGCTCCTACGTCGAGTCCCTCAATCTCTTCGGCATCACCAACGGCTGGTGGGTGTACCTCGCCGTCTATGCCTTCTTCATCGTCATCCACCTTGTCGGAGTCGGTGAAGCACTGAAGGTCATGTTCGTGATCACCGCCATAGCGCTCGTCGGTTTACTGGTATTCGCCATCGCCGCGGCCGGCCACTTCGACACGGCCAACCTGACGAACATCGCTCCCGCCAACGCCCTCGGCGCGTCGAAGTTCCTCCCCCACGGCTACCTCGGGATCTGGGCGGCGATTCCGTTCGCCATCTGGTTCTTCTTAGCGGTAGAGGGCGTTCCGCTGGCCGCCGAGGAGACGGCCAACCCCGAGCGCAACGTGCCACGCGGCATCATCGCCGCCATTGTCGTACTGCTCATCTCCTGCGCCGCGGTGCTGGTGCTCACCACCGGCGCCGGTGGCGCCGAGCAGATGTCGTCCTCCGGCAATCCCCTGGTCGAAGCACTCGGGCACGGCGCCGCCAGCAAGACCGTCAACTACATCGGCTTGGCCGGCCTGATCGCCAGCTTCTTCTCGATCATCTACGCCTACTCGCGCCAGCTCTTCGCCCTGTCGCGCGCCGGATACCTGCCCACCCGGTTGTCGGTCACCAATTCCCGCAAGACGCCCACGCTGGCGTTGATCGTCCCGGGCGTGATCGGCTTCGCCCTGTCGCTGATCGGTCACGGTGCACTATTGCTGGACATGGCGGTGTTTGGCGCGGCGGTAAGCTACGTGCTGATGATGGTCAGCCACATCGTGCTGCGCATCCGCGAACCTCAGATGCGGCGGCCCTACCGGACTCCCGGCGGCGCCGTAACCTCCGGTTTCGCACTGGCAATCGCCGTGCTGGCGGTGATCGCCACGTTCCTGGTCGACAGCGTTGCCGCACTGTGGTGCCTCGGAGTGTTCGCGGCCTTCATGGCCTACTTTGCGTTCTACAGCCGGCATCGACTGGTCGCCAACTCCCCCGACGAAGAGTTCGCGATGTTGAAGAGCGCCGAGAGCGAATTGAAATGATTTACCGCCAAAAGATTTCGGGCACGACGTACGCCTTCGACGGGCTCGTCGAGGTCATGGCGAAGGCGACGCCATTGCGCTCCGGCGATCAACTCGCCGGCTGCGCGGCGGAGTCGGACGCCGAAAGGGCATCTGCGGCATGGGTTTTGGCTGACCTGTCGTTGCAGACGTTCCTCAACAACGATGTCGTTCCATACGACGATGATGAAGTCACGCGCCTGATCCTCGACACGCACGACCGAGATGCGTTCGCCGCCATCTCCCACCTCACCGTCGGTGGATTCCGCGACTGGTTGCTGGAACAAGCTGCCGCCGACGACAGCGCCGAGCGGATCGGCGCCATCAAGACGGGCGTCACACCCGAAATGGTGGCAGCCGTCAGCAAAATCATGCGCAACCAGGATCTGATCGCGGTCGCGGCGGCGATCGAAGTCACCGCGGCGTTCCGCACTACGATCGGTGGCAAGGGCACACTGGCCACGCGCCTGCAGCCCAACCATCCAACCGACGATCCGCGCGGCATCGCGGCCGGAGTTCTCGACGGACTCCTGTTGGGTTGCGGCGACGCCGTCATCGGCATCAATCCCGCGACGGATTCACCGCACGCCACGGCCGACCTGCTGTATCTCCTCGACTCCATCCGGTCGCGCTACGACATCCCCGCGCAGTCCTGCGTGTTGTCACACGTCACCACGACCATCGGATTGATCGAGCAGGGTGTGCCCGTGGACCTGGTCTTTCAGTCCGTCGCCGGTACCGAAAGTGCGAATAAGGCTTTCGGGGTCGACATTGCGGTCCTGCGTGAAGGCCGAGACGCTGCCCGTTCCCTCAACCGCGGCACCGTGGGCAACAACGTGATGTACCTGGAAACCGGCCAGGGGTCGGCGCTGAGTTCACACGCCCACCTGGGCACGGGGGGCAAACCGGTCGATCAACAAACCCTGGAGGCGCGTGCGTATGCCGTGGCCCGAGACCTCGATCCGCTGCTGGTGAACACCGTCGTTGGCTTCATCGGCCCCGAATACCTCTATGACGGCCGACAGATCATCCGCGCCGGCCTCGAAGATCACTTCTGCGGCAAGCTCCTCGGGCTGCCGATGGGCGTGGACGTGTGCTACACCAATCACGCTGAGGCAGACCAAAACGACATGGACACCTTGCTCACGCTGCTGGCAGCGGCGCGCGTGGCGTTCGTCATCACGGTTCCCGGCGCCGACGACATCATGCTGGGCTACCAGAGTCTGTCGTTTCACGATGTACTGCTCACTCGACACACGCTTGGTCTTCGTCCGGCCCCCGAGTTCGAGAGCTGGCTACGCAAGATCGGCATGATCGACCAGACCGGGCGGCTCACCCTATTCGACGTCGCGCAGTCGCCCCTGCGGTCCCTCACCTCGGCTTGCGCGCCATGACATCCGAATCCCTTGCCCGTCAGCAATTTTGGGATGAGCTCCGCAAGACGACGCAGGCCCGGATCGGCTTGGGGCGGGCCGGAAACGCGCTTCCCACACACGAGGTACTGGAGTTGGCCGGCGCGCACGCCGCGGCTCGCGACGCGGTCCACATCCCCCTCGACATAACGCGCCTCGCTCAGGAAATCGAGCCGATCGGCATCGGCGAACCCGTGATCGTGACCAGTCGCGCAACCTCGCGGGAAGAGTATCTGCGCCGCCCAGATCTCGGCCGGCTGCTTGCCGATTCGATCGTCGTTCCCGAGGAACCCGCTGACGTCGGATTCGTTCTCGCGGACGGTCTTTCACCAACGGCGTTGATGCACCACGGACCGGCGCTGCTGCAGGAACTCGTCGCACAGTTACGCACTTCCTACCGCCTTGCGCCGCCGGTCATCGCTACGCAAGCGCGCGTCGCACTCGGCGATCACGTTGCCACGCAAGCGCACTACGGCACGCTCCTGGTGATCATCGGTGAGCGCCCCGGCCTCAGCGTCGCCGACAGCCTCGGCATTTACCTGACACACCTGCCGCGTCCCGGCTGCACCGACGCCGACCGCAATTGCATCTCCAACATCCGTCCGCCCGATGGACTCAGCTACCGCGAAGCCGCCCGCATCGCCATGAGCCTCATTGCCGGCGCACGTCGACTCGGACGATCCGGTGTGGCATTGAAGGACACATCGCGGGCGGTCACGCTGGAAGCAGATCAGCACACCGAGGTGCGTTGAATACCCGCTGCCGTAGCGAAAGGATTTGTGGCGCAGCTACTCCTGCGCAGCTTTGATCATGAAGGACGCCGTGCGATTGAGTACGTCGCATTCCTTGGTCAGGTCGTTGAATGCCCGCCTCAGTTGATTGAGTTCGTCACGCTTGTTGGCCGTGTCAACCGTGCGGTCCAACGCCACGTGAGTCGGCTGCGCGGGCTCGCGCGTTCCGGCGGCGGACGGAACGAACCTGAGCCTGGAACCCGACCGGTTACCGGCGTCGCCGCTTCGAGGCGAGTTGACCACCGTGGCCACCGCCGGCATTCCGCCGGCCCATGTCCCCGGCAGCGGCAGGCCCGCGGTCGGCGCGCCGGCATACCCTTCCATCGGCATGGCCGCGGAGACGAGCCGGATCGCCGGTGACGTCGACCACGAGGGCGGGGCCGACAGACCACCGATCGGTACGGCGCGGCCCAATGCCGCCGACGTCCCCGCGCCCAGCGATGTCGGACCGACGGTGCCGACCGTCGACACCGACGACGACGCCGCGGCGGCAAGCGGAGCCGCGGCCGCCGCCGGAGCCTGGGCCGCCGATATGGCCGGCGCCATGGCCGCGTCGACCATCGGGTCAAGGATGTATCCAACGGCGGTGGGCAAGAACGTCATTCCTTCGATGAAGTTCTCAACGTTGGCCAGTTTGTCGTTCAGCGACTTGTACCACTCGAAGAATTGCGACAGCGGACCGTCGTTGCCCGCAGACGATTGCGAGTTTTGCGCGGTGTCAGCCGCCTGCTCGACGGCCGCGGCCTGGCCACTCGCCCCGGAATCATCGGTGTTCTGCTGCGGTGGACTAAACGGCACCAACTCACTAGCCGCCGCCGAACTACCCGCATACCCACACATCGCCGCGGCATCCTGAGCCCACATCTCGACATAGTGAGCCTCCGTCACCGCAATCGCCGCCGAATTCTGCCCCAAAACATTCGACGCCACCAACGCCGCCAGCAACGCCCGATTCTCCGCAATCACCGGAGGCGGCACCACCGCAGCAAACGCCACCTCATACGCCGCCGCCGCCGCGGCCATCGCCACCGACGACGGACCCGCCCACAAACCCCCCACCAAATCGGAGACCACCCCGTGATACCGACCCGCCGCCGAACTCAACTCCGCAGCCACCCCATCCCAGGACGACGCCGCCGCCAGCAACGGCCCCGACCCCGCCCCCACATACATCCGCGCCGAATTCACCTCCGGCGGCAACGCCGCAAAATCGAACACTCCGACCTCCCTGTCAGTTATCCGACGCATTCGGGGCGACGGCATTCTCGACGCCAGGTATTGCTTCGCCCAGGGGAGCGGCTAATGCGCGAGCCGCCAACCTGATCAATTGATCCGTAACTGATATATCTAATATCGATATATGTTTCGACAATTCATATATTTATAGTTTAGAAACAGGGATGGGCCTTTTTCCAGGCAAAACTAGGAATTAACCTGTCGCTGGACGGACGCGGTCACGCCAACTCGATCAGCAGATCGCCAGGCGACACCTGGGCCACGCGGTCGATCGCTACCCGGCGCACCGCGCCCGCGACCGGAGCAGTGATCGTCGCTTCCATCTTCATCGCCTCGATCGTGGCGACCGTTTCGCCACTGGCGACCTCATCCCCGACGCCCACGCTCAGCGTGACGACGCCACCGAAGGGGGCGCCGACGTGCCGCGGATTCGCGCGATCGGCGCGTTCGGCCGCTTCGACCGTGGGACTCACCGAACGGTCGCGGACCGAGACGAGGCGCATCTGCCCGTTCAGGGTGCACACCACGGTGCGTACGCCGCGTTCGTCGGGGTTGCCGACGGCCTCGACGGTGATCAGCAGATCCACCCCGGGTTCGAGACGGACGCGGTGCTCCTGGCCGTGCACCAGGCCGTAGAAGAATTCGAGGGCCGACATCCGTGAGGTGTCCCCAAACTCCTGGCAGTGCTGCTCGAATTCCGCTGTGGGACCCGGGAACAGCAGTCGGTTCAACGTCCGTTGCCGGTCGCTTCCGGGCTTGTCCAGCCGCGCCTCATCCTCACCGGTCAGCCGGGCCGGAGGCGGCGCCGGCGCGCGGCCTTCGAGAGCTCGGGTGCGCAGAGGCTCCGGCCAGCCTCCGGCGGGTTCCCCGAGATCACCCCGCAGAAAGCCGACGACCGAGTCGGGGATGTCGTAGGACGACGGCTCGGCGGCGAACTCCGCCGTCGTGATGCCGCTCCCGACCAGGGCGAGGGCGAGGTCGCCGACCACCTTCGACGAAGGGGTCACCTTGATCAGCCGGCCCAGCATCCGATCGGCCGCGGCGTAGGCGCCCTCGACCGCCTCGAAGCGGTGCCCCAGCCCCAGCGCGATGGTCTGCTGCCGCAGGTTGGACAACTGGCCGCCGGGCACCTCGTGGGTGTAGACGCGGCCAGTCGGGGCGGGCAGCCCGGATTCGAAGGGCGCGTACACCTTTCGCAGCGCCTCCCAGTAAGGCTCGAGGTCGCAGACGGCCGCCAGATCCAGCCCGGAATCGACGTCGGTGTGGGCGGCCGCGGCGACGATAGCCGACAAAGCCGGCTGGCTGGTTGTCCCGGAGAGGGGCGCACTGGCTCCGTCGACGGCGTCGGCGCCGGCCTGCCACGCGGCCAGATAGGTGGCGAGTTGCCCGCCGGGCGTGTCGTGGGTGTGGACGTGGATCGGCAGGTCGAAGTTGACGCGCAGCGCCGCGACCAGCTTCGTGGCGGCGGCCGGGCGCAGCAAGCCGGCCATGTCCTTGATGGCCAGTACGTGCGCGCCCGCCGCCACGCACGCTTCGGCCAGCCGCAGGTAGTAGTCCAACGTGTAGAGGTCTTCGCTGGGGTCGGCGAGGTCGCCGGTGTAGCACAGGGCGACCTCGGCCACCGCCGTGCCGGTTTTGCGCACCGCGTCGATGGCTGGTCGCATGGCGTCAATATTGTTGAGCGCGTCGAAGATTCGGAAAATATCGATGCCGACCTCGGTGGCTTCGGCAACGAAGGCCGTGGTCACCTTCGTCGGATAGTGGGTGTAGCCAACGGTATTCGCGCCACGCAGCAACATCTGCAGACAAATGTTGGGGATCGCGTCGCGTAACTGGGCCAACCGGTCCCACGGGTCTTCCTTCAGAAAGCGCAGGGCGACGTCGTAGGTGGCGCCGCCCCAGCACTCGACCGACAGCAGCTCCGATGTCAGCGCCGCGACGTACGGCGCGACTTCCACCAGACCGCTGGTACGCACGCGCGTCGCGAGCAACGACTGGTGGGCGTCGCGGAAAGTGGTGTCCGTGATGCCGAGCGCCCGCCGGGCGCGCAGGTCGGCGGCAAAGCCCTCCGGACCGAGCCGTAGCAAACGCTGCCGCGACCCGGGCGCCGGTGCGGTCAGCAGCGCGCGATCGACAGCGGGCAGCTTCTCGCGAGGGTGGATCACCGTCGGCCGGTCGCCATGGGGTTTATTTACCGTCACGTCGGCGAGATACGCCAGCATCCGCGATACGCGATTGTCCGACTCGCGCGCGGTCAGCAGCCAGGGTCGGTCCTCGACGAACGACGTCGTCACCCGGCCGTCACAGAAGTCAGGATCGTCGAGCACGGCCTGCAGGAACGAGATGTTGGTGGCGACGCCGCGAATGCAGAATTCGGCGACGGCGCGGCGCGCCCGGGCCACCGCGGTTGCGAAATCCTGGCCGCGGCAGGTGACCTTGACCAGCATCGAATCGAAGAATCCGGTGACCCGGCCGCCCAGGGTCGCCGCGCCGTCCAGTCGTACCCCGGCCCCGCCGGGCGTGCGGTAGACCGAGATGCGTCCGACGTCCGGCCGGAACCCGTCGGCGGGGTCCTCGGTGGTGATCCGGCACTGCAGCGCAGCGCCGCGCACCACGACGCGGTCCTGGGTCAACCCCATCTCGGGCAGCGACTGGCCGGACGCGATCCGCAGCTGCGCACCCACCAGGTCGACGTCGGTGATCTCCTCGGTCACCGTGTGTTAAACCTGGATCCGCGGTTCATCTCGATGAAGACATACCGCCCGCTGTCATCGAGCAGGAATTCGACGGTGCCCGCGCAGGTGTAGCCGATATGGCGAGCGAAGGCCACCGCGTCCGCGCAGATGCGGTCGCGCAGTTCGGGATCGAGGTTGGGCGCGGGGGCGATTTCGACAACCTTCTGGTGCCGGCGTTGCACGCTGCAGTCCCGCTCGTAGAGGTGCGTCGTGTTGCCGACGGTGTCAGCGAGAATCTGCACCTCAATATGGCGGGGATTGATCACCGCCTGCTCCAGGAAGACCGTCGGATCTCCGAACGCCGACTCCGCCTCGCGCGAGGCCGCCCGCACCGCGTCGGCTAGATCTGCGGGCTTGGCGACGTAGCGCATCCCGCGACCGCCGCCACCGGCCACCGCCTTGACGAAGACCGGGAATTGCAGCGGCGCAGCGGCGAGCAGCTCGTCGACGTCGGATGACGGCGCCGAACTGGCCAGCACGGGAAGACCCGCATCACGCGCCGCCGCGACGGCCCGGGCCTTGTTGCCGGTCAACTCCAGCACGTCGGATGTCGGCCCGATGAACGTGATTCCGGCCTCGGCGGATGACCGGGCCAGGACGGAGTTCTCGGAGAGAAATCCGTACCCCGGATAGATCGCGTCGGCGCCGCATCGGCGCGCGATGCCGACGATCTCGTCGACGGACAGATAAGCGCGCACCGGTTGCCCCGGCACCCCGATCTGGTACGCCTCGTCGGCCTTCAGCCGATGCACAGAGTTGCGGTCCTCGTGTGGGTAGACGGCAACGGTGCGGGCGCCGAGCTCGCACGCCGCGCGAAATGCACGGACCGCGATCTCGCCACGGTTGGCCACGAGTATCTTGTCGAACACCGACGGGTCCCTCCGGGCGCGGGCTATGCGATGGGCGACTCATATATTAGCTGAATCCGTGTGATATACAACTCATCGACGGCCCCCTTGCCTGCGCGCGGCCACCGTGACGCTCGTCTTGAGAGCTTGACAACCCCTGTGACCCGCGCAACACTGTTGCGTAATACGATTTGTGTTTCGTTATACGCAGAGTCTCGGCTTCGGGAGGCCCGCATCATGCTCGCAATCTGTCCCCTCGCCGACCTCGCTCCCGGCGAGGCCCGCCGCGTGGAAACCCAACCGCCCATCGCCGTCTTCCACACCGAAGACGGCGAGGTGTTCGCCATCGACGACACGTGCTCACATCAGGACGCGTCGCTCGCCGACGGCTGGGTGGAGGGCTGCGAGGTGGAGTGCCCGCTGCATGCCTCCCGGTTCAATCTGCGCACCGGCGCCGTCGATGCGCCGCCCGCCAAACTGCCGGTCCGGGCGCACACCGTGGTGATCGAACACGGGATCGTCTACATCGAGCCGAGCACCGCAGAACCTAACCTGCCACCACAGCTCCGCGCACGCATCGCCGACACGGGCCGACCGTGAAGCACATTGCGGTCATCGGGGCCTCGCTGGCGGGTCTCTCGGCAGCCCGCGCGCTGCGCGACCAGGGTTACGACGGGCGTCTCACCATCGTCGGCGACGAGACTCGCCGCCCCTACGACCGCCCCCGCTGTCCAAGGAATTCCTCGCCGGGGAGATCTCCGAAGCTGACCTGGCGCTGGAGGACCCGCCGGAGGATCTGCAGGCCCATTGGCACCTCGGCGCGTCGGCCACCAAGCTCGATACCGGTGCTGCCGCAATTGAACTCGCGACCGGTGAGCGCATCCCCGCCGACGGTGTGGTCATCGCCACCGGTTCGCGCGCGCGGCGCTGGCCCGACAGCCAGACCATGGCGGGGGTACACGTCGTGCGCACCGTCGACGACGCTGTCGCGCTGCGCGCCGAACTGGTACCCGGCGCCCACATCGTCGTCATCGGAGCCGGATTCGTCGGCGCCGAGGTTGCCTCGACGGCCCGCAAGATGGGCGTCGACGTCACCATCGTCGAGGCCGCTCCGACGCCGCTGCACGCTCAGCTCGGGCGGCGCCTCGGCGCGGCGGTAGCGGCCGCGCACGCGGTGAACGGCACGAGGCTGATCTGCGGCGCCGGTGTGGCCCGGCTGACCGGGCAGTGCCGCGACCTTCGGGCCGGCCACGGCGCCGACCGGGTTACCGGAGTGGACCTCACCGACGGGCGCCACCTGCCCGCCGACGTCGTCGTAGTCGGAATCGGCGGTACCCCGAACATCGAGTGGCTGCGGTGCAGCCCGCTCGCGCTCGGCGACGGCGTGTTGTGCGGAGCCAACGGCCAGACCGCGATCCCGAACGTAGTCGCCGCAGGCGACTGTGCGGCCTGGCATGACTTCACTACGGATCCCACCGGCGCGTCGAGCATTGGACGGGCGCGATAGAACGTCCCGCGATCGCCGTCGCCGCGCTGCTTGCCGGCGGCGCGGACTGCCGCCTTCCCGTGAAGCCGCCCTACTTCTGGTCCGATCAGTACGGGTCGCGCATCCAGTTTGCCGGCAGCACCCACCCCGACGACGAGATCAGCATCGAGGAGGGCAGCTGCGAAGAGCGCAGCTTCCTCGCGACCTATCGCCGCGGCGGGCACGTCACCGGGGTTCTCGGCGTCGACCAGCCCCGGCTGTTCGCCCGGTGGCGTCGCCAACTGGCCGCCGTGCCCACGCCGGTCTAAGTCCCGAATTTCAAGCCCAGGCCCAGGCCCAGGCCCAGGCCCAAAAGACAGAAAGCCCGAGGGAATCCATGACGACCACCACAGCGACCAACCTGCCGGACAGCCTGATCTCTACGCTCGCGGGCTGCTACTACACCGATCCGGCGATCTTCGCCCTCGAGCAGGAGAATATCTACGAGACGATGTGGTTCTGCGCCGTGCGCGCAGCGGGCCTGGACAAGGCCGGCGCCTTCCGAACCGTCCAGGTAGGCCGGGAGAGCGTGCTGTTGACCAGGTCAAGAAAGGGCAACATCAACGCCTTCTACAACGTGTGCCGGCACCGGGGCGCGCAGCTGTGCACCGAGAGCAGCGGGGAGGTCAAGCGCGCGTTGCAGTGCCCCTACCATGCCTGGACCTACGACCTCGACGGAAAGCTCGTTGCGGCGCCGCATTTGACGAAGATGCCTGATGTCGACCGGTTCGAGTACGGCCTGCGCAGGATTGCGATCAAGGAGTGGCTCGGCTACGTGTGGGTGTGCTTGGCCGACGAACCGCCGTCATTCGAAGACACTGTGATGCGCGAAGTCGTCGAGCGCCTCGGCGACGTGGCAGCGATCGATCACTACACCGTGGCCGACCTGAAGGTAGGCCGTCGGATCGTCTACGACGTCAAGGCGAACTGGAAGCTGATCGTCGAGAACTTCATGGAGTGCTACCACTGCGCCACCATCCACCCGGAACTGACCGAGGTGCTCCCGGAGTTCGCCGACGGGTATGCCGCGCAATATTACGTGGGGCACGGCGCGGAGTTCGGCGAGGACATCCAGGGTTTCACGATCGACGGTTCCGCCGGGCTCGACCCGATCCCCGGAGTGAGCAAAGACCAGGATCGGCGCTACTACGCGATCACCATCCGCCCTCAGGTCTTCATCAACTTGGTGCCCGACCACGCGATCGTGCACCGGATGTACCCTATGGCGGCCGATCACACCATCGTCGAATGCGATTGGCTCTACCTGCCCCAAGTCGTGGAATCCGGGCACGACATCAGTCGCTCGGTCGAGCTGTTCCACCGGGTCAATCAGCAGGATTTCGCCGCGTGCGAACGCTGCCAGCCCACGATGGGTTCGCGCATGTACCGCGACGGCGGGGTCCTGGTCCCCAGTGAGCATCACATTGGGGCTTTCCACGACTGGCTGCGCTCCATGCTCGCAATCTGACCAAGAGCACCCCTCGGCCCCGCAATCCGGCCGAGCCGAGGGGTGCCGTGCTAGACGTTCGCGGCGCCAAGCCAACGGAGAGGGACAGCACCGCCTACGTCCGCGAGAGGCGCCGATCCCGGAAGCTCGGGGTCGGCGCCTCCGTCGCACGGTCGGGACCGCGGACCGCCGCCCAACACGACGCAATTGATATATCAAATTGCGACACGACCTCGCTTGACGCGCAGCTCAGCGGCCTCGGCCTGGTCGCACGTGCCCGGACCTGCGAATTTAGTTCGCCGCTACCCTTGACATGACCCAGTTCATAAGACAGGCTGTTGCACAACCAGAATCACATTGCGCTATACGCAACGAATCTGTATAAGTCCGGGGGCGATGGCGTGGCCGAACATCTGAACCTGTACATCGCAGGCGAATGGAGGCCGGCCGGCGACGGCGCTCGTCGCGAGATCCGCTGCCCCGCGGACAGTCAGCTGGTGGCCACCGCTGCCGAGGCCTCCGCTGCGGACACCCGGGCGGCAATTGCCGCCGCGCGCAAGGCTTTCGACGAAGGCTCCTGGCCGCGCACACCCGAGCGCGAACGCGCGGACTTGCTGGGCCGCACGGCGGCCCTGATCGCCCGCAACCGAGGCGACTTCGCCCGGGCCGAGGCGCTGGACACGGGCAAGCGCCTCGTCGAAGCCGAATGCGACATGGACGACGTCGTGGCGTGCCTGCGGCACTACGCCGCGGTCGGTGGCAGCCATGCCGGACAGGTAGTGGACACCGGCAGACCCGATGTCGTCAGCCGGCTCGTGTACGAGCCGATCGGCGTCTGCGGATTGATCACCCCCTGGAATTACCCCCTGCTGCAGGCGATCTGGAAGGTAGCCCCCGCGCTGTTAGCGGGCAACACCGTGGTCCTCAAGCCCAGTGAGCTCACCCCCTCCACCGCGGTCCTGTTGATGCAAGCGCTACAAGAGGCCGGTTTGCCCGCCGGCGTCGCCAATCTGGTTCTCGGGCCCGGTCCGACGGCCGGCGCCCCGCTCGCCGAGCATCCCGACGTGGACATGGTGTCGTTCACCGGCGGCATGACTTCGGGCACCCGGGTAATGACCGCGGCCGCGCAGACAGTGAAACGGGTCGCACTGGAACTCGGCGGCAAGAACCCGAACGTGGTCTTCGCCGACGCCGACTTCGAGACCGCAGTGGACTACGCACTCACCGCGGTGTTCCTGCACTCCGGCCAGGTGTGTTCGGCTGGGGCGCGGCTGCTCGTCGAGCAGAACCTGCACGACCGGTTCGTCGACGAGGTCGTCGCGCGGGCCCGCCGGATCACGCTCGGCGGGCCCTTCGATCCCGACGCCGAAACGGGCCCGCTGATCTCGGCCGCGCACCGGGACAAGGTCGAGGCATACATGGCCGCGGGACTCGCCGAAGGCGCGGTCCTACGGTGCGGCGGGCGCCGACCCGATGATCCGCGCCTGCGCGACGGGTTTTTCTACCCGCCCACCGTTCTGGACGAGTGCTCTTCGGGAATGTCCGTGACACAAGAGGAATCGTTCGGTCCGGTGCTCACCGTCGAAACGTTCACCGACGAGGACGAGGCGGTAGCACTAGCGAACGACACCGTCTATGGCCTGGCCGGCGCGGTGTGGACCCAGGACGCCGGCAAGGCGCAGCGCGTGGCAAATCGTTTGCGGCACGGCACAATCTGGATCAACGACTACCACCCCTATGTGCCGCAGGCCGAATGGGGCGGGATGAAGCGTTCGGGCAACGGCCGCGAGCTCGGCCGCGCGGGCCTGGACGAATATCGCGAGATCAAGCACATCTGGCAGAACATCAACCCACAGCCGACACGGTGGTTCCGCGGATCGCCGACCTGACTGCAGCCGACCGACAGCCCAAGACGTTAGGAGACACTGGTGGCCATCCACACGGAAAACTCACCACAGGCGGTAGTCACGCCGCCGATCCGGCGCACCTGTGCCGAGCTGCGCGTGCAGGAACTGTGGAAGATCTTCGGCGCCAACACTTCCGATATCGCCTGCGACAAGACCTTTGAGCACCTCAGCGTGCAGGACATCAAGAGGAAGACGGGCTGCGCGGTCGCGGTCCGCAACGTGAGCTTCGACGTAGGCCGCGGCGAGGTATTCGTCGTGATGGGCTTGTCCGGCTCCGGCAAGTCCACCCTCGTGCGGTGCCTGACGCGGCTGATCGAGCCGACCAAGGGCCGAGTGATGTTCCAGGGCATCGACATCACGACCGCGGGCGAGAAGGAATTGCGCGAACTGCGCCGCCGCAAGATCTCGATGGTATTCCAGCACTTCGGCCTGCTGCCGCACCGGCGGGTGCTCGACAACGTCTCTTACGGTCTCGAGGTTCGCGGTGCCGACAAGAAGGACCGGATGAAACGCGCCGGCGAGGTCACCGAGCTGGTCGGGCTGGCCGGATACGAGCAGTCCTATCCCGATCAGCTGTCCGGCGGCATGAAGCAGCGCGTCGGGCTGGCCCGCGCGCTGGCAAGCGATCCGGACCTGCTGCTCTTCGACGAGCCGTTCTCCGCGCTGGACCCGCTGATCCGGCGCGACATGCAGAACGAGGTGATCCGCCTGCACCACGAGATGGGCAAGACGATGGTGTTCATCACCCATGATCTGTCCGAGGCGCTGCGGCTGGGCGACCGGATCCTGATCATGCGCAACGGCGAGGTCGTCCAGGTCGGCACCGGCGACGAGCTGGTCGGCGCGCCCGCGGATGACTACGTGCGCGAGTTTGTCAGCGACGTCCCCCGTTCCCGCGTGCTGACGCTGAAGTGGATCATGCGCGAGAAGCGCCCCGAAGACACGCTTGACGGACCAGAGATGTTGCCCAGCACCGTGATTCGTGACGCCGTCGACCCAGTACTGGCTGCCGACAGGCCCATCAAGGTGGTCTCGGACGGCAAGCTGCTGGGCATGGTCGGCCGCGACGAAATCCTCGCGGTGATCGGCAAGGTCGACGAAGGCGGTTGGTAATGGCCGCACCCGCAGTCAACGCAACCCGGTTGCCGTCGGCTCCGCGCCCCGCCCGCTCGTTCGGCGTGCGGTGGGCCGGACTCGGCTCCAAAGCATCGATCGCGGCCATCGTCGCGATCGCGGTCGTGTGGGCCGTGCTGTTCAGCGTGCTACGCGGCCGCGACACACACGCGCTCGGACCGGCCGACACCACAGCGCTGCAACGGTGGCTGTCGGCCCAGCAAACCTGGATCGCCGAGTCACGCGCCACCAATCCCCTGTTCACCTTCGTGCTCAACCCGATCCGGTCCGCGATCGACGCCTTCGGTTCCACGATCCAGGATCTGATCGCGCACCCGGTCGACGGCCGCCCTGTTCCCTATATCGGCTGGCTTGGCGTGGTCGTCGTGTTCACGTTCGTGGCCTGGATGGTCGGCAACGGAAAGACCGCGTTGCTCACGTGCGGCTCCCTGTTGTTCATGGGCCTGCAGGGTCTGTGGCAGGAGAGCATGCAGACGCTGGCGCTGACCATTGCCGCGGTTGCGATTTCACTGTTGATCGGGATCCCGCTGGGCATCTGGGCGGGGCTGTCGAATGCGTTCAACCGCGTGATCACGCCGGTGCTGGACTTCATGCAGATCCTGCCGTCGTTCGTCTACCTCACGCCACTGACGCTGGTGTTCCTGATCGGCCCGGCCGCGGCGATCATTGCCACGGTGATCTACGCCGCGCCCCCGGTCATCCGGCTCACAACGCACGGCATCCGGTCCGTGCCGCAGGAGTCACGCGAGGCCGTCGAGTCGCTGGGAGCGACCCGGCTTCAGGAGCTGTTCGGCGCGCTGTTGCCGATGGCCAAGCGCACCATCGTGCTCGGCGTCAACCAGACCATCATGGCGGCGCTGTCGATGGTGACGGTCGCGGCCCTGATCGCGGCGCCGGGCCTCGGGCAGGTGGTGGTCCAGGCGCTGGCCAGCCAAGACGTGGGCACCGCCTTCAACGCCGGCCTGGCCATCGTGCTGCTGGCCATCATCCTGGACCGGACGACGACGGCAGCGAGCGAACGCGTGGATGTCCATCGGCGAAGGTCGGCTGTTGTCAACAGGTTTCGGCGTCCACTGATCGCACTAGGGGCGGTTGTGACCGTCGTGGCGATCTGGCTGTCGTACACCTACCAGCTGGTTGCCATCTTCCCGTCGTCGCTGCAGATCGGTTCGGTCCACGTCGGGCTCGACATCGGCTCGCACATCGTCGCTGCCGCGAATTCCGTAACAAGTTGGGCGCAAACCAGTTTCGTCTCGGCGACCAGCGGGCTCAAGGACGCCGTCACAGCGTCGATGCTCAACCCGCTGCAGACGCTGCTGGACGGCTCCCGTGGTGGCTCAGCTTCGTCGCGCTCACCGCGATCGCGGCCGTCGTCGGAGGTCGCATGTCCGCGCTGATCTCGATGGCGTGTCTTGCCCTGATCATCATGATTGGCCTCTGGCAGGACACCATGGACACCCTGGCCGCGGTACTGGTGGCCACCGCGGTCGTCGTCGCGCTCGGGGTGGTGCTGGGCGTCTGGATGGGCCGTAATTCGCTGGCGGATAAGCTCATGCGGTCCTTCCTGGATGCCGCTCAGACCATCCCGACATTCGTGTACCTGGTTCCGTTCCTGTCCTTGTTCGCTGTGTCGCGATTCACCGGCATCGTCGCGGCGATCGTCTACGCCGCCCCTGGGTCGATCAAGATCGTCGCCGACGGGATTCGTTGTGTCCCACCTGAAATCGTCGAGGCGGCCCGCTCCGCGGGCTCCAACTCCTGGCAGATCATCACCAAGGTCCAGCTGCCGGGCGCGGCTCAGTCGTTGACGCTGGCCACCAATCAGGGCCTGATCTATGTGCTCGCGATGGTGGTCGTCGGCGGCCTGGCAGGTGGCGGGGCGCTGGGTTACCTTGTGGTCGCTGGCTTCTCGCAGGCAAGCCTGTTCGGCAAGGGCCTGGCCGCGGGTCTGGCCATCGTTCTGCTCGGCACGATTCTCGACCGCACGACGGCGGCCGCGTCGAAAAAGGTTGGGAGAACGGCCGAATGAAGCGGATCTTGAAGCTCGTCGCGGCACTCGGGCTAGCCACGCTGTTCCTGATCGTGCTTGTCGGTTGCAATGCGACCAAGGTGGCGGACCTGGGCCACGGACGCCTGCGGCCGGGCAGCAGACCGTGCGGCGCCTTCAACCTCGCCGTCTTCTCGTGGGTTGGGGCCGAAGCCAATGCCGCGGTGATCAGCTATGTCGCCGAGGAAATCCTGGGCTGCTCCGTCAAACAGAAACACCTCGCGGAGCAGGTGTCCTGGCAGGGCCTGTCCACCGGGCAGGTGGACGCGATCGTCGAGAACTGGGGCCACGACGACCTCAAGAAGCAGTACATCGACACCATGGGCGCCGCGCAGAGCGCCGGTTCCACCGGCATCAAGGGGCGGATCGGTTGGTACGTCCCGCCCGCGATGGTCGAGCGGTACCCGGACATCACCGACTGGCACAGCCTGAACAAGTACGCGGATCTGTTCAAAACGTCCGAGTCCGGCGACAAGGGGCAACTGCTGGACGGGGACCCTTCCTACGTCACCAACGACGCTGCCCTCATCGCGAATCTCGGCCTGAACTACAAGGTGGTCCAGGGTGGCAGCGAGTCAGCATTGATCTCCAGCATTCGCCGGGCGCAGCAGCAGCGGACTCCACTGCTCGCGTACTTCTTCTCGCCGCAGTGGCTGTTCAACGAGATCCCGATGGTCAAGGTAAACCTGCCGCCCTACACGCCGGGATGCGATGCCGATCCGGCCAAGATCGCCTGCGACTACCCGGTCTATGACCTGGACAAGATCGTCTCGAACACGTTCGCCAAGTCGGGCAGCCCGGCGTACACCCTGGTCAAACAGTTCCACTGGACGGAACAGGACCAGAACTCCGTCGCGCGCATGATCGTCGACGGGATGAGCGACTACCAGGCCGCCAAGAAGTTCGTCGACGCGCACCCCCAGCAGGTCGCCGCGTGGCTGGCCGGCACGGGAGCCGAACACCCCAAGGAGGGACAGCAATGACATCGACACGGTACGACTTCGTCATCGTCGGCGGCGGATCGGCCGGCTGCGCGCTGGCCAACCGCCTCTCGGCCGACCCGTCGAACAAGGTCCTGGTGCTCGAGGCGGGACGCAACGACTCGCTGTGGGACGTGTTCGTGCACATGCCGGCGGCGCTGCCGTTTCCCATCGGCAGCCGGTTCTACGACTGGAAGTACGAGTCCGAACCGGAGCCGCACATGCACGGCCGGCGCATTTACCACGCCCGGGGCAAGGTCCTCGGGGGCTCAAGCAGCATCAACGGGATGATTTTCCAGCGCGGCAACCCCATGGACTACGAGCGCTGGGGCGCCGACCCCGGCATGGGCGACTGGGACTTCGCGCACTGCCTGCCGTACTTCAACCGCATGGAGAACTGCCTGGCCGCGGCCCCCGAGGACCCGTTCCGCGGGCACGACGGGCCCCTGCACCTGGAACGGGGCCCATCGAAGAGCCCGCTGTTCGAGGCATTCTTCACCGCGGCCGAGCAGGCCGGCTACCCGCGCACCGACGACGTGAACGGTTACCGGCAGGAGGGTTTCGCGAGGTTCGACCGCAACATCCGTAACGGTCGGCGCCTCTCGGCGGCCCGCGCCTACCTGCACCCGGTCATGCGGCGCCTGAACCTGGATGTGATCACGAGGGCGTTCGCCGAGCGGGTCGTGTTCGACGGCGCCCGCGCGGTCGGCGTCGACTACCGGCGCGGGTCTGGCGCCACCCAGCGCGTCAGCGCCGGGCAGGTCATCCTGTGCGGCGGCGCCATCAACAGCCCCCAGCTGCTGCAGCTCTCCGGCATCGGCAACGCCACCGATCTCGGTGCGCTGGGGATCGACATGGTCCAGGATCTGCCGGGCGTGGGTGCGAACCTGCAGGATCACCTCGAGGTGTACATCCAGTACGCGTGCAAGCAGCCGGTAACCATGCAGAAGTACATGAAGTGGCGGTACCGGCCGTGGATCGGGGCAAACTGGCTGTTGCTGCGCCGCGGGCCGGGCGCGACGAACCACTTCGAGGGCGGCGGCTTCGTGCGCAGCAACGACACCGTCGCCTACCCCAACCTGATGTTTCACTTCCTGCCCATCGCGGTCCGCTACGACGGCTCGTCACCCGAGAGCGGCGAGGGGTATCAGGTCCACGTCGGCCCGATGTACTCCGATGCCCGCGGCACACTGAAAATCGTCAGCCGCGACCCGAAAGTGCACCCGGCGCTCCGGTTCAACTATTTGTCGACCGAACAGGACCGCCGGGAGTGGGTGGAATCGATTCGGGTGGCGCGCGACATCCTCAACCAGCCCGCCCTGGCGCCGTTCAACGGCGGCGAGATCTCACCGGGCCCCCGCGTGGAAACCGACGAACAGATTCTCGACTGGGTCGCGCGCGACGCCGAAACCGCCCTGCACCCGTCGTGTACCGCCAAGATGGGCATCGACGCGATGAGCGTGGTCGACCCGCAAACCATGGGCGTGCACGGTGTCGAGGGACTCAAGGTAGTCGACGCGTCCGTGATGCCGTACGCAACGAACGGCAACATCTACGCCCCGGTTATGATGGTCGCCGAGAAGGCGGCGGACCTAGTCCTCGGCAACCAGCCGTTGGCACCTGTCACGGTGCCGTTCTATCGGCACCGGCCCGAGGCTCCGCAGCCCGTCAGCTCGAAAGCGTTGGGCCGCAACTGAAAAGACGCCCGCGCCGGGTGCGGTGGTTCAGCCGTGAAAGCCGAGCCGGTGGCCGATTTCGATGGCGGCCGCGATCACCGGCGACATGATCTCCCGTTTGCGTTCCGCGGTAACGCGGAACGCGGGACCGGACACGCTCAGCGCGGCGATCACCACGCCCGCGTGGTCACGCACGGGGGCGGCGACGGCGTTGAGTCCGATCTCGAGCTCCTCGCAGGTGGTTGCATAGCCGTCCCGCTCGGCCACGGCGAGCTGGCGGTCGAGTTCCTCCATCGAGGTGATCGTCCGGTCGGTGAACCGCGACATCCCAGCCTCTCCGAGTAGGCGTTTGCGTTTGTCCGCGGACATGGACGCCAACAGGACCTTGCCGCTGGAGGTCGCGTGCAGGGGCGTCAGCTCCCCCACCCAGTTGTGCGTGCCGATTGCCGACGGGCCCCTTGCCTGCTCCACATTCACCGCAAAGTGCGAGCGCAGTACCGCGAGGTTGACCGTCTCGCCGACCTGCGCGGCCAGCCGCTCACAGACGTCGCGGGCCTGCTCAGTGAGGTCCAGACGGCCCGGCACCGCGTGGGCCAGCCGCAGGATTCCCAGACCGAGGTGGTACTTCCCCCGCCCGTGGAACTGTTCGACGAGGCCACGCTCCTCGAGTGAGCCGAGCAGCCGCGATGCCGTCGACTTGTGCACACCGATGGCAGCGGCCAGCTCCGTGACGCCGGCCTCGCCCTCACGCGCGAGAAGCTCGAGCATCTGCAGCGCGCGGTCGACCGACTGGACTCCGCCGATGCCGGTGTCGGAGCTCGCTTTGCTCATCCCTGCGACCCTACTCATTGCGAACGTGACCTATTGCCAACGTGTTCGGTCGTTGCCCCGCAGGTGATCGGTTGCGCCGCGCGGCGCCTCACACGACTGCCCGGATCGCTTTCTCGAACCCGATGACGTGATCTGCGGCCAGCGCAGCGGCCGCGTCGGAGTCGCCGTCGGCGATGGTCCGCAAGAGGGCCGCGTGCTCTCCGACGTGGCGGGCCACCGCGGGTAGCCGATCGAGGAAAATGCAGAAAATGCGGGTGGCGAGGTTGTCATAACGCACCAGGACGTCCTCGAGGTGCGGATTGCCCGCCGCGCGGTAGATCGCGCGGTGCGCCCGCAGGTCCCACCGCATTAGCTCGCTGCGGTCGATCGTCTCGACTTCTAGAGCACTCGTGCAGTCCGCGAGCTCGAGAAGGTGTGACCGCACCGCGGCCGAGGTGTTCTCGGCGGCGGCGCGCGCCGCGACGGGTTCGAGGTTGACGCGGATCTGCGAGATATGCCGCAGGTCGGCGACGTCGACGCCGGTAGCAAACGTGCCCCTGCGCGGGAACGACACCACCAGCCGGTCGGCCTCCAGCCGCTTGAGGGCCTCCCGTACGGGCGTCCGGCCCGTCTTAAGCTGGGCGGCAAGCTCGCTCTCGACGATGGCCTGGTTGGGCCGGATCTCGAGCATGATGAGCTTGTCCCTGATCACCAGGTAGGCCTGGTCGGCAAACGACATGTGCTCCGGGGCAATCTCCTCGAACGCATCCATCCCCGCCACGGTCATGGCCCGACGTTCCCTTCACGACTTTTGATGTTGCAGATAGACAACTGAACTTGCTATGTGGCGCCAATGATATATCGAATGGCCCTTTGGTCGGTCCAGCTTTGCTCCGTGGTGGGTGGGAGTCGCGCGACCACGGCCCCGGAGGGTTCAGAGAAGTGCGCGGTGCTCGCGGGCGTGGCCGGCCACGCCGGCGATCCGATCGAGAAACACGCACCAGATCCGGGTGGCGTGGGCGTCGAGGCCGACCAGGATCTGCTCTAGGTGCGGGTTGCCTGGCGCGCGGTAGATGTCGCCGTGCACCCGCACGTCGAAACGCAACACCTCGCGCGCGTCCTGGCCGTCCTCGATCCGTCCGATCTCGTCGGCCAGAGCGGCAAGTCGACCCCGCATGCCGGTGGTTGCCATGCGCGCGGCACGAGCGGCCGCCAACGGTTCGAGTTGTTTGCGGATCTCCGAGATGTCGGCGAGGTCGGTCATGTCAACCGGGGTAGCGAAGGTGCCGTGGCGCGGGTAGGCGACCACAAGGCGGTCGCGCTCCAGTCGCTTGAGCGCCTCGCGGACCGGCGTCCGGCCGACACCGAGTTCGGCGGCCAGACGGTCGTCGTTGATGGGTTCACCGGGCCGGACGTCGAGAATCGCGAGGCGCTCCCGCAAGATCTCGTATGCCCGGTCTGCGCTGGTTTCCGGACCAGCGCCGGGCAGCGATAGCTCGGTCAGCATGGTCGTGACATCCTTCCTCGCCCTTCCTGTCGACCGGCTTCCCCGGCTATTGACGTGGCCGCCGCCGGCCCTTACTATGCCGTACAGTTAATATATCAATAGCATTGTACTGGAATGTCAGGAGCGCGCATGACTCTGGACACACCGCAGCGGCTCACCGCGGCACCGGCCAACCCGGTCCTGGACGAGCCGCTGGTCAGCCTCGACCCTGAGGTTTACCGGGCGATCGCCGACGAAGTGGCGCGCCAGCAGGGCACCCTCGAAATGATCGCCAGCGAGAACTTCGCGCCGCTGGCGGCGATGCAGGCGCAGGGCTCGGTGCTGACCAACAAGTACGCCGAGGGCTACCCGGGCAAGCGCTACTACGGCGGCTGTGAACACGTCGACGTCATCGAACAGCTCGCGATCGACCGTGTCCGGAGTCTCTTCGGCGCCGGCTACGCGAACGTCCAGCCGCATTCCGGCGCGCAGGCCAACGCCGCGGCGATGGCGGCCCTGCTCTCCCCCGGCGACACGATCCTGGGCCTGGCGCTGGCCCACGGCGGCCATCTCACGCACGGGATGAAGCTCAACTTCTCCGGCAAGCTCTACGACGTCGCCGCCTATCACGTGTCCGAGGAGGACCACCGGGTGGACATGGCCGAAGTCGAGAGGCTGGCACGCGAGCGGCGGCCCAGGCTGATCCTGGCCGGTTGGTCGGCCTACCCGCGTCACCTCGACTTCGCCGCATTCCGGCGCATCGCCGACGAGGTGGGCGCCTACCTCATGGTCGACATGGCTCACTTTGCCGGCCTGGTCGCGGCCGGCCTGCATCCCTCGCCGGTACCGCACGCACACGTCGTGACGTCGACCACGCACAAGACCCTCGGGGGCCCCCGCGGCGGCTTCATCCTCACCGACGACGAGGCGCTGGCGAAGAAGTTCAACTCCTCGGTGTTCCCCGGCCAGCAGGGCGGCCCGCTGGAACACGTCATCGCCGCCAAGGCGGTGGCGTTCAAACTCGCCGCGCAGCCCGAGTTCCGCGAGCGGCAGCAACGGACGCTGGCCGGCGCGCGGATCCTCGCCGAGCGCCTCATGCGGGACGATTCGCGCAGCGCGCAGGTCAGCGTGGTGTCCGGCGGGACCGACGTGCATCTAGTTCTGGTGGACCTGCGCAATTCCGAACTCGACGGCAAGCATGCCGAGGACCGGTTGCACCGCGCCGGAGTCACGGTGTACCGCAACGCCGTTCCCTTCGACCCGCGGCCCCCAATGGTTAGCTCGGGAGCGCGGATCGGCACCGCCGCGCTGGCGACTCGCGGGTTCGACCTCGACTGCTTCCGGGAGGTCGCCGACATCATCAGTTTGACGCTGCGGCCCGACGCCGTCGACGACGCCACCCTCGACGCGCTCCGCGCCAGGGTCGATGTGCTCGCCAGCCGGTTCCCGCTCTACCCCGGCCTGACGGGACACGCACTGTGACGGCCGTCAGCCCACCCGGCGCCGAGCTACCGGATCATCCCGAATTCCTCTGGCGCACACCGGAACCGAAGAAATCCTACGATGTCGTCATCGTCGGCGGCGGCGGCCACGGGCTGGCCACGGCGCACTACCTGGCCAAGAACCACGGCATCACCAACGTGGCTGTGCTGGAAAGAGGCTGGCTGGCCGGCGGGAACATGGCCCGCAACACCACCCTGATCCGGTCCAACTACTTGTGGGACGAGAGCGCCCGCATCTACGAGCACTCGCTGAAGTTGTGGGAGGGCCTCGAGGAGGACCTGGACTACCCGATCCTGTTCAGTCAGCGCGGCGTGCTCAACCTCGCGCACAGCCTGCAGGACGTCCGCGACGGTGTCCGGCGGGTGGAAGCCAACCGGCTCAACGGCATTGACGCGCAGTGGGTCGATCCCGACGAGGTAAAGAAACTCTGCCCCATCGTCAACGTGTCGAGCGAATTGCGCTACCCCGTGCTCGGCGCCACCTATCAACCCCGGGCCGGCATCGCCAAGCACGACTACGTAGCGTGGGGATTTGCCCGACGCGCGGACGAGCGCGGCGTTGACATCATCCAGCACTGCGAGGTCACCGGGTTCGTCACGGACGGCGATCGGGTGACGGGCGTGTGCACCAGCCGCGGCGACATCGCGGCCGGACGCGTCGCGCTGTGCGCGGCCGGACACACATCCACGCTCACCGACATGCTGGGCATCCGCACGCCGCTGCAGAGTCACCCCTTGCAGGCGTTGGTCTCCGAGCTGCTCGAACCCGTCCATCCGACGATTGTGATGTCCAACGCCATCCACGTGTACGTCTCGCAGGCGCACAAGGGCGAACTGGTCATGGGCGCGGGTATCGACTCGTACAACGGCTATGGCCAGCGGGGAGCGTTTCACATTATCGAGCGCCAGATGGCCGCGGCCGTCGAGCTGTTCCCGATCTTTGCGCGGGCTCATCTGTTGCGCACCTGGGCCGGCATCGTGGACGTGTGCCCGGACGCCTCGCCGATCGTCGGGCGGACGCCCTACACCAACCTGTACCTCAACGCCGGTTGGGGCACCGGCGGATTCAAAGCCACACCGGGGCTCGGCTGGTGCTTTGCCGACACCATCGCCAACGACGAACCGCACGAGTTCATCGCGCCGTTCGGGCTGGACCGATTCGTCAGCGGCGCGCTGGTCGACGAACACGGCGCCGCCGCCGTCGCCCACTGAATCCGATCACCGGCGATACCGACCCATTCCGACCGCAGGAGCACGCCATGCAACTCATCGAATGCCCGTGGTGCGGGCCGCGTGAGGAGACCGAATTCCACTACGGCGGTGAGGCACACGTCCCCTACCCGCCGGACCCGCAGGCGCTCACCGACGAGCAGTGGGCGCATTACGTGTTTTTCCGCGCCAACACCAAAGGGCTCTTCGCCGAGCGGTGGAGTCACAGCGCCGGCTGCCGGCGCTGGTTCAACGCCATCCGCGACACCATCACCTACCGATTCCACGCCGTGTACCGCATCGACGAGCAGAGGCCAACGCTGCCATGAACGCTTCCTTCCGCACCCGGCACGGTGGTCGTATCGACCGGGAAGCGTTGCACACCTTCACCTTCAACGACCAGCAACTCACCGGCTACGCGGGCGACACGTTGGCATCGGCCCTGCTGGCCAACGGCATCCACCAGGTCACCACCAGCATCAAACTGGGCCGCCCCCGCGGATTCACCGCCGCGTGGGCCGAGGACACCGGCGGCCTGGTCCAGATCGAACATCCCTTCCCTGAGCCGATGCTGCTGGCCACCACCATCGAACTCTTCGAAGGCCTGGTGGCGCGCGGCATTCCGGGCCAGGGTCGGCTCGCCGACGTCGCCGACACCGCGCAGTACGACCAGATGCACTGCCACGCCGACGTTCTGGTGGTGGGGGCGGGGCCGGCGGGCATCGCCGCCGCGCTCACCGCCGCCCGTGCCGGGGCGCGGGTCGCGCTCATCGACGAACAGACGGAGGCCGGCGGATCGCTGCTCGGCACGGCCGAGACCATCGACGGCCGGCCCGCGCTGGAGTGGGTCGCCGCGGCCGTCAGCGAACTCCACGCCTGCCCCGACGTCCTCCACCTGCAACGCACGACCGCCTTCGGCCACTACGACGACGGCTTCGTCCTGGCCCTACAACGTCGCACCGACCACCTCGGCGCCGAAGCGCCCGCGTCGGTGAGCCGGCAACGGGTCTGGCGAATCCGGGCCCGGCGCTTGGTTTTTGCCACCGGCGCCCATGAGCGCCCAGTGGTATTCACCGACAACGACCGCCCCGGGATCATGCTCGCGCACGCCGCCCGGACGTTCCTGCACCGCTACGGCGTCAGGGTCGGCACCCGCGGCGTCGTCTTCACCACCAACGACAGCGCCTACCTGGCCGCGCAGGACCTGCACGACGCCGGGGTCGAGATCGCCGCGATCGTCGACGCCCGCGCCGCGGTCTCCGACGATCTGCGCCACGCCTGCGCGCAACGCGATATTCCGCTCCGCACAAGGGCTTCGATTGCCGGAACGCTCGGCGACGCCCGAGTTACGGCCGCACTGGTGTCTTGCGCCGAGGAAGCCACCGTGGAGGCGTTGCCCTGTGACGTACTGCTGGTCAGTGGGGGCTGGAATCCCGCCGTTCATCTGTTCAGCCAGGTGGGCGGCAAGCTGCGCTACGACGACATCCTCGGCGCGTTCGTACCGGGCGAAGAGCTCGAGAGAATCGACATGGCCGGTTCGGCCAACGGCGCCCTGGCCCTACCGGACTGCCTGCGTCAGGGACGCCGGTCCGGGGCTCGCGCCGTCACCGAACTGGGTTTTAAGGCCGCGTCGAAACCGCTTCCCGGCGAATCTGATTCGTTCCGCGAAGCGGCGACCGGCCTGGTGATGTGGCGGGTCGCCGACCCCGCCGGCGCGGCCCACCAGTTCGTCGACGTCCAGCGCGACGCCACGGTAGCCGACTTGAGCCGGGCCGTGAGAGCGGGGACACGCTCGATGGAACACATCAAGCGATACACCACGATCGGCACGGCACACGATCAGGGCAAGACGTCCGGCGTGGTGGCGTCGGGCATCACCGCCGAACTGCTCTCGGAACTGCAAGACGTGCCGATCCAGAGTCTCGCGGTAACCACCTTCCGCGCGCCCTACACGCCCGTGGCATTCGCCGCACTCGCCGGCCGCAACCGCGGGCACCTGTTCGACCCGGAACGCATCACCGCCGTGCACGACTGGCACGTTGAGCGCGGCGCCGTGTTCGAGGACGTCGGACAGTGGAAGCGACCGCGCTACTACCCGCGGCCCGGCGAAGACATGGAGACCGCGGTCCTGCGCGAATGTGCCGCTGTGCGAAGCGGAGTGGGCATCCTCGACGGCTCGACGCTGGGCAAGATCGACGTCCAGGGCCCGGACTGCGGCGCATTCCTCGATCTGCTCTACACCAACATGATGAGCACCCTCAAAGTCGGCATGATCCGCTACGGCGTCATGTGCGGTGTCGACGGCATGGTCATCGACGACGGCACGGTCATGCGACTGGCCGAGGACCGCTACCAGGTGTTCACCACCACCGGTGGCGCCGCCCGCATCCTCGACTGGATGGAGGAGTGGCTGCAGACCGAGTGGCCCCACCTGAGGGTACGGCTCACCTCGCTCACCGACCAGTGGCACACCTTCCCCGTGGCGGGACCTAAGTCACGCGCTGTCATCGGAGCCGTCTTCCCGGACCTGGACGTCAGCAATGACGCATTCCCGTTCATGGCATGGCGGGACACCGAGTTGGCCGGAGTGCACGTCCGCGTCGGCCGGGTCAGCTTCTCCGGGGAACTCGCCTACGAGGTCAACGTCGACGGTTGGCACGCACTTGCGGTGTGGGAGCGGCTTATCGCCGCCGGCGCGCCCCGCGGGATCACCCCGTACGGCACCGAGACCATGCACGTGCTGCGCGCCGAAAAGGGCTACCCGATCATCGGGCAGGACACCGACGGCACCGTGACCCCCCAGGACCTCGGCATGGGCTGGGCGGTGTCGAAGAAGAAATTCGATTTCGTAGGCAAACGCTCATTCACCCGCAGCGAGAACCTCAGCCCGAACCGCAAACAGTTCGTTGGCCTGCTGCCCGTGGACGCCGAAACAGTGTTGCCCGAGGGCGCCCAGATCATCGAGGCCGACAGCACAACGCTAGGACCCGTACCCGTCCCGATGCTCGGACATGTCACCTCCAGCTACCGCAGCGCCGAACTGGGCCGGCCGTTCGCCCTGGCGCTCGTGAAAGGCGGCCAGGCCCGCAGCGGCGACACCGTGCACGTTCCGGTGGGCGGCACCTTGGTGGCCGCGGAAATCACCAGCTGTGTCCTCGTTGACCCCGAAGGAGAACGCCGCGATGGCTGAAACCCTCACCCGCCGAGGCCCTCTGCACAGTTGGCAGCCCCGTCTCGCGTGCCTGCCCGAGACGGCAAGCGTCAGCGAGGAACCGTTAATCGCGATGGTCGACCTGTGGGCGGATCCGGCCGGCCTGTGCGGCACCGCCGCCGCGACCGTGCTCGGAATCGACTGCCTGCCCACCACCCCGTCGACTCTGCTCGCGGGCCCAAGCCTGGACGTAATCTGGGCGGGGCCGCAGGAGTGGTTGGTCATGTCGACCGATCGGACCGGCGAACAGCTTGAGACGCAACTACGTGCGGTGATCACCGAGCTCGGCGGCGCGGCAGTCGACGTTTCGGCACAGCGCACGGCAGTCCGGCTGCGCGGCGAGCACGCCCGCGACGTCCTCGCCAAGGGTTGCTCGCTGGACTTGCATCCCCGCGTGCTCGGACCCGGTGCGGCCGCACAAACCGTGCTGGGATTAGCCGCGGTGGTGCTGATCCCGTTGAGCGACAACGGAACCGACTACCGAATTCTGGTCCGCTCGACGTTCGCCGGCTATCTGGCCGACTGGCTGATCGACGCCGCCGCGGAATACGGCGCGGTACAGTAGCCGGCCCCTACCGGGTGGCACCGTGTTCGTGGACCCATCCGGCGGTGGCACGCAGACCGCCAAAAGTGTAGAAGTGCACCAGCACCTCGCCGAGGTCCGCGGTTGTGCTGCGTTGGGCCAGTTCGGTCACGAACGCCTCGGGCCCAACGGTACCCAGCAGGTTGGTGAGCGAAAACCCGAACTTTCTGGCGATTCCCGCGCTCGCGGATACGCCGAATCGTGTTGCGTAGGAAAGTAATCGGCGGATACCGGCAGGACCGGGCACGCCGATCCTAACGGGAAGATTGATGCCGCGCTGACGCAGCTGCGTTAGCCAGGCCACGACGCGATCCACATCGAACCCGAATTGCGTGGTGATGCTGCCGGCCAGGCCCTGCGCGGCGAGCGCGGCGGCCTTGTCGTCCAGGGCGGTCCACAGTCGCGCGGCGGGGATGCCCGGGTGACCGTCCGGGTACCCGCTGATGCCGACGCTGCGCACCCCGGCCCGGCCGAGCAGTCCGCTCTCGATGAGCGCCAGGGCGCTGTCGTAGGGACCCTCCGGAGTTGCCGGGTCGCCACCGACGACGAAGACGTGCGCACTTGCGTTGAGCCGCTGCAGGGCCGCCAGGTAACGTTCCAGCTCGGATCGAGACGTGAGTCGGCGTGCGGCAATGTGCGGAATAGGTTGGAAGCCAGCCTCTTTTACTGCCGCGGCCGCACGCAGCCTGACATCGAAGCCTTCGGTGCCCAGATAGGTGATGTTGACCTTCGTGCCCGCAGGGATGACGGGCCGGGCCTCGGCAAGTTCGGCGACGTCTTTGCCCGTCATCTCCAGCGAAAAGTCCTTGAGCAGCCGCGGCACCGCTTCGGCACTGATCACGAAAACGTTCCTCCCGGTCGATCGTTCAGAGCGCCGTTGCTCGGGTGTGGGTCAGTGACCGCGGGCGATCCAGGCGGCGAGGTAGGGAGCCTCAGCGCCGACGGAGGTGTGCCCGCCGTGGCCGGTGTGGACGAGCGTCTCCTCCGGCAGTGTCAGCACCGATGATCGGATCGAGTCGATGATCGTCGGGAAGTCGCTATAGCTGCGGCCCGTGGCCCCCGGTCCGCCCTCGAACAACGTGTCGCCGGAGAACAGCACGCCGGCCTCGGGCAGGTACAGACACACCGATCCCGGCGAATGGCCCGGCGTGGGGATGATCTCGATCTCGGTGCCAGCGAACCCGATTCGCACATCGGCGTCCAGGTCCCAGTATTTTTCCTCGGGATGACTTGCTTTCCAGAGCATGTCGTCTGCGGGATGCAGTAATACCGGCGCCTGCAACGTGATTGCCAACTCGGGCGCCACGGTGACGTGGTCGTCGTGACCGTGGGTGACCACCACGGCCACCACGTTGCGGCCGCCGACGGCCTCGACGATGGGCCGCGCGGTATGCGCGGCGTCGACGATTACTACCTCGCTGTCGTCGCCGACCACCCAGACGTTGTTGTCGACCTCCCAGGTCCCGCCGTCGAGGCTGAACGTGCCAGAGGTGACAACCCGATCGATGCGCAGCGGCCCGCTCACAAGACGACCACCGATCGCAACACGGCACCGCGATGCATCGTGTGGAACGCGTCTTCGACTTCGTCGAGCTTGATCCGTTCGGACACGAACCGTTCGAGCGGCAGGCGGCCCTGCTGGTACAGGTTCACGAGCATCGGGAAATCCCGCTCGGGCAGGCAGTCGCCGTACCAGGATGACTTCAAAACCCCTCCGCGAGAGAAGAAGTCGACCAGCGGCATCTGTAGCTGCATGTCCGGAGTCGGGACCCCGACCAGCACGACAGTTCCGGCCAGGTCGCGGGCGTAGAACGCCTGGCGCCAAGTCTCCGGACGCCCGACCGCGTCGATCACGACGTCCGCGCCGAACCCGCCGGTGAGTTCCTGTACGGCGGCTACCGGATCGGTCTCGGCCGCGTTGACGACATGGGTGGCGCCGAGTTCGCGCGCCCATTGAAGCTTCCGCGGGTCGCGGTCGACGGCGATGATGGTGCCCGCCCCCGCCATGCGCGCCCCCATGATGGCGGCATCGCCGACACCTCCGCACCCGATGACGGCGACCGAGTCGCCGCAGGGAGACGTTGCCGGTGTTGACCGCCGCGCCGAGGCCGGCCATGACACCGCAGCCGAGCAGCCCCACCACAGCCGGGTCAGCGCCGGGGTGCACCTTCGTGCACTGCCCGGAGTGGACGAGGGTCTTCTCGGCAAAGGCCCCGATGCCCAGCGCCGGCGTGAGCTCGGTGCCGTCCGCGAGGGTCATCTTCTGGGTGGCATTGAAGGTGTCGAAGCACAGGTGCGGCTTGCCGCGCTTGCACGCCCGGCACTGGCCACACACCGCGCGCCAGTTCAGGATCACGAAGTCACCCGGGGCGACCGACGTCATCCCCGGCCCGACCGCCTCGACCGTGCCCGCAGCCTCATGGCCGAGCAGGAAGGGGAACTCATCGTTGATCCCGCCCTCGCGGTAGGTGAGGTCGGTGTGGCACACCCCGCAGGCCTGCACCTCCACGACCACCTCGCCCGGTCCCGGGTCAGGGATCGTGATCGTGGTGACCTCGACCGGCGCTCCCTTGGAGCGGGCGACGACGCCCCGAACTTGCTGTGGCATAAGGACTCCTTCGTGATGCGACAGGTCCAGAACGAACCCAAAAACGTTGATTTACTGCGACTTACCGGGTCTAGATGACAACGCACAACCGGAACGCGTCGTAGATGGCGGCGTGGATGTTGCGGCTGGCGACGGCGTCGCCAATCCGGAACAACTGGTACCGGCCCTCGGGATTACTCGCGATGTGCTGGCTGCCCAGCCGCAGCAGGGCGTCCTGGTCGACCGCGCCGAGATTGGTTGAGCCCGGGACCAATTCGAAGTAGAGCTGATCCTGCGGCCGGGTCCCGTGCTCGACCACGACGTGGTCGACGAGCCGGTGCCGGGTGGCGCGCGCGTACTCGTTGTAGAGATCGACCTCGAAGCGGCCGTCCTTGCGCCGCACTGCGGTGAGTCGCTCGTTGAGGGTCACCCGGACGTCGTGCTCGGCGAACACCTTGAAGTAGCCGGGGTAGTTCACCCCACCGACGTCGGGCGCAAGAATCCGTTCCGGAGTGACGAACTCGACCTCGGCGGCACCGCTGCGGACCAGCACCTCGACCGCGTCCAGGCCCGGGTGACCGCCGTTGTCGTCGTAGAACAACACCTGCCCGCGCGGGTGTACCGCACCGCAGAGCACGTCCCACCCGTCGACCACCAAATGCGCTCCCTCGTTCAGAAATTCGCTGCTGGGTGCCCCGCCGGTGGCGATGATCACCACGTCGGGGTCCGCGGCGAGCACATCGTCGGCCTCGGCGTAGCAGTTGGTTCGGATGTCCACGCCCAGCAGCTTGCACTCGGCGAGCCGCCACTCGATGATGCTGATCAGGTCTCGCCGCCGCAGGGAGGACGCCGCGAGGCGGATCTGTCCGCCGGGCGCGTCGGCTGCCTCGAATACCGTCACCCGGTGTCCCCGCTCACCGAGCACCCGCGCGGCCTCCAGGCCGGCCGGTCCCCCGCCGACCACTACCGCCCTGCGCGGCGGGCCCGTGGTCGCCGGAATATGGTGTGGCATACGGTCTTCGCGGCCCGTCGACGCGTTGTGCACGCACTTGGCGTCGCGATTCTGGTAGATCTCGTCCAGACAGTAGCTGGCACCCGCACAGGGACGAATCCGGTCCTCTTGTCCCGCTTGAATTTTGGCGACGATGTGAGGGTCGGCTATATGGGCGCGGGTCATGCCGACGAGGTCGATGAGCCCGTCGCGAATGGCGTGGCGCGCGGTGGCGACGTCGTTGATACGGGCAGCATGCATGACCGGAATGGACAACGCCTGCTTGACCTTGCCGGCGAACTCGAGATGGGGCGCGACGGGAGTGCCCATCGGGGGAATGACTCGCGAGAGCGCCTCGTCGCTGGCCATGTATCCCTTGATCACGCTGATGAAATCGATGCCCTCGGCCACGATTCGCTGCGCGATCTGCATGCCCTCGTCGAGCTGCAGGCCGCCGGGCAGGTCCTCATCCAAGGACATCCGGATACCCACCGCGAAGTCGGGGCCGGCGGCCTGGCGAACCGCCCGAATCACCCTGAGCGGGAAGCGAAGTCGGTCTTCCAGGCTGCCCATGCCATACTGGTCGTCGCGGTGGTTGGTCAGCGGCGACCAGAACGAGTCCAGTAGGTGCGTGTAGGCCTCGATCTCGATGCCGTCGAGGCCCGCCACGCGGCAACGCTCGGCGGCGTCGGCGTACGCACGCACGATCCGGTCCATGTCCCATTCCTCGGCCACCTTGGGAAAGGCGCGGTGGGCGGGTTCACGAATCGCCGACGGCGCGATGACGGGCAGCCAGTCCCCGTCGTAGTTGCTGGTACGTCGGCCAAGGTGAGTGATCTGGCACATCACGGCCGCGCCGTTCTCGTGCACGCCGTAGGCGAGCTCGCGCAACCACGGGACGATCTCGTCCTTGTAGATGTGCAGGTTTCCGAATGCCGCGGGACTGTCCGGCGCCACCGCCGCCGAGCCGCCCATCATCGTCAGCCCGACGCCGCCCTTCGCCTTCTCCTCGTGGTAACGGCGGTAGCGACGCTTGGGCATGCCCTCTTCGGTGTAGGCCGGCTCGTGAGAGGTGCTCACCACGCGGTTGCGCAGCGTGCAGCGTTTGAGCACAAACGGCTGCAGGAGGGGATCGGTGAGCTGCATTGCCATCTTGGCAGATTAATATATTAGTGATTACTTGGCGATATATTAATACTCAGGGCTACGGGGATGAGCCTTGACCTCGGCGTACGTCGGGCCTAGCCTTCACAACGATTGATCTTTAATGCACGGTGCCGTGATGCCGTGACCCATTTTCGACCTCTGCTTCAGGATCGGTGATCGCATGAGCGTCAGCGTGTTCGACCTGTTCTCGGTGGGCATCGGCCCCTCGAGTTCCCACACCGTCGGGCCCATGCGGGCCGCCGCGAGATTTGTCGCCGACCTGGACACCATGAACGCACTGGGAGCCGTCGCCGACGTCCGCGTCGATTTGTACGGTTCGCTGGCCGCCACTGGGGCGGGACACGGGACAATGACGGCGATCCTGCTGGGCCTGGAGGGCTATCTGCCCGAACAGATCGACACCCAATGCATAGAATCGCGGATCGACGCGATGCGGCGCACCGGTCACATCGCTCTCGGCGGAGCCCAAACGATAGCGCTCACCGAACAAGACATGGTCCTGAGGCCGCTGACCGTGCTGCCGTTTCATCCCAACGGCATGCGACTGACCGCACTCGACGCCGATGGCGCCCAGCTACACAGCCAGACCTACTTCTCCATCGGCGGCGGCTTCGTCGTCACCGAGGCCGAGACCGTCGAGCAGGTTGCCCGGGCCGACACACCGAGCGGAACCGGATTCGGCTCGGCGAAGGAATTGCTGGAGATGTGCCGCCAATACCAATGCAGCATCAGCGATCTCATGCTGTACATCGAGAGCCGGAATCACCGAGCGGCGACGGAGATCCGCGAGAGTCTCCTGCACATCCGCGACGTGATGGTAGAAAGTGCGAATAGCGGCATCCGGCGCGAAGGCTTCCTGCCGGGCGTCCTACGGGTACGGCGCCGGGCGAAGGCATGGTACGACCGGCTCAACCAGGAGGACCCGGACCGGCGACCCGAATTCGCCCAGGACTGGGTCAATCTCGTGGCCCTGGCGGTCAACGAGGAGAACGCGTCGGGCGGACGCATCGTCACCGCGCCCACCAACGGGGCCGCGGGGATCGTGCCCGCCGTTCTGCACTACGCATTGCACTACACGCCGGCGGGACAACGCGATCCGGACGACACCGCGATCCGATTTCTGCTCGCCGCAGCCGCCATCGGGTCACTGTGCAAGGAACGTGCCTCGATATCGGGCGCGGAGGTCGGCTGCCAGGGCGAGGTCGGTTCCGCGGCGTCGATGGCCGCCGCCGGCCTTGCCGAAATCTGCGGCGGCACACCCGAACAGGTTGAGAATGCGGCCGAGATCGCCATGGAACACAGCCTCGGCCTCACCTGCGACCCGATCGCGGGCCTGGTACAGATTCCCTGCATCGAGCGCAACGCCATCTCGGCGGGCAAGGCGATCAACGCCGCCCGAATGGCGTTGCGAGGCGACGGCGCACATCACGTCACGCTGGACCAGGTGATCGAGACGATGCGGGCGACCGGCGCCGACATGCATTCCAAATACAAGGAGACCTCGACCGGCGGACTTGCCGTGAACGTCACCGTGAACTACGTGGAGTGCTGACCGCGCGCCGCAGTCCATGAAAAATGCCCCCGGAGGATCTCCGGGGGCATTCCTACTAGTAGCCCTGAGTCGGATCATTTTTAAACATAAAATTGACTGATGTGCAAGTCAATGTTTCTGTGAAAGATGCGACGTCACGGTACGTTTCCCCAGCCCGGAGGCGACAGCGGATCACAGCCCAGTTGTGCGACAAAGTGGTTGCAGCCTATGAGTCCGGGCAGACCAGCCGGCAAGTTGCCGAGGAACTAGCGCTAGGGTGGACGACTGTCCTGAAGATATTGAAGGCTGCCGGGGTGACGGTCCGGCCACAGGGGCGTAGGCATTATAAGGCGGTTGGAGCCGCGCCGAGCCGTGCCTCAAGAAGCCGGCCTTCCACGTAGCGATACAACCGCTCAAGTTCCAGTACGTAATTGGTCGGGTTACTGCGGGCCGATCCGAACGCGCGCTCAGACCTGGTCGTGCACTTGGCTGTAGACGTCGAGGCCGATACTCGGCGCTACCACAGCGATACGGCGGCCGCGCAGTCAATTCCGCGGTCAGACAATCCGCCTGCCTGTTCGTAGCACTTCACACAAAATACTCATCTGCGAGACCTGTCAGACGCTCTATCCATTTCCCCTGTTCTGACGCTGCACATTTGTGTCTCTAGTACCGCAATACGGTACGATCAGCGTACTATATATCCGTACGACAGAGGAGGTCAGATCCGCTCATGGCCATCAGTGCAAGTGAAGCTCGACAGCGCCTCTTCCCGCTCCTCGAACAGGTCAACAACGACCATGAACCTGTGCGCATCACCTCCAAGGCCGGCGAGGCGGTGCTCATGTCAGCCGCCGACTATGACTCGTGGCAAGAAACGGTCTATCTACTCCGTTCGCCCGAGAACGCACGCCGACTTATGGAGGCCGTGGCCCGAGACAAGACCAGCCTCCTTGCCCCAGCCAACTACACGAAGTCGATCGACGAACTTGAGGAGATGGCCGGCGGCCGGGAGTGAGAAGCATCAACTTCGATCCTGACGCCTGGGAGGACTTCTTGTACTGGTTGGCCTCCGACCGCAGGGTGGCCCGTCGGATCACCCGACTCATCGGAGAGATCCAACGCGACCCGTTCGCAGGAATCGGGAAACCGGAGCCGCTCAAGGGGGAGCTGTCGGGCTACTTGTCGCGGCGGATCGACGACGAACACCGTCTCGTGTACCGAACAGGCCACAACGAAGTCAAGATCCTGAAAGCCCGCTACCACTACTGATCGGCGCTTCTGCTCGTCGTCAGCCAGATCCGTTGAGAATGACCCCGATTCAGCGCGGATGGCCAGGGACTCGGCCGAAAATCGCTTCGACAGAAGGTGACTCGCGTCAGCAATGACCTGGCAACGTGTCCAGTCGGTCAAGCCAGGTAGGTCACGGTGAAGTAAGTGCCGGCGAATTGGGTGCAATCGCCAAGCGAGCAGGAGCCGCGACGCGAGCCAGCAGGCGAAGAAAAGTCCGGTTGACGGCCCTGCGGCGCTGTTGTGCGGATGCTGCCCGCTCAGCGCCATGACATGTATTGTGCAACCCTCAAAGCCAATTGAGGCTGTTTTATCCGAAATATACAGTGCAGAACATGTTCCGATAATGTAGGTAATGCGAATACGTCTGCGTATGATACTTCCCGCCTCGGACGGACTTGCCTTGTCTCCCAGTCTGATTCGCTCTAATAGAGCGGCATGTCGCCCGCCTAGTTGCATTGTCTTCAGCCGGCTTCTCTGGCTGAGCCTGGCGCACGCGGGTCAGCCGCCACGGAGCGACGACTATCCCGCGGTCACACCCCAGGTCGACGAGACCAGCACCGCCGACGACGCCGTACAGCGCCGCGTCGATGCCTTCCTGCTCGCCCTACCCGGCACCGCAACAGCCCTTGCAGCGTTGTGGCGCCGCACCATGGGAGTGCGCTGCGTGGCGGCCGGGTTACTGCTCATCGCAGTTTCTCTGGTCCCCGTCTGCGGTTTTGTCGCTTTGCTGTCGCTCAATTATTAAGGACATTTACGTCCTGTGTCGGCAATCTGCTCGTTTCGAGTTCACTCAGTCCGCCCCAAGCCTCCGAGACGTCGTCGCGCGACCCGTCAATCCTCGGATGGACTAGAACGTCGCGTTGCCTTACGTCCTGCGCCGTTGTGCTCGAGAGTCGATCTTGTAGCGCCGATCCAAGACCCACTGCCGACGCCAGAAAGGCACATGATTCGCCACGGAGACGATCTGCTCATCGGTGAGCCCCGCTGGGTTTCCGCGGAAATCATGTGCAGTCAGATGCTTCTCCGATCATCGGTGAAAGCGATTGTTGTGCAATGAAATTTCATATCACATATTGATATTCCTATCCCAGAGAATCTGAGAAGTGATTACCGTGGGAACAAGTGGTTAATTCGGCGGTGCATTTTAATTCTTTAATCCGCTGAAAATTTCGCAGCCCCGCCGTTGCATCGAGAGCGCTGTTCATTGGTGGAGTTGGTACCGGCGGAAAGTCCTCGCGGCGGATCGGATGATCGATAAACGGATTGACTACGCCGGACTCCTGTCAAGCTTTTAGAGAATTCTGCCCCGTCGTTGATGGTCGTAGAGCAGGAGCAGGCTCCTCCCATTTGTCAAATTCCGCCGTCAATAAATTTGCTGGCTTCAAACCGGCGACCACATCGAAATACAGTGATGTGAGCAATGTGCTACCGGCGATGGCAGCGGCAAAATCCCGCCGCTCATCCCAGCGCTCTGGAGCCGCGACCCGCAGAGTGCTCTCGTAGCCGGGCATCATCAACCCGTCACGGCCGCGCCAGTACTCGCGTAGACGTTCGTCGAGCGCCACGGGGTCATCGATGACTGGCGAAACCAGACCAACCAGCAGTTCGGCCTGAGCAATGGCATCCGTGATCCCACGCGCGGTTATCGAGTCCTTGTGATGACCACTGTCGCCCACCAGTGCCCATCCCGGCCCAGCCGCCTGGCGGAAGTAGTTCTGTTGATCGCCTGTGCCCCACATGCGCTCCACGCGGCACGCTGACGCCATCCGATCGGCCAGGTCAGGGGCATTGGTACACACCGCCTCCTCAAGGGCATGCACCGCGTCGCATTTGATTTCTTTGAATCGATCTTGTGAAAAATACGCGGCGACCAGCACAGCATCGTGAGTCGGCACCGCGCCCACCCATGCCCGCCGCCCGTCGTACAACTCATAACCCGCGTCAAGACCATTCCAAAACGAATAGTAAACACACGTGATCCGTGGGTCCGCGCGAGTTACCGGTGCATCAACGAGCCGTGCGACGGTCGACCGGATCCCATCAGCACCAACCAGTAGGGAAGTCCGTACCGAAAACCGGCGCGGGCCCTCACGTAAAACGATACCGATCGGGCGGTTATCATCGGCACGCACAATATCCTGGGCAATAACTCGGTGACGCACCTCCGCGCCGGCACGCTCAGCGGCAGCCGCCAGGAGCGTGTCCAAGACGTAACGCCGTGGAGCAAACGACTGCGTCTCATAGGAATCCGCCGACACGCTGCCCTTGATAACTACGTCACCAATCTGCAGGCGGGTGTGAGAAATCTCTGGGCACCCGCTGTTGACCAAGTCTTCCAGCACGCCCCACCGACGCAATCGCGCAATGCCCGGCTGATGAATGTAGTTCGTAGACAAGGTGTCAGAGGGAAAGTCCGCGCGATCAACAAGTAGGACGCTATGACCTTGGCGAGCTGCTAGAAGAGCTACTGAGGCTCCCGCCACGCGGGAACCCACTACAACGACGTCGTAGTGGTCCTCCAATGCAGGCCTCCTCAGCAACTCAAGTCCGCGATCCGTCTTAGCGAGACCCCGAGCGCCACAAATGATATGAACTCTGAGCTGCGG
Organism: Mycobacterium stomatepiae; assembly: GCF_010731715.1. Classification (NCBI taxonomy): domain Bacteria; kingdom Bacillati; phylum Actinomycetota; class Actinomycetes; order Mycobacteriales; family Mycobacteriaceae; genus Mycobacterium; species Mycobacterium stomatepiae. Next base: position 2,436,738 of record NZ_AP022587.1, read on the forward strand.
CGCCTGCGCAAGACTGCACATTCCGCTTCCATTTTTCGCGGCCCGACCCAGCTCGGTTAATCCACGTGATCTGGACCCGGGTTGTAAGGCTCCGCTCAGAGAGTCGATGGACCATGATCCCCCGAAGGGCATACGTCCCGCACGTAACCGGCGGCCGTGCGTCGGTAGATAGTTCAACGGCCACCATCGGACGAATCTGTCGCTACGGTTGCAGCCGAAACCGACATCGCTCCGGCGACCGGCCAGGCCTCGTCCAGGATTGTAGGCTTGACTTCCTCCCTCCGGCTGGAGCCGGGGATTCCAACTCGTTCATGCTGCGGGTGCAGTGTGGGCGGGTTGGGGCACTGATCCCTCGCGGTTTCCTGCTGGTTCTTGCGTCAATGTCTGCTCAGCGCGCGGGCGCGGAGGAGTCTCGGCAGGCGGTGACCGCAAGCCCTGCGGCCAATATGTTTGTGGCGGCGTTAACGTCCGCATGCCCAGTGAACGAGCAAGTGGTGCACCGGAATACCGCTTGGCTCAGGGGATTTCGGATCCACCTGCCACACTTCGAGCCGCGTTGCGACGTGTACGCACCACCACCACGGCGGTCCCGGTGTAGCGCCGCCGAGGCCAGCGCCAACGCGAACTGTGCCATCCCTTGGCGAGGATGGCACGGTTGAGCCCGGACTTGGCAGCCAGGTTGCGGCCCGGATCCTGCAGGGTTCCTTTCGCTGTCCGAGTCATGTTGCGATTCTTCAAATCTTCGAGCACCACCACGGCGTTGGCCGCGGTGAGCTGATGCGCGGTCTGGGCACAGAAATCCTGCCGGCGGCGCCGTTCGCGGGCCCGGACATCCGCCAACGCAGCCCGCACCTTGCCCCGGCTCGCCGACCCTTTCGCCGAGCGGGCCAGTCTGCGTTGCAGCGATACGATGCGGCGCTGTTAAACTGCCGCGCACACCTAGCCAAAGAGCTGGTGAGGAGCCGCTACCGGTTGAAATGGACACGCCTGATGGCAGAATCAACATCATGCCCCATCAAGCCATAGATCTTGGCCAGAAACTAGCGCAATTTTCCGAATATTGGTCACCGAAGATCGTGGCCCATCTCAACGACTATGAAGTCAAGGTCGTCAAGCTGCGCGGCGAGTTTGTATGGCACAAGCACGACGAAACCGATGAACTGTTCTTCGTCGTCGCGGGCGAACTGACCATTCAGCTACGCGACGGCGACGTGACAGTTCGGCCCGGACAACTGTTCATCGTTCCGCGCGGCGTCGAACACTGCCCCCGCGCTGATGGTGAGGTGCACGCCGTGCTCGTAGAACCCACCGGTGTGGTGAACACCGGTAGCGCTGGCGGCGACCTGACTGCCGCGTACGACGATTCTCTCGCCTAGGTCCCCGAGGCCAACCGCCCGTCCCCTCGACCGGTTTCAGCCGGTGTCTGGCTTTGGTGTGGGCGAGCCGGTAGCTGACAGTGCCGGTCTCGATGATGTTGCCGCCGAAGGTGAGTCGGTCAACGATGGCGGCGCAGAGCCGTGAGTCGGTGAAGGTTTAGTCCAGCCCGAGTAGCTGTCGTTCGATGCGATGCCACGGAGTTCTTCTCTTCGCGTTCGGTTAATACCTGGAACGGCAGCTCTGCTCCACGCTTATCGAGTTCCATATAGCCCAGCTCATCGATGCAGAGCAGATCGACGCGGTCGCAGCGGTTGATGGTCTTGGTGAGCTGTTTGTCGTCGGCGGCCTCGACGAGCTCGTCGACGAGCTTGCTAACCAGGGTGTATTTGACTTTGTCGCCGTGCATCGCCGCTTCGGTGCCCAGCACGATCAGCAGATGGGATTTGCCCGTGCCGCCCTGTCGCCCATCAAAACGCTACGGCAACGCCTTCTTAACCCAATCGCACTTCGCGAGCATGTAGATGATGGCGGGGTCGATGTTTGGGTTGGCGTCAAAGTCGGAGCGGCGCAGCGACTTATCACGGGAACACCCGCGGCGAATGCGGCGTTCGAGCGCCGACAGGCACGGTCGTCCCATTCGGCCATCAGCAGCTCCGCGAGAAACCGCGGTAGGACATCTGCTCGCGGGCGGCGTTGCTTGCGCGGGGCGCTGAGATCCGTGCAGATCATCGGGTTCGTAGCTGTTGGTGGGTTTGTTGGTCGTGTGGGACGGCATGGATTGTCGGTGGTGTGTGCCAGGGTGATTGTTGTGGGTTCGATGCGGCGGTGCGCTGTGGCCGGCTCAATGCCCGCAAGAAGCAGTTGACAGCCCAGTCGTCGGCGCGGTGTGCCAACGAGGTGATCGCCGGCAACGATGATCAATATTGGTTGGCCTGTGAGGCACAGTACCGCCACATCGTCGGGTTGAAGGCCGCGATCGCTGCTATCGACCCCCGCCTGGCCGCACGTACCACCGACATCCTGACCGTGGCGCAGCGCAAAACCCGCCGCACCGCCACAGCGGTGAAAGGCTATGCAACGCAAAAGAAGAACGATAACGCCGCCGCCAGCATCTGCAGGGCCAGCTCGCCGCCGCTGAACAGCAGCGCGCTAGCGGGATCGGCCGCGTGGTGGAGGGCGGTAAACACCTCGCCACAACGCGCCATCATCTCGATAAGGCCGGCCTGAGCACACCGCAGTGGCGGCGGCAATGGGTGGCGGCGCGGTGGCGGATCACCACCAACGGCTCGCCTGATGAGCCGTTCGGGAACCTCACAATCACGGTGAGCCCGGACGGGCAGGTCAGTATCCGGCTTCCGAAACAGTTGGAACAGTTGGCCAACGCCCCCGCGGCCGGTTCGCGCTCACCGGCACCGCGGTGTTCACCCACCGCGCTGGCGAATGGGCCCAACGGATCACCGGCGGCAACTCCTTCTCCTGCAGTGTCGCCTCCGACCTGGCCGTAATGGCGTCTACCTCACCGGGTCGTGGCCTATCCCCGCATTACCGTACTGGGCTCAGCGCGGCGGCTGCGGTCCCGGTGACGACGTGTTCGCGACAGGCCCGGTCATCGGGGTGGATCTCAACGATGGACGTATCGCCGCCCACCGCCTCGACGCGCGCCAACCCGGCCGGCACCACCCATCGCATCGAGATCGACCTGTCCGGCAGCGCATCGCGCAGGGATGCCGAAGGGCGCCATGCCATCACCCAACTCCTGTGCACTACCCCCGCCACCACAGCATCACCACGATCGCGGTCGAAGACCTCAACTTCGACGACGCCCGCTGCACCGGGCGCCAAAACGATGCCAGGGAGTGGATATGGCCGGACCCCGAGAACTGGTCCATGATCAATCGATCGGGGTCAGACCGACGCAGCTACTCAGCTCCGACTGCTAGTCATAGCATCTCACCTAAGCGCAGCTGCTAGCCGGATCGCTGACGGCGCCAAAGCCGAACAGTTCTGGAAGATACGCCCAAAAGTGAACTGGATCGGCGGTCAGTATTGAGCAGAATTAAGCGGTCTCGGGCGATGACAATATGTTGGTCCCGAAAATCCACGTTAGGGAGCGCTGTATGACGTCAATCCCGCTGATCACCGATCTATTGCGGGCGCGCGCGGCGCTTGAGCCTGAAGGTGTGGCCCTTCGGGTAGATGGCGGAGAGGATCTGCGTTTCGGAGAGTGGGAACGCCGCGCAAACTCAATAGCTCACGGGCTGCTCGATGCTGATGTGCGGCCAACTGACCGCGTCGGTCTGGTTTTCAGCGGAGCCGATTGGGCGGAATATGCTGCTAGTTACCTTGCCGTGCTCAACTCCGGGGCTACGGCGGTTCATTTAAGAAGTGGCATGGATCCGTCGGAATTCGACCGACGCATCACAGAGACCTCGACTAGCTTATTGATATGCGGAGCGGCCGCCACAGTGCCTGCCTACTCCAGTTTGCCTAAAACCTCGCCACGAGACCTCGCAAATAATCAGCCTTCGTCACCGGTGGATGTAGTAGTCGATCCGTCTTTCATCGCCGATATCCTATACACGTCTGGCACCACAGGTGCAGCGAAGGCATTTACCAACCCCCACGGAAATCTGGTGTTCGGCCGAGGACCAGAAGGGTTACGACAGTTTTCCACCGCTGCGCCCATTTTGGCGCCAATGCCGCTGGGCACGACCTCCAGCGCCACCATCGCGGGCATTATGGCCGTCACGTCGCAAACCCAGCTGGTTATTTGTTCGGTCTCCGATATCGAGCGCATGGGCGAGCTTATCTACGCCGAGGCGGTCGGCTTTGTGATGCTGACGCCTTGGATCGGCCAGCAGATGGTGACTGCCCGACTGCACGAGCGTCACGACCTAAGCACCGTGACTCGGCTGGCGACCGCTTCAGCGCCCTTGGCGCCCGCAACGAGCCGTCGACTGCTGGAGATGTTTCCGAATGCTGTGCTCAACAGTGCCTACGCGCAATCCGAAGCCGTTCCCGCGGTGATTACCAACACCTTCGATCCAGAGCGACCGACCACGCTGGGACTCCCCGCACCCGGAACGGAGGTTCAGATCGTCGATCAAGATGGAAATGCTTTGCCGGCGGGACAGCTCGGGGAAATTTGGATGCGATCGGCCGCGCCCAAACGGCGATACCTGGATGATTCTCGGGCGGAGGTGGTGCATGATGCCGATGACTGGATCCGCACCCGCGATCTTGGCCACCGAGATACAGAAGGCTTTCTTTATCTGTTTGACCGACCTGAAGATGTGATCGAGTTGAACGGTCATCTTCTGTCGTCGATCCAGATCGAGGCACAGCTTTATGAGCATCCCGCGGTACGCGAGGCGGCCGCGGTAGTCCTTCCTAGCGCCGATCTGGCTCCCGCGTTAGCCGCGTTTGTCGTTTTGTCTGATGCTGGGCAGCTTGACGACGTCTGCCGATTCGCCGAGAATCGGCTGCAGCCACCCGCCTTGCCGACACAGTGGCACGCCGTAGAGTCGCTGCCGCGAGGGGTTACTGGCAAGGTCCTCAAGCGCCTTCTACGAACTACAAACCCCGTATTGGGCGGAGCACATAGCAGCATCGGCGGGCAAGTCCGACCGCTTTGAGGGCTCACGGCGAGGACCTGGATCCGGTTTCAGCATTGTCTTTCGGCGCGAAAAAGTGGCTCAGCTGCAGGCGAGATGAAATGCGCTGCAGCACAGCATTTTTGGTTTTCCCCAGGCGCGAGAACATCAGCGTGTGATCTCCAGCGCTGTATTGGTCTGGGCTATCGAGTTGGCCCGTAATGGGTCATGGAGCACTAGATAGCTTGGGGTGCTGTCCTTTTCGCCAGTTCCTGCGATGCCCAGGAGCTTGCCTTGCTGGGGTCCAAAGCCACGTCCGCATGGCGTCCGCAAGTGTGTAATCGACTCGCGCGGTGCGCGGGCTGCGGCTTCGTAGGGCTTTCCCCGGGTTTCGCAGCCAAACAGACATCACCAGGGCTAGCGCCCGCCATTTCGTCGGCAAACGCCTGTCGCGCCAGCCCGCGCGCGGCAACGGTAGGCGATAGGGTCCCCGAGAACCAAGAACTCTTCAGCCGCAGATAATTCATCGCCCGAGCAACTCGCGGCCAGCTCCTCCACGTCGTATATCCAGCGTCCCCGATCTATCGGCGAACTTGACCGTGCCTCACACCCGACGGCAGCTAGCTCAACCATATAAGTGCGTCGAATACTGAGCGTTATACGGCAGTACGAGCGGCATCAGTGGCGTACATGTTCCAGTGCTGCGGGGTGAGGGCCAAGTCCCGCAGAGTGCCGTCGATAAACATCCGGCTCCAATCACCGCCACCCTTGCCTGGCGGGATCCACTCTTTCATATACACCTCGGCGACCTCAGGTTCCATGAATGCCCGCATGTCAATGAGTGAATAATACGCCGACAGGTCTTTCAAATGGATCAGCCAGTGAATGCGATCAGACAAGCCGAAGGCTTCCTCATACAAAAACACCGTTACCAAGCCCCTTTGATGGCTGTTGATGGTTTCGGCTACGGCTCGGGCAAATTGTCGCCCCTCTGCCCGGAACTCGTACTTCAGCTGGCCAACACGGTGGATCACGATCCCAGCGATCGCAGTATTCAAACAGTCCTGCGGTGACAGGGATGTCTGTGCCTGCGCAGGCGGCAATATCAACCCGCCACTACCGGTCTCCAACGGCTCACTCGGGTTTCCGTCGGTACTAGTTCCGTACATCCCTGAGAATTGCGGCAACAGCACCGTTTCTGTGATCGTCCCATCGATAAACAACCGATCCCAGGTTCCGCCACCCTTGTCCGCAGCGATTCGCTGCTTGAAAAAGATCTCCCTAAAGCCAGGGTCGCTGTTGCCCATCTTTACCATCGACTCGTAAACCTCAAGTGAGGGCAGATGCAAGATCCAATGGATTACGTCTTTGGTTCCGAACGTTTCCTCGTAGACGTATACCGAACAGACGCCACGCTGATTAGAAGTAATGTACTGGGCAAGCTCACGCGCGAACACCCTGGCCTCCGAGCGAAACTCGGACTTTGCCACCCCAGTCCGCTCCACAACCAAGCCGGCGTTTCCGGAGTGCAGGAGGCCCTCGTACTGAACGTCCGTCTGCGTCAAGGCTGTTGGGATACTCGGCGCGTCGGTCACAGCTGCCTCCAGTGATTGAGCTAGTTGTCGACGTTCCCACCACGCCGATCACGTTGAACGCTAGAAGCCCGCGCCCGGCCACGCTGGTCAGGACTGCGCACTTGCATGGAAAGTTGACCCGCAATGGGTCATGCACCGCCACTCAGATTGCGGGCTGGTGGTTTTCGGCCAATCCAGCGACCTCCAGGCATCGTGTCTTGTCTACCCAGGCTGAGCCGGATGCAACGTATTCAGGAGCGGCCACCGCGGGGCGGATGGTGTCGGCTGATTGACCACTCCCCCACCGTTGCAGACGGTCGCCCTGACCACGGTGTATGGCAGCTTGTTGTTGGCGGTGCTGGCCGATGCCGGCAAGACCGGCGCGGTATCTGGCGAGCAGACAGGTCTGGCAGGCGTCCGTAACTTATTGTGGCGGCTCGGTGATCGGTGCTACGCACCGATCACCGAACTGCGGATGCTGACCGCCCATCGCGCAAATCTGGTCGCCGATCGCACCCGCACCATCAACCGGCTGCGCCAACAACTCGTCGTGGTGTGTCCGGCGTTGGAGCGAGTCGCCCAACTGTCCCAGGACCGTGGCCGGGTGGTGCTGCTGCCGCGCTACCAGCGCCCGGAAGCCATTCGGCACAGTGATTTTGGGCTCGTGACTCGGGTCCTGACCGACGCTGGCGTACGCAACGCTGCCGCCGTCGCGGCGGCGGCTTGACTTCTTTATTGCGAGCTCTACCTTTCTTCGATGACTTGGTAGGTCTCGAAGCAGAATCTACTCCCCGCCATTTACACCGGCTTTTGGACGCATCCCCGAACACGTCATCGCCCGACTAAAAGATGGCACGCCCTGCGGGGATTCCGCCGGTGCGCCCACGCCATAAACCACAGCCTTCACATAGTTGCAGGGGTTTAGAACATGCAGACCCCCACTCAAGTACGGGGTCAACTCCTAGTGGCCGCTCCAGACGCGCACATTTGGGCTGTTTTCGCGAAAGCGGGCGCTAATACTTCAAACATGGCCAGAGCCAAGGAGGACCGCCATATGTCAACCCACGCTGAGAATCCCCCGGCCATCGCCGCTCGGCTTGCGGATCGGACTGTCGCGCCCAACTCCTTAAACTCGAGCATGATCGTTCACCGAGTGGGCACGGCGAACCCGGATTTTGTTGACGAGGCGCTGGTCTTCGGTCAGCAAATCGCCGACCGGATGAATTCGGTCCTTGGGACTGCGGCCAACACCACGGTCTACCGGGACCTTGGGTCAGCTTCGAAGATTCATTGGTTGGTGCACCTCTATTCCCCAGCCGACTACGGAAAATTAATCAGCATGGCTGATCACGACGAAGAGCTCCGACACGTCTACGAAGGCAATCGCTTGCCCGAGCGCGGAGGAGGTAACTGGGAGCGGATATTCGTTCAATCGTCCTTTCGTGAACTCGTAATAGTTCCCCAGCACGGACTGCTCGATAGCCAGGACCACCCTGGCCTGGGTGAGGACCTCTTCGCCGTCCCGGCGATCTTTCAGATGCCCGAAGTAGCGTCAACCTGGAGCAGCACAAACGCCCCAATGATATTACATCGACGCATACAGGGCCTCTACGCAAGTCGTGACCTCGCCCGCCTCTACCTGCAACAATGGCAAGGCGCCGTCAACCGCACCCTTCCAGGCGAGATCACCGTCGCCCAATACGAAGAAGTGTGGGGGCATCAGGACCGGCTGCATCTCCTCATCCATGCCAGCGGCCGTAACGCGCTCCAACGATTGAAAGATCTGGAAGATTCGCCATCTGGCGAATTTGCCGGCGTCATTTCACGATTGCGAGTCAAGCGCGCTGGCCAAATGTTCGACTGGAGAGGGCTGTTCGAAGACGGAACGCAGACCGATACCATCCTCGAACGGTATTGGCCATCGACCTAAGAGCGCTGGCGATCGGGACACGAGCAGCTTTCAGACATTTACAGTCACGCTGCGGCCGGCGATATGGATCCGAACCCGACCTGATGGCCAGGAGGAGGGGAAGGGGAAGGGTCGCCAGCGCTGGGGCATGCATTGCAGCGAAATGCGCCGGCAAGCCTAACGACGTCGATCTCGCAATTCGTCAAGCGTACGCCGGACTGGGGGCTGCGCGGCGCTTAATGGCATCTTGTTGGATAGACCAAAGTTCCTGCAGCCTCACGGGCTGGGTTTCTGCTGCTTTCCGGTTTCTCCCGCGTTACTAGCTGTTGCGACGCACAATATGGCGCGTGGACTCAATAAAACGCATGTGTAGTCATAACGAAGCGTTCACATGTTGACAAGCAGGGCAGACCACGCCAGTCGGAGTAGCTGCGTCGCCCCTAGCTGATGGCGCCAAAGCATTAAGACAGTCGCTCGAATTGAGATGTTGTGGCGGCCTCGTAACGATTCACGACCGTGGCTACGTATCGGCGCCGCCTGGCGTAGATATTTGTTGGCCACCAGAACCAGGAACCTAAGACTGTGGCAATGGCTGGTGTCATAAAAGATCTGACGATGAGTGTGTCCAGCAAGAGACCAAGGCCGATGGTGGCGCCGGCTTGGCCCATGATCCGTACGTCGCTCACCACCATGGAGCCCATAGTGAATGCGAAGACCAGACCAGCTGAAGTGACAACGCTACCGGTGCCGCCCATTGCGCGAATAATCCCTGTTTTAATTCCAGCTGGAATTTCTTCTTTGAATCGGGAGACTAACAAAAGGTTGTAGTCCGACCCGACTGCGAGGAGTATGGTCACCGACATCGGGAGGACCAACCAATGCAGTTCCATTCCAAGGGCGTATTGCCAAATAAGCACGGATAGTCCAAATGATGCGCCCAGCGAGAGCACTACGGTACCGACAATGACAAGCGCTGCGACTAAGGCACGCGTGACGATCAGCATGATGCTAAAAATCACACACAGCGAGGCGATTCCTGCGATCATGAGGTCATATTTGGAACCGTCCGCCATATCTTTGTAGACCGCCGCTGTGCCACCAAGTTCGATTTTGGCGTCTTCGAGCGGCGTGCCCTTGACGGCTTCGATCGCAGCGTTTTTGATGGGCTCGACCTCCGAGATGCCTTCCGGCGTGGCTGGATCACCGCGATGTGAGACGATCATGCGAACTGTCTTGCCGTCGGGAGACAGGAATGCCTTGAGGCCTCGTTTAAAGTCCGGGTTATCGAAAATCTCGGGGGGCAGATAAAAAGAGTCATCGTTCTTGGCGGCGTCGAACGCTTTCCCCATCGCCGTCGAGTCTTTACTGAGCTCTTCTGTCTGACTGTAAAAACCGGATATAGTACTGTACATCGTTTGAAACGTAGAGTACATGAGCTCCATGGTCGGTACGGTCGCTTTAAAATCGGCGATCATTTGCGGTAATAGGGCGTCCACTTGGCGCATCCCCGCGACCATTTTATCCATAGTCTCGGTCATTTGATCGATTCCATCAAGTGCGTCGAAAACGGATCTGATTGCCCAACATGACGGAATATCAAAGCAGTGTTTCTCCCAATAGAAATAGCTGCGAATTGGCCTAAACGTGTCGTCAAAATTCGCCATATCATCTCGCAGCCGATGAATGGTATTTTGAACATCGGTCATGTTATTGATGACCGAATGCATCACTCCGTTCAGATTGTCCATGATCGCAACCATGCTTTTCATAGTTTCAATCATCGTGCCGAGCTTGTTTGCCAAGGCCCCGATCTCGCCAATACGGTCTTTGATGAGCTTGAGGTTCTGCAATTGACCGACATTTTGTGTGCTGATCAGGAACGGAATCGAGCTATGCTCTATGGGAGTGCCTTGGGGTCGGGTGATGGCCTGAACGCGCGCAACGCCAGGTACTCGAAAGACGGCCTTGGCAACTTTGTCCACGACAAGGAAGTCCGCTGGATTACGCAAGTCGTGGTCAGATTCGATGAGCAGGATCTCTGGCTGCATACGCGCCTGAGAGAAGTGCCGATCAGCAGCGAGGAATCCTGCGTTCGCCGGAATATCTTTCGGAATGTAGCGGCGATCGTCGTAGCTAGTCCTGTACCCGGGGAGTGCGGCAAGCCCAATGATGGCTATCGCCACAGACACGGTGAGAATAGGCTTCGGCCAGCGGACGATAGTGGCTCCGATCTTTCGCCAAGTCCGAATCCGCATGGCCCGCTTGGGCTCGAAGAGCCCCAGGCGGCTACCGATCGTGATGATGGCGGGCCCGAGCGTTACCGCCACCAAAACGGCCACGATCATGCCAATGGCGCAAGGCGCGCCGAGCGTCTGATAATAGGGCAATCGAGTGAAGCTCAGACAATAGGTGGCTCCGGCGATGGTCAGGCCGGAGCCAGCGATGACATGGGCCGTGCCGTTAAACATCTCGTAATAAGCAGTTTCGGGATCAGCCCCCCCGGCGCGCGCCTCCTGGTACCGGCCGATAAGGAAGATTCCGTAGTCAGTCCCAGCCGCAATAGCAAGTGACATAAGCAGGTTGACAGCGAATGTTGACAGATTGATGAGATGGTGATGCCCGAGCATGGCGACCATTCCGCTGGCAGCGCCAATTTCTATTCCGACCGTGAGCATCAATACGATCACTGTGAGGATCGAACGGTAGAAAATTAACAGCATGGTGACGACGACCGCGACGGTGACGAGAGTAATCTTCGCCATGCTCTTGTCACCGGCATGGTTCAGGTCGGCTTGAAGGGCTTCCGCGCCGGTAACAAAGACCTTGACACCGGGTGGCGGTGGAGTCTTACTGGCGGCTTTGCGAACGCTTTCGATCGACTCGTTGGCCAGGGCGCCGCCCATGTTTCCGGCAAGGTTTATCTGAACGTAGGCGGCCTTGCCATCGTTGCTCTGCGCTCCGGCTGCGGTTAGGGGGTCTCCCCAAAAATCCTGAATGTGCTGAACGTGCTTGGCGTCCCCCCGCAGGCGATTCATTAAGTCGTCGTAGAACCTGTGCGCCTCGGCCCCGAGTGGCTGTTCACCTTCCACGACGACCATCGCTACGCTGTCGGAGTCGGACTCCTTAAACAGCTGGCCCATGTTCTTCATCGCCTGCATCGAGGGCGCATCCCTTGCGCTCAGCGATACAGAGTTTTGCTTTGCGACGTCCTGAACCGAAGGGGCGGTCGTACCGAGGACGACGACGATTGCCAACCAACCAAGAACAACGGGGATCGAGAGCCGCCGCACCCACCGGGCCATGAGCGTGTGCCGGCCCTGGCTGCCGCTCCGACGCCCGTTGCTCACGCCGACTTCACAAAGCAATAGACGTAGGCGTTTAGTTCATTCGATGACCTCTCGTCCTTTACGATTCCGTTTGCGGAGATTCGGCAACCGATTGTGTTGCTGTTCCCTTGCGCGAGAATGTTGCCCGTCATTGCGGGAGCCGTGGTAACGATTTCCAGCGACCAGGGCAACATCTGTCCGTTCAGTTGATGGGGTTCGCCTTCGGCATCTATATAATTGATATCGGTGATACTGCCCCGCGGACCAAAAATATCGTACCGCAAGTGTTTTGGGACGGAGTTGTTTTTATTGTCGGACATGCTCCCGGCATAAGTCGGCAAATGATATGAAACAAAGACGCCGCGGATCCTCCACACCGCGAATCCCCCCACACCGATTACCACTACCATCACAAGTGGTATCCACGCCCGTTTCAGAACCTCAACCATTAGTGGTACCTCGAAGATTGCCGATCGCTGACCAATCGATAATGTCAGAAGCTTCCGGCAACAAAGTGAGCAACTTTGCGCAGTTCTACGACCCGGCGGTCACTACTTCTTCGAAGGGTTGCGTGGCCTGGCCGTCGAACACGGGCGGTAAAACGGTGGGCGCCCGTCTGGAGGATGTTGCCGCCTGTGGGCTGCACCGTCAGCGCGACGCCTGTTAGTCGACTAACGAGGTTGTCGCGGCGCTGCTCGCGGAATGCGGCCGGATCGGCCCAGCGTCAAGAGCCGGGTCTGGCAGACTATCGCCGGGCATCGCCAGCGGATCCAGGTGTGCTTTGGCAGGTCTTGCCCTTGACGAAGATGCACCCGCTGTTGGCCGTGGTGTGACGCTATCGGATCGTGCCGTGTATCGGTGTGCCACATCGAATTTGGGACTGGGCGGCGACAGTCCACGGCGGTCGACTGCGAACCCAGCGTGGAAGTGCAGGTCGGCTTAGGGCCACTCAGGCTGTCACCAACACTGAGGGCGGCCACCAGCGGGCGGTGCAGAGCTTGATCTCAACACGCTGTCTTGGCGACACCCGGCCAGGGCGGCAGCACCGGTCTGTTAGCCGGCGCCGGGTCAGTCCTCCACGAAACGATTCAGTTCGGCTGCAACCACATTGAGTAGCCGCTTTGGTGGCGGTTGCAAGTAGAAGTGGCCGCCGTCGAACAGGTGGTGTGTGAACTTGCCGCGGGTGGCGTGAACCCACCCGTGAAGTTCCGGTTCAGTGAGTTGCGGATCGGATACCCCGTGAAATCCGATGATGTCGACATCTAGACGGGGACCTGGCAAAGGTTGATAGGTTTCGTTGAGTTCGAAGTCTGCGCGGATCGCCGGTACAAATATTTCGAGGAGGCTGCGGTCGTTGAGGAGTTCCTCGGATGTTCCTCCCAGACGGCGCAGCGCGTCTACCACGCCATCGTCATCGAGAGTGTGGACGTCGGAGAACCGCTTGGGCAGGTGGGGGGCGCGCCGTCCGGATACCATCAGAACTGATGGTCGACGTCCCAGCGAAGTAAGTTGGCGTGCGACCTCGTAAGCGATGATTGATCCGAGGCTGTGTCCAAACAGGGCTAGCGGCCTGTCGGTTAATTCCCAGAGTCCCTCGATGAGAGGGGGGATGAGTGTGTCAATCGTGCGGTAGGGCTTGGTCTTGAGTCTCGCTTCTCTTCCGGGAAGCACGACTGGGCATACGTCGATATCGGGTCCGAGTGAGGTGCGCCACGGGGCGTAGAGGCCACTTCCGCCGCCGGCGTGCGCGAAGCAGACTAGTCGGCGGGTGGCTTCAGGGTAGCGTTTGCCTGCGGCGATCCAAGGGTTTCGGCGGCGGTTGTCCATAGCCGTGTGATTGTCCTGACCTATGTTGGGGACCCGTAAAGACGGATCCGGCAGTGCGTTTCGTGTTGTCTGCTCTCGCTCTTGTCCTGCGGTCTGGGCGAGGTAGCGGAACCGGGCCGGGATGGGGCGCCTGTATCGAAGCAGGACGAACTGCCTCGAGACGAACGACCGCATACTTAACCGCCCAAAGATGAGGAACGGCGTTGCCGTCATGTCATGTGCTGCCTCCTGTCAATGAATGTTGCGCACGCGACGCGCGACCTATGACGGGGCCGGCTTCATCCGTAAATCGGATGGCAAGCGGACAACCCGAAGGCACCTGGCAGAGCTGAGTTAGCTTGTGCTGCGGTAGGTTTTGGGTCCTGCTGCGGCGCCGATGAGGATGGCTTTGGCTTCGTGGATGACGATGTGCTCGCTGATGGGGGCTGGCAGTTTTGCGCCCCGATGCGTCAAGCCGTGGTAATCGGCGCACGTCCAAGCCGCCTACCATCGTCATAGCGTCTGCCTGGGTTCCTGAATTTATAAGGCCGGAACATCCGCGTAGGCGGGCGTCTGATCCGAGGCGGTCCTCGCCACATGTCATCTTTCTGACTGGTTCTCGGTCAAGCCACGGTGAGAACAATGCTGGCGTACATTCCGCCGAACCCGAAACTATTAGAGAGGGCGCAGGCCCCGCTCCAAGTCTCTGCTTTTGGGCCGACCCACGATAGGTCGACGATGGGATTAGCGAGATGGGGGTTGGGATGTAGCCAACCTTGTTCGAGTTGAATCAAGGTTCCAACCGCTCCAATCATTCCAGCGGCGGTCAGGCAGTGACCGGTGAGCGCTTTTATTGCGTTGATGCGCGGTGTGGCTGCAGCTTTCGGGAATACCCTTGTGATGGCGTCGGCTTCGGCACGGTCTCCGACTCGGGAGGACGTTGCATGCGCATTGATCAGGTCAACGTCGTTGGGCGTAAGTTGAGCGGCATGGATGGCCGCGGTCATCACAGCAGCTTCAGTGTCCGCGTCAGGAGCGGGCGATCTGGTTGCGGACGAACGTAGGGCACTTCCGCGGATATAACCATGAATCGAGATGCCTCGCCCTGTGGCCGCTCGGGTTGACTCGAGGACAACCGCGGCAGCGGCTTCGCCATAGACAAAACCAGCAGCGTGTTGGTCGAATGGTCGACACCACGCCGAGGTTGCGAGGGTGCCGGCTTCAGGCACCGATCCGCGGTAGAGCGCACCGAGGGCGGCGAAGGCCGACAGGTCGGCATCGGTCAGCAGCGAAGGAGCGGCGACGACCACAACTGCGTCGAGCTCCCCAGTACGTATTGGGCGGCTTGCCAACGCAATCGCGTATGCGCTGCTCGCAGACGCAGCCCCAGCTGTCCAGGCTTCGCCGAATAGGCCGAGCGTTTCACACACGGATGCGGCAATATCGGAGTCAAACATTTGGACGGCGTGACGAGGCAGAACCCGTTGTCCAGCGCGGTACCGCAAGACAGCATTTTGTTCCAGTCGGTTCGTCAGATTGCTGCCGGCGACGACGACGCCGATTCTGCCTGGGTCGACCTCGGTGAGCTTTGCGTCGGTCGCGGCTTCCGCGGCGGCTACGACCGCCGCCGCGGCAGCTGACGGGGCCTGGTAGATGACTCTCTGCATTCGGGTGCGGCCCGCATCGTCCATTGTGTCGGCAATATGGTCAGTGTCGATCTGTGGAAGTGGCGACCGGACAGGGGTGATGGGGTTCGGAACCGTTCGGATCGCAGAGCGCCCCGCGCGCAGGTTGGCGGTAAACGAAGGAATTCCTGTTCCAAGTCCAGATACCACACCCAGGCCAGTGACGGCAACGACGTTTGCTGTCATCGGCTTCGGAGCTGATAGCATAGGGCGTCGGTGAGCTCGCGCAGGTTCGAGATCCGACTGAGTTCGCCAACGGGAATGTCGACGCCAAGGTCTTCCATACTGAGCGAAACGATGTCGGCTCGGTCGAGGCTGTTACAGCCGTAGTCGGATAGCGTTCGGGCGAAGTCGACATCTTGTGCACGCAAGTCGGGCATGACGCTAGCGACGACTCGGGCAATCACGTACCGGACGTGTTCTTCGGTTGTAGACATCGATGCTCCCCTATCGGAAGCCCCGGGATGCGCACCGGAGCGGGCTGTGGCTTGCTTCTAATCGCCGATCGCTGCGAGCTGTTAGGTGATCCATTCGTAGCGCCGGTGATATCCGGAGATTTTTTTCAGCGCCAGTAGTGGCCCGGTGTCGGACGGGACATACTGCGCGTAAGCGGCCCAGTCAATTTCGCGGTCTGCGACTGGATCGAGTACCGCGAGGTTATCGTCCAGGAGTTGCGTGTAGTCAGCAAAGCTGAGCTGTGTTCGTTGGTTGAGGCGGTGAGCCAGGCCCCATCCGGTCATTGCCTCTGCAGCCCCAGCGGAGACAATGCCGCTATAGAACTCGGCCGAGCAGCCTGAACCGTACGAGTAGAGTCCGACGCGGTAAGGACCGGTCAGATGAGTGTTTTCGATGAGGCTCTGCAGCGCCAGATACAACGAGGCCGAGCAAAGGTTGCCGACCCGACGAGGGAAGACCAATGACGGAGACAGCCGCCGATCGAAGTCGGCGTCGATGTCTTCTTGGCTGAGCCATCCCGATTCACGCATCAGCTTGCGGTGTGCTGCTTTCACGATGCCAGCGAACGGCGTGTGCATAGCGAGCTGATGAAATGACGATGTGAAGTCGGCCGCCTGGACCCTTTCGCAGTAGTCGGAGACAGTGTTGGTCAAACAGTCGAGGTAGGCGGCAAGCGAGCGATCAACATCGGCGATATCTGCTCGGGGGGTCGGACGGGCTGAATCGAGCGTTTCGTAGCTGTACGTACCGAAAGCACCGAGATCGACGCCCAGGATCAGGGGATCGCCGCCGAGAAGTATTGCCGTTGCACCGAATCCTGTGGATGGTTCGGCGTATTCGGCTCGGGCATCCACCAGCGCAATGTCAGTGCCAATTACGAGCACTTTCGCGCCCGGGGATAGTTCTGCAGCGAGGTAGCCGATGGCTAGCTGTAGCGCGCCGGTTGCGCCGTAACAAGCTTGTTTGACCTCGAGGAACCGACAGCGGCGACTCAGATTGAGGTAGTCGTGTACATAAGACGCCACGGACTTTGAGTAGTCGACGCCCGATTCGGTAGATGTAACGACCATTTCGATCCGGGCTCGTTCTTGGGGATCGAGTCGTTCCACGATGGGGCGCGCGGCGTTGACCGCGTTCGTTACGGGGTCCTCGAACCCCAAACCGATTGAGCGTTCATGCTGGCCAAGGTTTTGCATTCGGGCAATATCCAGTCCGCGGCCCTCGAACAGGTCGGCGACATCAATATAGCTAACCCCGGCATAGGTATTCAGGTCTTCAATTCCCACGGTCTTCATCGCGCGGTCTCCTTATGCCTGGCATCGAGGTACGCGATGAGGCTTCCGATGTTGGGGATGTCGTTGAACTCGGCTAGTTGCGCCGAGACCCCGGAACGCTGCAGAGCTTGGAGGAGGATTTCGACCCGATCAACTGAATCGGCTCCGAGGTCCCTAAGGTGCAGGCTTTCGTCAATATCATCGGGTGTGACAGAGGGCAAGATCTCGATGATTGCCCCGCGCACTGCCGCACGAGCGTTCATCGGCCGATCCCGGCGTTTGGTGTCGAGTTCGGTTCTAGCGCAGCGTATTCGATTGCGGCGATTGCGATGCGTCTGCCCTCTTCAGTAACCATCTCGATGTCGAACCGTTCACCGCCGGCTACGACATGTCGTACGACGGTGAGGCGAAGCGCTATCCCAGATTCGACATTGCCGAGGAGGCAGATCCTGGTCCGGATGGAGCGGCGCCCAAGGAAGGATCGATTGCTGCGGCCGAGTGCCCGCCACACATCGCCCAGTGCGCTGTCAACTAATGCGGAGTAGGAAGCGAAGTACAGCAGTCCGACGGCGTTGATGTCACGAGCGGGGTCAGTGACCCGGTCGATGACCCATACATCATCGGCGGTGGGTGCGGCTACTGACTGGTCGATGGAGAATCGACCGAGGCGCCGAGCAGTGTCGTAGGCAATCCGGGGTGAGAATTCGGTCGGCAGCTTGGGCAACGCAGTGTGGTTGAAGCCCCGCGGCGAGGTGAGCTCGAGGGAATTGTTGGTGTCACCTTCGCGCCGAATCCAGCGGTTGAAGTTATGAATGTAGAGGCAACGGGCTCGGCGACGCTGGAAAGGTTCGGCCGCCTCGAGGGTGTCGGGTAGTCCTGCATCTGTCGTGGCAATGCGGTGAATCGTTAGGACCGACTCCGGGCCATAGTCGAAGCATCGTGATACGACGTGGAGCCGGTCGCCAAAAGTGGGCGTCTGAAGGTGGAATTGGTTGTCACCGTGAGCATCTATGTAGAAGAAGGACAGGTAAGTCGGATCATCGGTGCGGGTTCGCGCCCTGAATGGGTCGATGCCGCACAATAACGCGACGGTTTCCCAGGTCCAGTCCCCTACTTGCGCTAGGAATAGGGCGTTGGCTCCGCACATACTGGGCCGAACGGTGACGGTACGCGTGATGGTTGCGTTGGAGCCGATGCTCACAGCATCGGTCAAGCACTCTTTGTCCGGTGCAGGTGGAGCCATTGCGGTCGTCGCGTGTTCGCCGCTCAGCATGTCGAACACTTTCTAATGAACTCTCTGATTAGGGTATTGACTTCGGCAGCCGCGGTAATGCTCGGGAAGTGCCCGGCGCCACGAATGGGTTGCCATTGGGCGCCCGCAATCGCCTCGGCCAGCCGTCTGCCGATGGCGATATCGATGACAGTGTCAAGCTCACCATGGATGATCAGCGTCGGGACCTGTAGCGTCCGCGATTTCTCTAGTAGGTCCGGGCGGGAAGCGAACATGTCGAGATAGCGAAGCCCGATCCGAGGGTTCATCGATTCGCAGCGCAATAGTTGCTGGCGCGCGTCTTCGTGGGCGGACTCGGCTCCTCCGCCAGCGGTTGCGATCGCGGCAAAATCCTCGGCCGAGACGTCTTCGAGGCGGTTGATCTCGCCGTGGCGGTTTCCAACTTTGTGCGACGATCCCAGCAGCACCAGCCCGCTCACGTCGTCCGGGTGCCGCGCCGCCAGGGCTTGTGCGGTGAGACCGCCGAAACTCGCGCCGCCGATAACGAATCGGCCTGTGACGCCAAGGGATCGGACCGATTCGACCACTGTGTCGGCGAGGGCTTCGAACGATAGGTCTGCGGGTCCGGTGCTCGCGCCGACGCCGGCGGCATGCACGCCGATAACCCGGTAGTCCGTGCTGAGATGTGCGAATTGTTTGGCGAAGAAACCTAACCCGATGTTGAACGGGTGAAGCAGAACGATGACCGGTCCGCTTCCTGCCTCGACAACTTCGATAGAGGTAGCGTCTTGCTCGATGAGGTGGCGTACGGCGTGAGGGCACTCATCGTGAATGGCAGCGATGTTGTCGCCGGTTGTGATGTTGGTCGATCGAATCGACAGGTCGACTGCGATGTCGTCGGGAACTTCTTCACGCAGGCGGTATTCCGGCGTTGGACCGGGTACGGCCAGCAGCGGGCGGGGTGGGTTTGCGTTGCGAAACGCCCCAGCGAGAGCAGTGCTGACACTTTCGATATCGGCGTTGGCGAGCCCGACCGGCACAGCCAGACGCACCCAGTCCTGGCCTGGCGCGAATCCACTTGCCAGGTGAGGAGCGGCCCGAACACCGCACTGTTCGTAGAGCCAGGCTAGATAGCCTGCCATTGTCTCTTGTCGGGTGGGACCCCGTTCGTCGGAGTTCCGTCTAGCGGCTGCAACGTCGAGAAACACAGCATGTGGGCCGCACGCGGCAAGGGGGGCACCGCAGCCGCGGAGCACCGATGCCAGCTGCGCCACCTGGCGGACCCGTGAACGCACAGCCTGCGCCCACCAGTAATGGTCAGCAAGAGCGGCGGCGATCGTGCGACGGCCAGCCAGTGATACGGGTTCGCCGCGGTCGGCCACGTGCCCTCGCAGGGCATCGACGAATGGGCCGTGGTCGGTGGCGACCACACCCCCTGAGCCCACACCCCACTCCTTGGGCAAAGAAATGGTGACTGCGTCGGCGAGCTCCAGCATCTGCCGCCACAGATCGTGCATGGCTTGGTCCGGCGTGTCTGAATCCGTGCCCAGCAACAACGCTGAATTTCCGCCGCCGCGCGTGGCATCTAGGACGAGAGGCACCCCCGCACTGCGGGCGATGTCGCGCACGCTGCGCACGACGTCCAGGGTCAGGGGCGTGCCACCGAACGCATTAGTCGCCAACTCAAGGGCGATTAGCCCAAGTCGGCTTCCTTCACGGTCGACAGCTTCAGCAAGCGCAGACAAGTCAGGTTCGGTTGTAGCTGCGACGGTAGGCACGGTATGGGTTTGCAGCCCAACATCGGCCAGATTGAACAGCCATGACGGGAACAGGTTCGCCTGAAAAATGCTGCGGTCACGCGGGATTCCGCGCAGCAGCGCCGCTTCGGCGGCCCGGCCGGAGGTGTCGGCATGAACGAATCCGAAGGGCAGCGTGGTTTGTGCGGCGAGTTCAGGGCATGCGGCTTCGACCAGATCAGCCAGGTCACGGGCGCGGGCGAAGATGTGCGCGTCGTCGCGTTCGGCCCATGAATCGGTCGTCATTTCCGCGGCGCCCTCTTGCGGGGCAATCGACAAAGTGTTGAACCCGCAGCGTCGTAACTGGGCACGGCGCGGGCTGTCTTGCGCGACAACGAGTTTGTCGGAATGGTCGCGTCTTCCGGTAGATGCCAAGGGGATCGACGCCTGGCTGTTGACGGCCAGTTCTGCCCGATCGGTAACGCTAGGATCAGCGATAAGCAATACCAATGGGGCTAGATCCGCGGCGGAGGATTCGGCGGGCTGACACAAGAAGATCGGCAGGTTTTGCGGACGGAATTTATTCTTGAACCGAAAGTTACCTTCGCCATCGAAGATCTTAGCCTTGCGCATTTGTTCAAGAGCTGTTTCGACATCGACGTGCGGATTAGCCGACGAGGCAATTTTCACCCCCAGGGTGGCTCCGAAACTGAACATTTGAACGCCTTCGCCACGCAAAATATTAATGATCTCTACGATGGCATACTCCATCGCGCCACCGGGCATGTCGTGCGCTCCAAACTCAAGATCGAGCAGGTACCCATTCTCTGAAGGTATTGCCGTGATGACGATCGCCGCGACTATGGTGGAGGCTACTGACGTCAGGAACAGTCGGTGACGTTCGGCCAGTTTGCCGCAAAGGAACTCGCGACGGACCGTCGTGACGTACGGATTGACCATGCTCTTGCGCTCGGCCCATTCGTCGATAAGCGCGACAACGCGGGCATCAACGCCGGAGTCACTCCCGAGGGTGTATTCGGTCAGTTTCACCGCGGGCGTGGATTTGAATCGTGAAATCTTGTGGCGTAGTCGCTGCATCGCGGTTCCAGACAGGGAAAATTCGGAGATGTCGGGGAGCCTTTGAACCGTTCCGAAAGGCGTCGCAGTGAACGGTTGGCCCGCAACAGTTTCTACCGCCTGCATAGCGAATAGGTTTGGCCGCATCCCGTTATCGCGAGCCCACGCTACCCACTCATCGATTAGATTCTGGAACCGGTCCTGTGCGCATACGCAGCTCCATGCCAAAAGCAGTCCGTCACGCTCGGTGAAATTCAAGTAGCCATCGCGGCTGCTGGACAAGAAGATCAGCGGCGCGATGTCCCGTCCAGGCAGGCCTCCTTCGCGGGCATGCTGCCGGTCAAGCTCGGCCACCAGTTTGACCATCTGCGGGTCGCCAACTAAGTCACTTTTACGCAGCACCGTTCCGTAGGCGGTGTGTCCTGTCTGGACAGCTGGCACTGCCGGGATCAGATTTTTTAGGTCGTTGACCAGACTGTGGACACCTCGTTCTGCGGCAAGCCATGTCGCCAATAATTCAGGTGTTTTTTCGTCGAACATGATGGATTTGGGAACGAATCCGACGGTCGATTCCAGAGCGGCTATTACCCTCAGCATGTCGAACGAGGAAAGGCCCGCGTCCTCAAAACTCTGCCCGGGCTGCACCGGGCGATTGGTGACGCGTGAAACAAGCGTGACCACCTCGCCGACAAGTGATTTCGCCGCTGTGACGCTTGCGCTCTCATCGTGGCCGCGGTTGCCTTCGCGTAGTGGAGGAGGTGTCGACGCCGATGGGGTTTCGGTTGCCGGCCGCTCGGGCGCCACCGGTGCCGGTGCCGGTGCCGAAGATGCACTGACGGATTGATTCGGACGGCACAGTGCCGTGATCAGCTCGTGCAAATTGCTGAACTCGTAAAGCTCAGCGGTTTTGATATCGGTACCGAGTTCGGCATTTAATGCGCGGACCAGATCCATACGGTAGATCGAGTCCAAGCCGAGTCGAGCGAAGTCGGCAGTGAGATCAATTGCCTCGTCAGGCAGCAGGAGAAGCTTCGATGTAGCGGCGACGACAACGCCGGTGACATGTGATCGTATGTGGACAGACGGATTATCGACGCAGGCTTTTACCGGCGCGGTGTGAGCCAACTGTGTCCGAACGGGCGCTGCCATATTGTTTGGCCGCATGACCGCCCTGTATGTGGGTTGGTTTTGGTTCACCGCGCTAAGCACGACCTGCGACCGGGCATGCGGTTCGGTGTCCCCCGGGTTCTTGTCCGTCAAGTTGTCTCGCGGCGGAGGCAGGTTGGGGCGAATCGTTGACAGCGGGGGTGCAGCGAGAGGCTGGGTGTTGCCAATCTGCGTTTCAATCGCTGACGTGAACCAGTGCCGCTGCCCAGCGAAGGGTATTGGGGGTAGGTGCACGCGGCGGCCGGTGGTCCTGGGCCAGGTCACCTTCTCCCCCGCGATCCAACGGGCCACCAGCTCAGATACTCCAGGTTCATGGACGTCGGAGATGTGGCAGCTGATCCCATCAGCGATTGCTTGCAGTCCAGCGGCGAGTTCGGCGGTATCGCTGGCCTGCACGCAGGCGCGTATCGGGTGATCGTCGCGGCCGGTGCGGAGCGTGAATGCGACGTCGCAAGCGGTGAGGCGGTCGGCGAGGATCCGGGTCGCCAAAGCGCTGCAGTATCGCCGTAGCTGATCGCTGCTAGGCGCAGATACCGGCACTATGACAGCGCCAGGGACAACGCTACGCTCGGCGGGTCCTCGGTCCGGGGCGGCGGCAAGGACCACATGCGCGTTAGTGCCTCCGAAACCGAACGAACTGACCCCAGCGATCCGTCGCTCATTCCATGGTTGGGCTTCGGTAAGCAGGCGCAGGGGGGTTTTGCTCAAATCGATCAGCGGGTTCTTTTCAGTAAAATGAACCAGCGGCGTCAATACGCCGTTACGAAGGCTTAGGGCCGTACGGATAAGCCCGGCCATACCCGCCGCGGCCTCCATATGCCCGACAACTGTTTTCACCGAACCGACAGCCACAGGCGTTGTCGCCTCGGCGAAAACCTGCTTGAGGCCTTCGATTTCCACGGGGTCACCGAGCTTCGTGCCAGTTCCGTGAGCCTCGATGTATCCAACCTGTCCTGGTTCGACGTGTGCGTCGGCCAGCGCCGCTTGCAGGACTTGAGCTTGCGATTGCGGCCTGGGCGCGGTCAGGGACGGACTGTGCCCATTGTGCCCGACCGCGCTGCCGAGGATCACGGCGTGGATGGCGTCGTTGTCGGCTTGGGCTGCTGACAGCGGTTTAACAAATAATGCGCCTACCCCTTCGCCGCGGACATAGCCGTCGGCAGCGGCGTCGAAGCTGGCGCATCTGCCGGCGGCACTGAGCATTCCTGAGGCGTCAAAAGCCTGAAATAGTCCCGAATCCAAAAGGGCGTTGACACCGCCCACAATCGCGGCCTCACATTCGCCGCGGCGTAGAGCGCTGATAGCGCGGTGCAAAGCTACCAGCGAGCTTGAGCAGGCCGTGTCGATTACTTCGCTAGGTCCACACCAGTCGAATTGGTAAGAGATTCGGTTCGCCAAGATTGCGTGGGCTACGCCAGTGGCAGCATGCGGGGGGACCCTGCCGCCGGCGCGGGTTATCAGTGTGCCGTAATCGTTGGTCGACACCCCAGCAAATAGCCCAATAGCGCGTCCCGCCAACGCCGGTGGCGGGTACCCAGCGTCTTGTAGTGTCTCGCTGACAACCTCGAGAAGAAGGCGGTGTTGTGGGTCCATGAGCGCAGCTTCACGGGGCGAAATGCCGAATGCGGCGGCGTCGAAACGTTCAATATCGGTCAGGTATCCGGCCGGCCAAATCTGGTCGAAGGACCTCCCGGCCAGCTGCATCCGACGATCATCGGGGTTGGACACTAGCGATCGTGATTCCGTGAGAGCGCCCCACAGTTGATCTAGATTCGCAGCCGAGGCGAACCTACCGGCCATGCCACAGATTGCTATCGGTTCAGGCCCGTCTGCTCGTAGCGGTTTGTCGTCCGGGAGGACGGCTCGCTGCCGGGTATCGGTGGCGCGCTGGACTGTAGTCGGCCGCATGGTCTGCGCTGCCGAAACCGCGGCATATTCTTCAGTCACCAGGTACCTGGCGATGGCGTTTAGGGTTGAGAATGAGAAAAAGGTCGCCGGTGTCAAGGTCGTTCCGTACAGGGCGTTGAGTCGATTCGCCAGGTCAGTCAGCGAGATTGAATCGAACCCAGTGTCAAGCAGTTCGATATTGGTGTCGACCTGTTCCGGTGCGACAAGCAGGAATTCGGAGGCGAGGGCGCGAAGCTGGTCCAGCACCGCGTCCAGCAGGTCATGCGCATTGCCGGGTACCGCGTGGTCACTGGGTCCGCTGGCGGGGGTTTGATCGGTCGGCCGGTGATCTGAAAAGTTCGAGCGCGCGTCGTCGTGACCGAGCCGCGGGCGCTGAACGACGGCGAAGGCTGCGTCGTGCCCCGACAATGCATATTCGAATGCGGCCAGGCCGGCTTCGTTAGGTAATGGCAGCATGCGGAACGTTTCGGCAAAGAGACGTTCGGTGGCGGGATCGACCCGCATCCCGCCGTTGGCCCACAGCGGCCAGGCGACACTCACAGTGTTTTTGCAGAGCGTCTCGCCGAGACGTGTGGCAAGTTCATCGGCACAGGCGTTGGCGGCAACATATGCGAATTGACCGGGGTTACCTGTATGGGTGGCCAGCGAAGAGCAAAGGATCAAGAAGTCCAGTGGCTTGGTGATTGCTGCATACAACGTCGTAAGGCCGCCGACTTTGGGCCGTACCACTGTATCGATGTGGTGGTAAGTGAGTTCGCTCAGCCGTGCATCCTGCCGCAACCCTGCGGCGTGGATGACCCCGTTCAACGGTCCGTGTTGTTCTTCAATGGTTTTGAGCGCGCGTGTAACAGCTTCGGGTTGGGTGATGTCTAGTTGGATGTAGTCCAAGCGGCGGTTGGCGTTGCTGCGCCCGGTCATCCACGCTGTTAGCTGCGCTCCGGGTACGCGACGGCCAGCCAATATGACCGTGACAGGCGCCAAGTCCAGGAGTCGTCCGGCGAATATTCGCCCCAGCTCCCCAGAACCGCCGGTGATGAGGTACGTGCCTCCAGGCCGCAGTAGAGGTGAGGTGGTCGCGGGAGTAAACGGCGCCAGTTGGTGGGTGAAAGCCCCATCGGGCGTGACGGTAAGCGAGGAATCCGCATGCAGATGTTCGGCAATGGCGCTGGGTCGTTGTGCGGGTGCTAACGCGGCGACATCAATGGTGACGGCGCTAAGGCTTGGTCGCTCCGCAACGACGGTGCGGATTGCGGCGCGGTATCCGGCATCGACAGCGCGTTGTTGGACGCTGCTACATCCGGTACCAAGGGCAACGATCAGGCGGCGAGGTCGGTTGGTATGTTGCGCATCGATTTTGTTCACCAACGCCAGAAGCCGGTTCAGACCGTCAGACAGGGTCTGCGCAACGTCTGCGTCATCGGCGCGAGCTGGGATGTGCACGACGGTATCTGCGGAACCGTCGTCGTGAACGGTGTGGCCGTGTGCTCGCAACGCGGCGATTATCGGTTCGGCTGCTACAGCGGATCCATCAAGAACGACCCGCTCGGGCGCCGCGCTGGCCACAGGTGGGGCCGCTACGGTCTGGACCCGGAGGTATTCAAGCTGCCCGCGGACCGTGGGGTGAGCCGACACCAGCGAGGCGGTGGGCCTTATGGTGATGCCGCGCATCTCGGCGACGACAGCACCCTCGTGGTCATAAAGAGTCAGTTCGTAGCTTTCCCCCTGTGCCGAACGAGTGGCGACCGCAACGGCTTCGGTCGGCAGGGGACTCAGCCACATGTAGCTGACGCCAGCCGGGACCGACGGGGTCTCGATGAGCCCGGTCAGCGTTTGAAGAGCACCATCCAGTAGGGCCGCTACCGCGGCGCGGCCGTCAAGGTGAGCTGGCACCTGTAGCCAGGCGATGGCTCTCGTAGCGGCTAACTGGACTCGGGTGATGGTCCGCAAGGAAACACCGACAGCAAGCCCCGAGGCCGCGAGGTCGTCATAGAACTGGGCAGCCGATATGGCGGGCTCGTCGACGGCAGACGGGTGCATCATCGCGTGGCCTGTCGGCGAGGTCACGCTGGGACCGACTCGGGCATCTGCCACCACAGTGCCTTCGATCGCCACGCAGCGGAACTGGCCGTCGCAGTCCAACTCGGCAGCCATGGCGTCAGCGGCTGGTATCGGGGCGTACCAATGAACGTCGCTGAGACAGATCTCTTCGTTCGGAACGTGTCCAAGCAGGGCCGCCACAAGGGCCATCCCAGGCACGATGGGCTTACCGGCGACGAGATGGTCGTCGGCCAGATCGCGCATCCACTCAAGGTCCTTTTCTTCCGGACTGAGGCTCCTATTAGGCGACGGTGCGTCAGTTGCCTGAACGGGGTGGCCGGCGGGGTGATCGCTCAGTGTCCGGGCTGCGCGGTGCGCGGGACTCGGCAGCGAGGTCTGGCCAGACTCCTTAGTGAACCAATAGCTTCGGCCTCGAAATGGGATCGTCGGGAAGGCACAACGAGGCGGCGGTGAGCTCCACAATTCCCGCCAGTCGATGTCCATCCCGCTGGTCCAGGCAGCCGCTAGGCCGGGCAGATCACGGTCGGCGAGTAGTAGCTGGGCGATCCGTGGCGCAAGTGTGGGATCGATAGGCGCCTTGGTGTCAATTGCACTGATGGAAACTGCGGATGACTCGCAGCCGTCGGCGACTAACTCCAAGGCCTTGGCTAACTCATCGACGCCGCCGTTAGTACTAACAGCCAAGCGCACTTCTAGTGCACGGCGGCCAACTTGGCTTGTCCACTCCACGCTCGGCAAGTCGACCGACCCTGCCGGCTGGGCACGCAGCCATCGCGCCACGGTACGTGCGTATTCACGCAGTTCGCTGTTGTGGCGAGCGGATAGCAGTAGCAGCGGCGCGTCGGACGATGATCGCCGTAGCCGCTGCAGATTCGGCGCCTCTGCGACGATAAGGTGCGTGTTGGCACCGCCGGCACCGAATGAGCTGACGCCAGCGATCCGCGGGCAGAGCGGATTGGCGGGCCACGGTTGGACTTGTCCGCTGGGCCTGAGCCGTTCCCCTAGATCAACGTCGGGGTTTACGTTTGACAGACCGGCGAGTGGGACAAGCTCTTCATGGCCTAGCTGCAGCAGGACGCTGGTCAGCCCTGCGATGCCGGCGGCTCCCTCGAGATGGCCGAGGTTGGCTTTGATGGAACCGACATGTACCGGGTGAGCGGCATCGAGTTCGCTAACCTCAAATTGTATGGCAGTGCGAAGCCCGGCGATCTCGATCGGGTCACCGAGTTTTGTCCCGGTGCCATGTAACTCGATGTAGCTGAGGTCGCTTCCCCGTAACCCGGCTCGGTTGAGAGCGGATGTGATGACAGCGGCCTGGGCTGGAGCGTTCGGCACCGTGTATCCCTGAGAACGTCCGCTGGCGTTCATCTCGCTGCCGCGTATGACGGCCAGGATCTGGTCACCATCAGCAATTGCGTCCGCCAGTGGGCGCAGAAGGACGGCGCCGACGCCCTCCCCGGGTACAAAGCCGTCCGCTCGGGCGTCAAGAGTGTGGCAAGCCCGCCCATCGCTGAGCATGTTCATCGCCGATAAAGCGATGTGGTGAGCGGGGTGAAGGATGAGGTTGACGCCGCCAGCTATGGCCTGCCGGCATGAGCCGGAACGAATCGCTTGGCAGGCCAAGTGAACTGCGGATAGCGACGAAGAGCACGCGGTATCGATGGCCATGCTGGGGCCGGTGAAGTCGAAGAATTGTGACACTCGGTTGGCGATCGACCAGTAGCTGCTGTGACCGAGTCCATAGTTGCCGTCCGGCCAGCCGTGCGCGGCGGCCATCTGCCCGTAAGAACCGTACATCACGCCAACGAACACTCCGGTGCTGCGTTCGCGGGTGTGCCGACCATTGTGCCCAGCACGCTCGAGCAGATCCCAGCAAGTCTGCAAGAACAGTCGCTCTTGGGGATCTATGCGCGCGGCATCGCGTGGAAGGATGTTAAAAAAACCGGCGTCGAAGTGATCGACGTCTTGCAGAAAACCGCCGAAGTGGTTGTAGGATCGGTCGGGTTCTTGGCGGGCGCCAGCGTAGCGGCGCCAGTCCCAGCGTTCGGACGGCACCTGTGTCAGGCAGGATTGGCCTGCGCGGAGTTTGTCCCATAATGCGTCCAGGTCGGGCGCCTGAGGGTATCGCCCGCTTACACCAACGATCGCGACGCTGGTGCTGTTGGTGGGGCTACTTTCGTTGGGTTGGGATATCGCACTGAGATTCGGCTTAAGCTGACCTATCTCACCAATGTGGTTGTGGGTCTTTCCAACTTGCGTTGAGTCGTTCAGCGCCGCTGGGGCAGGTACGGAATGCCTTGGCGCGAATGCTTCCCGCTTGGCCGTGCGAAGATAGTCCGCCACCTGTCCAACAGTTAGGTGCTCGTAGAACAAGGTAGTTGGTAGTTCCCCAAGCTGCGATTCCAGAGCGCGTAGCAATTCCATGGCCATCATCGAATCCACGCCGTAGGTCTGCAGCGGCTCCTCGAGTTCGACCGCGGCTGCGGGAAGTTTTAGGACCTTGGCAACGGTGTTGCGCACAAAATTTCGGGCAGCATTCAGCGGTGCCGCGTCGGCCGGGATTGCGCTGGTGGAGGGCATTGCGGTGTTCATGCCGTCGCTCCCATCGGGGTTGCGAATGACGTTCGGGGCTTGCCGATCTGCGGTTGTGAGACTTCGTGGGTGCGGTGCGATCGAGCTCACAAAGGTTGACGCGTCAGTCACCGCAATGTCGGTGTCGGCGACAATGGCTAACCCGAAGTCCGGGTAGCGGTTTGGGTCGGCGCGCAGGATGATGACCTGGGGAATATTGCTTGATAGAAGCCGCTCGAGGGCGCCGAAACCCTCGGTTGCGTCGATTGACCCTATCCCTTTGGCGGCCATCGCATCAGCCGTTCCAGAGCCAGCGACAGCGCCAATCGATCCCCAGTAACCCCAATTTACAACGGTCGTGGGTACTCCGCGGCGGACGCGAACTAGGCGTGCCCAGGCGTCGAGGTAACGGCTGGCGGCGGCGTAGTTGGCTTGTCCGGGCGAGTCTACAATGCTCGCGACCGACGAAAAGATCAGAAACTGATCCAAAGGCTCAGGTTCAAGGGCATCGGTGAGGTTGCGGATCCCAACGACTTTCGGTCCCAGGACGGCGGCCAGATCGTCGTCGGAGGTGGCATGCAGCGGTGCGTTGCGCAGCACCATCGCGGTGTGGACAGCCCGACTGATAGGGCCGAGTTCTCGCCTAATGCGGCGCACGGCCCGATCGAGTTCGGTGGCACACAGCAAGTCGGCTTGTTCGTAGGCGACCGTGGCCCCAGCTGTACGCAGTCGACCCAGTTCGGCAGTTAGCCGAGCGTCCAGAGGTCGGCGTCCGATCCAGCCCACCCGGGCGCCTGCACGCACGAGCCGTTCACTTAGGGCCCGTCCGAGTCCCCCGGCGCCGCCCACCAGAAGATAGGTGAGCCCTTCCGGCGGGGCGGGTGTGTGAGCTGTGTCGATCGGCGGTCTCTGATAGGCGCGTCGGAACCACCGCCCATCGGCGGCGCGCACCGCATCGGTGCCCTGGGGTGGGCGCATCGCGTCCAGCGGATCATCGATGCCGGCGTCGACATCGATGAGTCGGATCGAAGTTGTGCCCGCGAGCTCGGAGCGTCCGGCCGCAGCGAGGCCCTGGATAGCCGCTTGCGAAGGGCGCTGTTGGGCGCCTGATAGCTCCGAGGCGCCCGCGGTTACTACGGTAATCGTGGACGGTGGTGAAGTCGCATTGGGTCGGGCGGCAGAGGCGAGCAGGTTGCGCAAGTTCTGTAATCCGCCGTCAAGGCCATCGTCGCTAATCTGGCGGGCGTCGATGATGAGATGTTCGGCCGTCGTCGGTGCAGGCTTCGTGAGGTCAATGACCGCCGCGCCGTCGTTATCCGTAATGCTCGCTTGTTGCTGGGGAATGATCGGAAGCCAAGCAGGAAGCAGAATGTCGAGCGTGGTCCGTCCGCCCGAGCCGGCGCCTAGCGGTGCAAGGGTGAATCCTGTGACCGCCAGAATCGGCCGGTGTGCGCGGTCGCGGGCAAGAATGTCAAATTTGCCATCTGCGCGCCGGAGCGCACTGCAGGTCCGAGCGGTGAGCAGATCGCCGTAGATCGCAAGTGTCTCGGCGGAGCTGGGTACGGCCGGGGCGGCGTCTTTGTCGGAGCCGATAAGTGCGGCGACGAGCTGAAGAGCTGCGTCGATCACGTGAACTGGATGGGTCTCGGCCTTGATGCGCAGAGTGGCTTCCGCCTGATCGGCGGTACGGCGGATTTCGGCAAGGAGACGGTAGCTGGATCCGTATTCGATCCCAGCTGCCCAGAATCGTCGGTAGAGATTGGTGGCTCGGACGGTTTGTGCGGAGCCGAGGGGCGTTTGGATGTGGTCGGGATGGCTCGCACCGGTTTTGTTGTCGGTTGCCTGGGCGACGGGAGTCCCGTCGATTTCAAGGCACCACCGCCGCGTCCCGTCGGCGCTGGTTTGGGTCGTTAGCCCTAGCCGGTTGGCGTCGTCGGTATCTGCTGGCCGTAGCCATTGCAAGTTGGATAGTTCGACGGGTCGTTCGAGGCGGGCGGCGATGTAGGCGGGAAGGGCGGCCGCGGGGACAAGCGATCTACCGAGGACTCTGTGATCACGGAGCCAGGCGTTCTCGGTGTACTCGTGAGGTCTTGGGTCGTCGATCCAGTGCCGAGTGTCTCCGAGTGGGTATGGACGAAGTGCGATGCGGCGGCCCGAGCGAGGGGCGTCTGAAGACCAGTCGATGTCGGCGCCAGTGAGGTATGCCTGGGCACGTTCTTCGTGCGACGCCGAGAGCGTTCCGATCACGGTTGGTGGGAGCTCGCTGGCCAGCGCGCTACGGATTGCCTCGACGGCTTCTTCTGCGTCAGCGGCGCAGACGACGGCGCGGTGGGTCATCGCCGCGCGGCCTACACAAAGGGTGAACGCCACATCGGCCAACGGTGTCTCGTCGGCGAGGTCGTCGGCCAGCCGCGCCAGGCGCTCCGTTAGCGCAGGCGATGAGTGCGCCGAAACCGGCAGGATGAGGTCAGCATCGGTATCCAGCTCAGCCGCGGGACAGTTGGGGCTGGCGGACGTTGGCGCGTCAGCTAGCACAATGTAGGCGTTGGTCCCGGATACCCCGAAGCTACTGAGCGTCGCAACCCGGTTTTCAGCGGGCCAGGGTTGGAGTTTGGTCACCACGGCCAGCTGGCCGTTACTTGGTATGTTTTTGTTCAGTTCAGTGAAATGCAGGGTCGGCACGATGGTCTGGTGCCGCATGGACAGTACGACTTTCAACAGCCCAGCGATTCCGGCGGCCAAGGTGGTGTGGCCCAGATTTGATTTGACTGATCCGATTGGACAGGGACCTCGCTGCGGTGAGCGATCTCGGTGAACCTCGGCGAGGGCTTTCGCTTCGATCGGATCACCGAGTTGTGTTCCGGCAGCGTGCGACTCATGGTAGCTAATATCGTTGGCGCTGATTGCGGCGTCAGCATGGACGCGGTGCATGAGGCGCAGCTGCGATGCCGCCGACGGCGCGGCAATACCGTTCGTTTTACCGTCACCGTTGATCCCGCTGGCACGAATGACGGCATGGACTGTGTCACGGTCGCGTATGGCAGCAGATAGTGGCTTGACGACAACGACTCCGACACCCTCGCCGAGCGTGAACCCGTCGGCGCTGGCATCAAAGGATGCACACCGCCCACGCGCAGATAGCATCCCCGAGCGCGCGTTCCATGTGTGCATTTGGGCTGTCGTCATCAGTGCGACCCCGCCGGCGAGTGCCATGTCGCAGTCGCCGCTGCGAATGGCCTGGCAGGCCAAGTGAAGTGCCACAAGCGATGAGGAGCAGGCGGTGTCAAGTGACACTGTGGGTCCGTGCAAGTTCAGCATGTAGCCAATTCGGGCGGCGAGCACCGACGTGGAGTTGCCGAGGAAGGTTTGACCGGAGTCTGATTCATTTCGGGCGCGTAGGTACTGCAGATAGTCGCCCGACGCGCTGCCGACGAAAACACCGCAGTTGATCGGCGTCTCGGGGCCGACAGCATACCCGGCGTGGTCGAGGGCGAGGTAGGCATGTTCAAGGAACAGACGTTGCTGCGGATCCATGAGTTCGGCTTCACGGGGCGAGATTCCGAAGAATGCGGCGTCGAAGCGATCTATGTCTTCCAGGAGCGCCGCCTGCCCGATGATGGGTCCTGGCGCGTGGGCGGGGTCTGCGACTTCATCTCTTCGCTCCCAGGAGGCGGCAGTTACTGCGTGTGTGGCGCACTCGCCGTCGCGCAGTAGCGCCCACAGTTCGTCGAGGTTGCGGGCACCGGGGTATCGAGCCGACATTCCGACGATGGCAATCGGGTCGAACGATTTTTGTCGAGCGTCGTCCGGGACTGTGGAGCTTTGCCGACCCTTGGGGTCTGCTGATCTGCTCTCGTGCACCGCGGAGCTAGCGCGGGGACGGATGGACAGCAGTGTTGGTGAGTCCATCGGCCGTGTCTGGATGGATTGCGGATTCGGTAATGTGACCTGCGCACTACGGTTTTCGCCGCCTCGGGTGGACCGGGAGTGGTCGGGCTTATTGAGGCGGGTCGCGAGGAGTTGTCGAGTGAGTTGTTCGTCGGCATTGGCCGACGGCGCTGGGGTTGTGGGCGCACGGGGGGTTTCCGGGATGAATGTGGCAACCGCGTCAACGAGATCCTTCAGACGAGGGTGGTCGTAGATGAATACCGACTCCAAGTTGAGGTTGAAGGTTTTATTGAGTTGGGTAGCCAGTTCCACGGCTCCCAGCGAGTCGAGTCCCATCTCAGAGAAGGTGCTAGTGGGGTTTATTTCGTCGGGTTCAATGAACAGCTGTTGAGACAGGACCGTCTCGACGGTTTCTTGAATCGCTGCCAGCGTCTCGTTGTTAGCTGAAATGCCTCGGCTGGGCTTTCGGTCCTTCGGGGACTTAATGGCTCCGGAGGGGACGGTGCCGATGCTAGATGGTGCGGATCGGGGTGCTAAGCGTGCGCGAACCGCTGCGACGGCGCTGTCGCCAAGTACTTGGTCGTGGAGCACGATCTCGTTGTCGACGGCTTGGCGAATCTTCTCTAATTCATGTTGGCCGCGTTGAGCTTTCATTCCCCTGATCGGATCGGGGGGTAAGGCAGCGACCTGGCGCGCGATCGTTAGTGCCTGGTCCAATACGTCCTCGGACGGGACGCAGCGCACTGCTGCGCCTCGGTCGCGTAGTTCTCGTCCTGAGTAGGTGTCGGCAGTGAAGAACATTTCGGCGGCGAGCACGTCTCCGAGCTTGCCGGCGGTGGCGGCGGTGGCGCCCAGGCCTGGAGTGAACCCGTATTTGGCGAAGTTAGCCGTGTATGTCCCGTCGAGGTCAAGGATGACTATGTCGGCATGTAGGGCAAATGCGAACCCTCCGCCAGCGGCGTGGCCGCGTACGGCCGCGATGACCGGTACCGGACAGCGCTGTAGGCCCTCGAATAGGAAGGGCGCTGCGGTGAAGGTCGATTCCTTACGAGCCAGCTGTTCAAGGGTTTCGGGGGTGGCGCCCATGCTGAAGGTTCGTTCGGTACCGGTCAGGATGACGACACGCACGTCGTCACGGCTGGCGATGCACGCGAATTCATGCTCCAACCGTGCCAACAGTGCAGTGGTGAACATGTTGTGGTGACTTGAATCGATCATGGCCACGATAGCTATGCCGCCGGTCAACTCGGTGACGCTGACTAGGTCGGAGCCATCGGGCTCAGGGCCCTTATTCGGCACTGATTTCTCACTTTCGCCGATCGGGGGGCGGATGGGTGTTGATGGGTTGATCGTGGTTTCTTCCGTGGCCTGGTGTCGGGCTTGCCACTCCCCGACCCAATAGCGGCCGCTGCCTAGCGCGGGTACCGGCAAGTGGATGGTGTTAGGTCGATTGGTCCATAACGAGGCGAAGTCGATATCTTCGCCCGCTAGCCAGCGCCGCACCGTGGGCTCCCACTTGTTATCGACGATGTCGGTGGTGTCGCATTCAGATATCCCGCTAGCCAATGCGGTCAGTTTTTGGACGAGGTCGGTGCAGCTGTGGGCGATGAGGATGGTGCGTTCTTGCAGTCCAGTTCGGCAGCATTGCAAGGTGAATGCGACCGCCGCGAGCACGGGCGTTGCGCTGGCGCCGATCCATGATGAGATCGGCTCATCCAGAAGGGGTGTGCGCCCAAGGCGAGTGGCTAGAGAATGCGTCTCGCTGTGGCTCAGCCCGAGTGACTCCAACGTGTCGTCGAATCGGATTTCGGTGGCATCTACGCCCAGCAATTCTGAGACGAGTCTTTGGGGTTCGGTTCCGGGCTCTTCGAGTGCGCGGAGTCGCGCGGCGAGTCGCGCGGCGTACTCCCGTAGTCCTTGGATATCTCGCGCAGATATCGGGAACAAATCCTGCGGTCCTACGCTTTGGTTCAAGGGAGCTCGGGGCGGTTCCCGCAGGATCACGTGGGCGTTGGCGCCGCCTGCGCCGAAAGCCGATACACAGGCGCGGCGGGGCGTCTCCTCCGGTTTGGCCCAGGGAGCCAATTCGCGTTGGACGCTGAAAACTGAGGACGTGAAGTCGATACTGGGATTGAGGGTTTCCGCGTGCAGCGAGGGCAGAAGCTGCTTACGCCAGAATTGGAGCAGCACCTTTGTGACGCCGGCGATGCCTGCGGCGCCCTCGAGGTGGCCGATTATTGATTTGATCGAGCCGATCGGCACTGATGCGGGCTTCCGATGGTTGCCGAAGGCTCGCTGCAATCCGTCGATTTCGATTGGGTCGCCTAGCGCAGTGCCCGTTCCGTGGGCTTCTACGTAGCTGATGGTGTCGGGGTCAATGTGGTGGCGGTGCAGGGCCGTTGTGATCACTTCGGCCTGTCCGACGGGAGTAGGAACGGAGAATCCGCTGGAATGCCCCGAGTGGTTAATCGCTTCTGCTTCAAGTACTCCCCAGATGTGGTCGCCGTCGGCGAGTGCATCAGCAAGTGGGCGCAAGAGGACAACGCCGACGCCTTCGCCGGGGACGTAACCTGTTCCGCCGGAACCGAATGTCCGGCACCGGCCGTCGGCGGACAGAAATCCGCCTTCGGCGAGCTGAAGGTATTTGGCGGGATGGGTGGTGAGGTTGACGCCGCCGGCCAGTGCCATGTGACAGTGGCCGGCGGCGAGCGCGTTGGCGGCCAGGCTTATTGCTGTCAAGGACGACGAGCAGGCAGTGTCGACGGCGAGTGACGGTCCGGTGAGGTCGAGTGCGTATGACACTCGGTTGGCGATGGCGGCGTGCATGGCGGTCGGCGCTGCTTCCTTAACGGCGGCAAGCTGGTAGTGATTCCACATCACACCGACGAAAACCCCGACGTCTCGGCGCTTAAGGTTGGTTGCGGGATAACCCGCTTCTTCCATTGCGGTCCAACATGTTTCCAGAAATAGACGTTCCTGGGGGTCC
Organism: Mycobacterium stomatepiae; assembly: GCF_010731715.1. Taxonomy (NCBI): domain Bacteria; kingdom Bacillati; phylum Actinomycetota; class Actinomycetes; order Mycobacteriales; family Mycobacteriaceae; genus Mycobacterium; species Mycobacterium stomatepiae. The sequence continues at coordinate 2,472,360 of NZ_AP022587.1, forward strand.
ATCCGCTCGGCGTCGCGACGAGAGATGCGGAACATGGCTGGGTCGAATCGGTCCCAGCTATCAACGAAGCTGCCGTGTCGCTGTCCGGCGGCATTCAGCGTGGTTGTCGGGACTCCCCTGCCGACCCAGCGTTGCACTGGTACCGGTTGGATGCTGTCTGTTCCGCTGGACAGGATTGCCCAGATTTCGTCGGGTGTCTCAGCGGTTCCGTAGCGTCCGGCCAGGCCGACAATGGCGAGTTCTAGCGGACCGCGGTAGATAGTTGGTTTACTTTGAAGCGACTGCGGGCGATCTTGGCCGGTGATCTGGGGCAGCGATGCATTGGTAGACAATGGCTCTGGTGTGGACGTTTCCAGCTCGTTGTCGGCGGTGGCCATGGCCGGTTGGACCCAGCCGGCTTGGTCCCGGTCCCCGTAGAGGACGGCGGCGACCCCTTCACGCAAGGAAGTCAACACCGCGTCGAAGCCGTTGATGGCGACCTCGGTAGGCAGCGGCAGTAAGCCAGTGCGGCGTGTGGCTTGACTTTGCTGCTCAGCGGACATCGCCATCGCCCCGTCGGCCCATAACGGCCAGGAAAGAGCCAGGGTGCGTCCTGGTCGGTCACTGCTGGCGGCGCGCTGCTCCGCCAGCGTTTCCAGGGCGGCTTCGGCAGCGGCGTATGCGCTTTGTCCGGCGTTGGGCAGCCACGCCGCCAAAGACGAGAAGGCAATAAACCACCGCAGTGGATCGTTGGTTGTGGCGCTATCGAGCAGCTGGAAACCGCGCACTCGGGCGGAGAAGGTCTCGGTAATGGCGTCGGCTGTGATCCTGTGGTGCAGCTGGTCATGGCGGGTGCCGGCCAGGTGGAAGACGGCTTCGATGGGTCCGTGGCACCGTCGAACGTCAGCTAGCGCGCGATGCACTTGAGCCGGGTCGGCCACGTCGCAGCGGTGATAGGTCACCGCCGCGGACTCCGCGCGATTAGCCCACCTCTGCAACAGGTGCTCCGAGGGGGTAGATCGGCCCAGAAGCGCGATTCGTGCACCGTGGCGGGCTATCAGATCTTCGGCGAGTAACTGGGCCAGCGCACCCGCCCCTCCGGAAATCACGCATACCGCGCCGGTCAGCGTCGAGGTGGCGTCGGCAGCACCAAAGTCGCCAAACTGCTTGCTGGTAGCGCATAAAGCTTCGACGGTTCGACGGCCCGGCGCCCACGTGATGACTCCGGCGGTTTCTGACAACGGTTGAGCACGTGCAAGCTCGTCGACGAGGGCATCGCCCACGGTTTCGGCGCTACAGCGAATGATCCGGCCATGAAGTCGAGGGGCTTCTTGCCGAACGGTGCGAAGCAAGGCTGCTGTGGCTCGCGTCGCGGCTTCGGTCTTGGCGTGCAGCTCGGTTAGGGAGGCGATGACGACGATATCAACGGGTCCGCTTGTGCCGGCGCTAATTTGACTTACCGCCCTCGCGAGGGTCTGGGTGACCTCTTCGGCGTCGCAGTCGGGCTGAATCGTCAGAACGACCGCGGGCGGGTTCGAGGCGGAGGAGACCAGGGGTAGCTCGCCGCTGAAGTCCATACCGGAGCAGATGTGAACGTTTGCGTTGTGACGTTTGAGGATTCGTACAGTATTGTCGTCGAGACCGCTGGCAACGATGTGGCGACCTACTAGGACTTCGTTTGCACAAGGCGAGAGCTGCGGGTCGCGGATCTGTACGGGCGCCGCCAGGAAAGCACAAACGGCGGATGGGTTACTGCCCGATTGGGCAGGGCTAATCGTGCCCAACCGCTGGTCGTGCGGCGAGGAGATGTCGGGCTGTTCTCCGGCACCGGTCATGGGCAGCGGTCCATGGACGCTGTCGAGGTAGTGGACTAACGAGTCTATGTCGGTGTACTCAAACAGCAATGTTGGATAGAGCTGAGTGTCCACGACCTGTTCAAGTCGTCCTGCGAGGTCGACCATGGCGGTCGAATCCAGACCGAGCTCGTAGAAGCCGGTGTTCGTGGTGATGTCGGCCGGCTCGGTATCGAACAGCTTGGCAATCCAGCTGCGCAGCAGCTGTGTATACGTTCGAGGTGTTTGTTCGAACGACTCGGCGGGGGCGCCATCGTGGCGGGCAATCGCCGGCCGGTTATTGGGTCCGGGGTCAGACGAATTGGTAACGAGTCGAGTGATGAGGTCTGGGGTCCGGATTCGTTTGCAGCTCAGCTTTTCAAATATTGCGCACAACCGACCATCAGGGCTGTAGAGGCAGTAGTCGTTCTCGATGATCTCTGTGCTATCGGCAAGAGTCCCGGCCTGCGGTGCAAAGAGCAGAAATTTGGCGGGTAAGGGCGCGGCGCAGACGAATCGGTCAATGTATATCGGGATGTATGGTTCGCGGGACGCAGCGTCCATCTGGCCGTAGGCGGCAATTGTGGAAGCGTCCAGCGCGGCGGGATGTAACAAGAATTGTTCTTGGCCAGGCTGCTCAAGGGCAAGTTCAGCGACTAGGGCTTGGCCCCTGACTCGCAGGTCGCCCGTGCATCGCATGCGGGAACCGTGCTGGATGCCTTCGGCGCGGGCACGTCGGTACAATTCGCTCATCGCAATTACACGGTCGCTTTTCTGCATCGTTGGAAGCGCGGGCGCGGCGACGGGCGGCGTACCGAGAACGAGTCTGGCCTCCATATTGGTAGCCGATGCCGTAGGGCTATCGCCAGGATGGACGGCTTGGCTCGATACCCTTATTCGACCGGATGCAGTGGCGGTAGGTAGTTCGATGACGACACTGACTTTTCTCGAGATATGTTCGGTTGTCGCTAACGGCTCGGAGAATAGAATCCGTTCGAGTGTCACAGTTTCTAGCGCGATGTTGTGGTGGACCAAACATCTCAGCACGACATCGAGGAGTGCAACGCCAGGCAGCACGGAAGTGTCGTGCACCCGGTGGTTCTGCATCACGAAATCGTCGTGGCGCAACGTGAAGGTCGCGTGGATCGGTGCAGCCTCACGCACGTTTCCGGCCTCCTGTGAGATCCCAAGTTTCGCCAACGGCTTCATCAGTACTCACTGTGGCTTGAGACTTGGCGAAGTTCTGCACTGAAGTGAACGTCGGGGGCGAGAAGTTCAAATCAAGCAACGACGACGTCCATTCGTCTGACGGGTTGTGGTGCATGTCGGCAGATGCTGACTTCGTGATTGCATCGAGAGCCTCGACCCAGAGCCGGCGACGACGGAAGACTGGCGCCGGTAGCGGGCTGATGCGGGCGTGATGATCGCCGGGGGCTTCGCTGACGATGAGATGCGCGTTTGCGCCGCCGAGGCCAAAGGCGCTTACCCCAGCTAGGCGAGGTCCATCTGGCCAGGCTAAGGCGGTGCGAGCCAAGGTAAATGGCGATGACTCGAACTGAAAACGTGGATTGGGACGATCGCAGAACAATGTCGCCGGGCGAAGGTCATTTTCGATAGACAAGATCGCCTTGAGTAACCCGGCGATACCCGCGGCACTCATCAAGTGTCCTATGTTGGATTTGACACTTCCGATCACGCAGTAGCCACTGCGTTCGGTCTGAGCGCGAAAAACATCAGTCAGTGCTCGGAGCTCAATAGGGTCGCCGATGGGTGTGGCGGTGCCGTGAGCCTCGAGCAGTCCTATCTGTGACGCGGTTACCCCAGCGCGTTCAAGGGCGAGGCTGACGACTTGCTTTTGGCCGTCAATACTTGGCGTAGTCAGACCCATCGTTCGGCCATCATTGTTGAGGGCGCTGCCTCTGATTACGGCATGAATCCGGTCGCCGTCACGCTGAGCTTGTTCAAGCGTCTTTAGCAGCAGCAGCCCGCATCCTTCGCCGGGCACAAACCCATTGGCCCCCTGGTCGAAGGTGCGGCATACACCGTCCGGCGATAGTGCGCCAGCTTGGGTGAACTGTACGTACACCGATTCGTCGAGAAGGATGTCCACGCCCCCAGCGATGGCGAGCTCGCTGTCACCAGCTCTGAGGCTTTGGCAGGCGACGTGCACCGCTGAGAGCGCCGAGGAGCAGGCGGAATCGATGACGAGGTTGGGGCCACGGGTATCTAGATGCTGCGCAAGTCGAGCAGCGATGAAGTTTTGGTCGCCACCTAACGCCGCGTCCCTGGCTGCTTTGGTGACGCGGCGGCGGTAATCACCCATTCGAGAGCCGATGAAGATGCCGACTTGAGCTCCCGCCAACTGCTCGCGATCTCGGCCCGCATCGGCGAGGCAGTGTTCGGCCTGCTCGAGCACAAGTCGGATCGCGGGATCTAGCGCCGCTGCCTCGGTTTCACTCATGCGGAAGTAGTCGGGGTCGAAGTCCTCGATTCCCGGGATGAATCCACCCCAACGCGAAACGGACCTACCGGCGCCGCCATTTCGATCATAAATTCTGGCGACGTTCCAACGCCCTGGGGGGACTTCGCAGACAGAGCAGGTCCCAGAGGCGAGGTTCCGCCAAAAGGTCTGATAGTCGGGCGCGCCGGGCATCCTCGCAGCCAAGCCAATGACGGCGATGGATTGCTGGTGGTCGGCGACAATGGGTGGGCGAGCGGGCGTAGTCAGTGATGATTTTTCCAGCTCGCTTGATACGGGGTGGGCGCCAGGCGCCGTGAGAACCGCCGCGAGGTCGGTGAGGTGCGGGAACTGCAGCAAAGTCCCAGGCTCAACCGGTCGTTTCAGGTGCTTTTCGATGTCGTCTGTCAGTCGGGCCAGCATGACCGATTCGACGCCCAGGTCACCGAGCTTCCATGTTGGATCAATCTGGTCGGCCGTCAATCCACAGTGTGACGCCACGATTTGGATGAGCCAGTCCACGTTTACGGGTTCTGTCGTTGTGTGCGGGCACAACTGGTCGACAGTGGGAAGGCCTGCTGGCAAAGGGGCTACGGGCTTGCCACTGCCGGAGGCGTGCAGGACGGCTACCGGAGCCACAGCCCACCGCCCGCCGCGATGGGCGACTGCTTCGGCGATGACCAACCTCAGCACAGCTAGCGCGGCGTGATCGTCAAGCAGATCCAACCCAGCACGGCGACATGCCGCACGCGCGGTTTCGTCGGCTCGGGAGCTTTCCCACACGGGCCAGGCGATAGTGGCCATACCGGGCAGTCCGTTGCGGCGGGCAGTGTCGGCCAGCAACTCGAGGGTCCGGTTGGCGGCGGCGTAGTCGCCGACGCCGGCACTTAACGCGGGTACGACTGCGGACAGCGAGCTGAAGCTGATAACAAAATCCAACGCGTGATGGTCGATCACGTCGAGCAGGGCGCGGATTCCGTCATTTTTCGGGGAACTGACCATGTCCAGCATGTCCCAGGTCGCGGAGGTGAGCGGACCGCCGACGCGCGAGGACACGCCCGCGCAGTGTACGACGCCACGGATCGGACCCCAACGACTACAAAGTTCGCCGACAAATGAATCGAGCGCACGACGGTCGGTGATGTCGGTGAGATAGACGGCCACCTCGACTCCCGCTGAGCGAAGCTCGGTGATAGCCGTATCGAATTCCATCGTTCTGGTACGACCGGCAAGTACCAGCCTCCGCGCCCCCCAGGCGGCGAGTTGGCGCGCCACCAGCAAACCAATACCCCGGGTGGCGCCGGTGACTAAGTAGGTGCCGTACGACGACAGGACTGCGCTGGCGGTGGTTGCGGTTACTTCGGTCCATTCGGGGACCAGCAGGCCCAGGCCCTGAGGTCCGCGAGAGCAACAGACCTCCCCACGCACTTTTGATCCGACCAGAATTCGCAGCGCACCTGCTAGCTCAGCTGCGTCGAGAAGCGCCGTCGTGGATAGATCCAGGATGGTGACATCCAGATTGCCATGTTCTGCCGCCAGAGCACCGAGCAGTCCGGCTAGCCTGGCGCCGCCGGGATCCGGTGGCGCCTCAGAGACCTCCAACAGGCCGTTCGCGACCTGGATGACATGCAACGCGGCATCGACCGGGCGTGCTGCAGCGTCCCTGACCAGCTCGTAAGCGTTCCGCCAGCCGTCGTCGGTCGGCGAAGACGAGGTCCGAACTCGCGGCAGGTCGTTAAGCAGAACGAGCGTGGCCGAGCCTGATGACGGCGCGAGTAGGGGTGCTGCCGCTTGCGCGGTAGCGACAACCGTCATGGGCTGTGTTTGCCCTTCAGACCGGTACCAGTGGTCGGCGAGGGACTGCACCAGATCCGAATCGGCGTCGCTAGCCACCACCACCAGCCGGCCAGCATCCGCTGGGGTTGACGTCAGTAGCCGCCGCCAAGTGCGGTGCGCACTATTGATGGTGTCATGACGGATCGGCCAAGGTGTTGCCGTATCTGCCCAGCACCGCATTCGCGCAAATGGATAGGAAGGTAAGCCGACAATGCGTCCAGGGGGTGTCTTCGGCGGCTGGTAGCCGGTGGGGCTCCATTGACCAGGATTTGAGATCCTGGCGTCCTGGTTTGCAGCGAATTCTCGCAGTCGGTCGATTGCGTCCAGACGATCGGTTGCCTCGCAGGTCCATAGTTCGCGAAGTCGCTCGCGACCGACCTGCAGGGTGAACGCGACATCGATGAGCCGTAGAGTCCCGTCACCCTCAAGCCGGTCTGCCAAGGCGGACGCTTGTTGCCGTACCTGATCCCGGGTTGCAGCGGACAACATCAACTGGACAGGTTGGTGCTCGACATCGACAGGATGGTTCTCGTCGGCGCCATCTGGGCCAGGCGGGGGGGACTGAAGAATGGCGTGGGCGTTGACGCCGCCGGCACCGAATGCGCTGACGCCCGCCAACAGGGGACGTCCAGATGGCGGAGCCCACGCCTCAAGGCTGTCGGCGACACGGCATGATCCCCATTCGATCTCGTGATTAGGGGGCCGTGAGTGCAATGAGGGCACCAGCTGGCGATGCCGGATCTGTAGCAGCACCTTGACCACCCCGGCGAGGCCGGCGGCGGCCTCAAGGTGCCCGATATTGGTCTTAATCGAGCCTATTGGTAGGGGCCGGTCGCGGTCGTGGTCTAGACACGCGCGAAGCGCAGCTATCTCGATCGGGTCACCTAGGGTCGTTCCCGTACCGTGCGCTTCGACATAGTCGATGTCTCGTGGAGCTATTCCGCCATCCGCGAGAGCCCCGTTAATTGCTGCCGTCTGGAAGGCAGGGTTGGGTACGGTGTAGCCGGCCGTCTTGCCTCCATGGGCGATCGCGATCCCTCGTAGTAGGCCGTGGACGCGGTCATCACTGCGGCGTGCGCTGATGGCGGTGCGCAGCACGAGCGCAACCGCCCCTTCGCCGGCGACGAAGCCGTCGGCTGCCGATGAGAACGTGGCGCATCGGCCTGCTGCTGACCGCATGCCCAGCCGTTCCTGTTGGACGGTCTTGTTTGAGTGGACGCTAATGTTAACTCCGACGACAATCGCGGCCTCAACAGTTCCGGATCGCAGCGCCCGGGTGGCCAAGTCGAGAGCCACGTGCGACGAGGCGCACATCGCGTCGACCGTGAAGCTAGGTCCATGCAGGTCAAAGTGGTACGAGATCCGGTTAGCGACCCCGGCGGGGGTACCTCCGATGTCAACGGCTTCGACAGCGTTAGATGCATCGGCACCCAGGAGCGGGTATTCGTTGTGCATAACGGCTGCGTAGACACCGACCCGGCCGCCAAGAGCTTCGGCGAGGCGACAGCGGGGATAACCAGCGTCCTCAAGCGCCTCCCACACCACTTCAAGGAGCAGCCGCTCTTGTGGATCCATCCGCGCTGCATCGACCGGCGCGATACCGAACAGTAACGGATCAAAACACGCGATGTCGTCCAGGTAGCCACCGCGGCGTAAGTGAGCTGGTAACGCTGCCAGCTCGGGCCTTTCGATGGCATCGGTTATCAGATCGCTTCCATCGCATAGCTTCTGCCATAGCTGCTCAACGGTGACGGCGCCGGGAAATCTGCCGGCCATTCCGATGATGGCAATCGCCGGCGCGACATCGGGCAAATGCTGCCCGTCCTGCTCGCTTGCCCCGCGCGGGGCCACGGATTCCTTCGATACCGATTTCGGTCCCTGGATGTGCGGCGGACCGTATTGACTCTGCAGCGCCGCAGCCGCCCCAGCGAGTGTGGGGTGCGTATAAAGCAGCGTGGCAGGTATCCGACCAGATTTGACGTATGCGTTAGCAGTGTGGGCGAAGCGGACCGCGGTGCGAGAGTCCAGTCCTAGGGCAGCAACCGGGATGTCAGTGGTGATCGTGGCGAGATCGTCGATCTCAGCGGCTTCGGCGTAGAGGCCGACCAGTACCGGCAACCAATCCGCGGTGCGCTGCTTCGTCAACTGCGGGACTACAGAGTCGCGACTGTGTTCAAACGGGTAAGTAGGCAGATCAGCAACGGCCGGTAACGCCGCCCACTGGGATGTCCAGTCGATGTCTTCGCCGTTAAGCCAACGCCGCAGAATGTTGCGCCAACGGCTGTCGGCGACGTCAGGGCCTGCCAGCATTTTGTGCAACGCGGGATGGGAGGCGTCAGTTGCGGCGCAGCGCAGCGCGCTGACGGATTCGTCGACGCTGCTGGCCACAATGGCCAGGCGGTGAGCCAGAGCGACCCGCCCAAGTTGAGTCGTGGCGCACACCGCCGTCCATTGAGTGTCAGCGCCGGCCGACTCCAGCGCGTCGGCGTACCGGTCCGCAAGAATCACTAGGGCGCTGGGCGTAGCTGCCGACAACAGCAGTATCGGCGGTCCGTCACCGTCGGGATGAGGATTGGGGTGCGGGTCAGCTAGCACAGCCTGAGCGAGAGATCCGGTCGCCCCAACAGCGTTGATGAGGATGCGCCGTGGATTGCTATGTCGCGGAAAGTTAGTCGGCCCGTTCGGCAGGTTCACCTTCATCGTGCCGGTGTCGATCAGATCGTCGCAATCGGCGGCCATCCGGGTAGCGGGTATTTGATCGTGTTTCAGGCATAGCAACGCCTTGACGAGTTGCGCTGCCGAGGATGCGGCCTCCAAGTGGCCGACAATGGGCTTGATCGTCCCGGCTAATATCCCGTCGGGAAATGTCGCGTCGATCGCCTCGAGTTCGGCCGCGTCGGACAGTATCGCTCCCGACGCTGCCAGTTCTACGTAGTCAATGTCAGCTGGTGCGCATCGAGCGCGTTCGAGTGTGGCTACTAGGGCTGTTCGCTGCGCTGCAGGTGCGGGGTCCCCGAAGCGACCGACGTCACCAACGAACGCGATACCCGTTGCCTGTAGTTCAGCATGCGCGACGGCCAACGGTCCAACGCCAAGATGTGTACCCAACAGTACCGCCGCTCCACCTTCACCAACGATCCAGCCGGGGTGCTTAGGGTCATATGCACCGTCCGGAACATCGGTGGCGACGAAACCGAGATCGGCGAGCGCGCGCACATGGCTTAAGTGGTCAAGGAGATTAGCTGAACAAACGATCGCCGCGGAACATTGACCATCCCGCAGTTGGGTGGCAGCACAGTCGAGCGCAGTCAAAAATGAAGTACATGAAGTGTCGACGGCGATGCTGGGGCCGCTGAAGCCGAAAGTATGCGACAGCCGGTTAGCGATCTGCGATGCCAGGCCAGAGCGCGGTTCGCCAGGCCACAGGTGACCGACGAAAACGCCCACCCGACCGCGGCTTTCGAGGGATTGTGGTGTCACCCCGGACCGCTCAAGACACTCCCAGATCAGCTCCAACAGCAGTTGTGCTTGCGGGTCCAAGTCATCCTTGTCGGCCCATGGGAACAGTGCCGTGTCGACACCACGCAAGTCGTGGTCTAGCGGTGCGGCCACGCTCAGTGACTCGGCCAACCAGTGATTTTCGGGGTCTAGGGCCTGGGCCTCGGTCTCGCCTTCAAAAATGGCTGTCCACAACTGATCCGCGTTCGCCAGGCTGGCGAACCGCGCTGCATACCCGTAAATCAGAACGCTTTCGAGGGATTCGCTAGGACCGCTGGTGAAGGTATCTGATGGTTGGTGAACCCGCGCGGTAGCGTCACCAATAGCTAGCGGCATGCGCACGTCTGTGTGAGCGCCGGGCCCGAACGCACCGAACAAAAGGGTGTGCAGCACTTTTTGGTCCTCATCGAGCTGGAGCGCTGACGCTACGTAGCGTTCGTCGATGCCGCCGATGGGGCAAAGTCCCACACCTGAGGTCGGCTGGGCAAGCATGAGAAGCTCAGATAGGTAGCCGGCCTCAAGCAACAGATATTTCTGGGCGTCGTCCCCGTACAACGGTGTGATGGCCCGTTGTTGACCGACCAGAAAGATCGCTCCAGCGGCCCCGTCGGCTAGTTGCCGGTTGTAGGCGATGTGAGCGCGCCGGTCAATCCCGGTAGTGTCGACTTGCCGGAGCACGCTATTTGCTGGATCAAGCCAGTATGTTCCGGCCCGAGCGGTTACTCGCTGGTCTTTGAGCCATACGTATACCTGGACGGCGTAGGTATCACCGGCCGATGGATACATTCGCCGATCCTCGCGTTGTGCGTCGGAATGAGTGCATGCCCACCCCAGCAACGCCCCGAGCTGGCCGAGGTCGACGGGAGCATCGGTGAATTCGCGATGAGTGCCTCGCCAGCCGGGCCACGCAGCGGGCACGGACAGACGCGGCAGTTCGATCGTGATATCGCTGGTGGTGGGGCGGGTGATCCGCGACGAAGCCAACGCTTGTTTGCCTACGACGTCATAGAGCAGGTCGCTGACGGCGATCTCCGATTGGCTGTCGGTGGTATGGCCACGAACGACCGCGGTGTCGGTCTGCACGCGCGCAGAAATGCACAGTGCCATGTCAGCGATCGTTGGACGGGCTACGAGCGCGTTTAGTGGGATACGAATCCCAAGGTGTTCGTGTAGACGGACGCTGAGTTGGACCACGGTGAACGACGTGGCACCTGCGTCCCACAGGTCCTCAGTAGGCTTGATTGAGCGGCCGAGAAGGTCTTCGGCAACCTCCGACAGCCAACCCACGTAGTCGGCGCCACCGGTGGAGTTTGCAAGGGCTGCAGTGGTGTCGTTCGTGGGAACCGGCGGCGGCCATGGAAGCTGGTTGCGGTCTAGCTTGCCGTTAGGGGTGGCCGGGAACCGGGCGAGGCTGACAAAGTGGCTGGGAACCATGTAGGTAGGGAGTCGATCTCGCAGCGCCGCGCGCAGCGTGGGGGTGTTTAGCCCGTCGGCAATAAGGTAGGCGACCAGCTGCTCGTCACCTGTTGGTCCGCGTCGAATGGCGACGACCGCGTCGCGCACCAGGCCCGTTCCGGCGATCGCATGCTCGATTTCTCCGAGTTCGATGCGGTGTCCACGGACCTTGACTTGTGCGTCCGCGCGTCCGCGGAATTCGATACTGCCGTCGAGGAAAAAGGACGCTCGGTCGCCGGTTCGATACATCCGCTGGTTCTCGTGGCCGATCTCGGCGACGAACCGTTCGGCGGTGAGTTCGGGCTGATTCACATAGCCATCGGCGAGGACAGCCCCAGCGATGTAGAGGTCGCCTTCCTGGCCGGGTCGGCAATGCTGCTGCTTGTCGTCAAGGATGTAATAACGGGCGTTGTCGATGGGTCGCCCGTAAGGGATGCTGCGCCAGGTGGGCTCTACACCGTGTACTTCGTGGTAGTTCGACCACACCGTCGCTTCGGTGGCGCCACCAAGGCACACCAGAGTTGCAGCAGGAAAGACGCCCATGAGGTCGACGGGCAGAGACAGAGGCGTGTAGTCGCCACTAAGGAAGAACAGCCGCATCCGCAACTGTGCGTCCCGTGTTATGCCGGGGAAGTAAGAGCGCAGGTGATCTAAAGCTGTTGGCGCCGAATTCCAGAATGTGATCGGTTCTCGATTGAGAACGCCGATCAGTTCTGCGGGATCGTGTTGTTCGGTGGTATCGGCGATATAGAGAGACGCTCCGACGCTGAGCAGACCGAAGATGTCAAAGACTGACAGGTCGAATCCCAGGGAGGTTACGCACAGTCCACAGTCGCTGGAATTAAAGTCGTACATTCGTTGACACCAGTTCAGCAAATTGTGGATGGGCCGGTGGGGCACAGCTACACCCT